>CAZIIS010000076.1:0-13347 GCA_964539295.1 uncultured Fimbriimonadaceae bacterium | reverse complement strand
GCGCGCTCGGCGCCGACCGACTGGCGGCGCGCGGGGCGCTGGAGTCGGGCGGCCGGGTCCTGGAGGTGGCGCCCTTCGGCCTGGCGGTGGCGGGGAGTAAGGCCGGGGTGTGCCGGCTCTCGCCGTCGGAACCGGACGCTGAGTTCACCACGGGCCGCGCGATGGAGCGAAACGCGCTCATCTACGCCGCCGGCCCCCACGCGGTCGTCGTGCGCCCCCGCCTGCAGCGCGGCGGCACATGGCACGGAGCGAGCGAGGCCCTGCGCCGGCGGACCTGCCAGGTCTGGTTCATGGACCTGCCCGGGGACAAGGCCTGCCACGCCTTGGGCGCGCTGGGCGCAAGGCCGCTTGCCTCGCCCGAAGGGCTGGCAGAAGCCCTCTCCGCCGATCCCCCGAATCCCCAACCCGACCTTTTCGGCGACGCGCTGGTGCGCGAACGCGGGACGGGCTACCCCGTCGGCTAGAGGACCGGTTTGAGCGCGTGGGTGATGGCGATGGCCAGCGCGTCCGCCACGTCGTCCGGCTTGGGCGTCTCCGCCAAGCCCAGGATCCGGGTGACCATGAACTGCACCTGCCGTTTCTCGGCCGAGCCGGTACCGACGACCGCCAGTTTGACCTCGGGGGGGGCGTACTCGCGGTGGGGAAGCCCCCGCTCGGCCGCCGCCAGCAACACCACGCCGAGCGCCTTCGCCACGTCGATCGCCGTGGTCTTGTTCTGGGCGAAGAAAAGGCGTTCCGTGGCGAAGGCGTCGGGCTTCGCGCGGTCCATCAGCGCGCCCACCTCCTCGTAGACCAGCTTGAGGCGCTCCGGCAGGCTGATCCGCGGGGTGCAGATGAGGCCGTACTCGACCGGCACGATGCTCGAGCCCTGCTTGCGCAGCACGCCGAAGCCGATCCGCTCCAGGCCAGGGTCGATCCCGAGGATGGTGGTCGCCTTCACGCGCGCTTGAACCTCCGCAACAGCTCCTCCTTGCTCATCACGATGGCGATCGGCCGGCCATGGGGGCAGAGGTACGGGTTCTCCGTCTTCGCCAGGTCCGCCAACAGCTTCTCCATCTCCGCGTGACTCAGCGTGTCGCCCGCCTTCACCGCCATCTTGCACGCGCTCAGGATGAACACCTTGTCGCGCGTGGGTACCAGCCCTCCCGGCGTCGTGCCGTCGGCCAGCTCTTCGAGCAGGTCGCGCAGCGCCTTGATCGGGTGCTTGGTGCGCAACGAGGCGGGGACCGACCGCACCAGGAAGCTCTCCCCCCCAAACGGTTCAAGTTCAAAACCCACCTGCCGCAGGTCGTCCAGCCGCTCGCCGACCGCCTCCGCGGTGCGGCGGTCGACGTGCACCGTCTCGGGCGTGAGCAGCGGTTGGCGCTGCACCGGGGTCGCCCCCCGCGACTGAAGCAGTTGCTCGTAGATGATCCGCTCGTGCGCCACGTGCTGGTCGACGATCATCAGCCCGTAGCGGTTTTCCGCCAGGATGTAGGTGCGTTCCAGTTGGGCCAACACCCGCAGCCCCTCCATCATATCGGGAAGCCTGGCGGACTCCATCGGAACGGGGTCCCGATCCGGTTCGGGGTTGGGCATGGCAAGCGGGGCCTGTGCGGCAGCGTGCGGCGCCCACCGGCCGAAGGCGCCGACGTCCATCAGCGGCGCCTGGGCCGGCAATGCCCCCACCTGGCGCAGCGCCTCATTCGCGGCGCTCACGCCCTCCACGCTCGGGATCATGCCGTGGTCGAGCAACGCCCCCTTCACGCCCCGGCGTATCGCGTCGAACGCCGCGCCCTCGTTCAAGAACCGCACCTCGCTCTTGGTGGGCGACACGTTCACGTCCAGCTTCGCCGGGTCGATCTCCAGCATGAGCAGCGCCACCGGATGCCGGCGCTCCGGGGTGAGCGAGCGGTACGCCTGGTCCAACGCGGCGGTGACCGCCTTCGACCGCACCGCACGGCCGTTGGCGTAGAACCACTGGAACGCGCGCGTCGGGCGGGTGAAATGGGGCGGGCTGACGTAGCCGCGCACGCGCACCTCGCCGTTGAACAGGTCTACGGGGGCGAGCGCTTTGGCCACGTCGCGCCCCCAAACCTCCGACAGCGCCACGAGCGTGTCGCCCGAGCCGGTCGTCTCCACCAGCACGTTCCCGCCGTGCCGAAGCCGGAACGACACGTTGGGATAGGCGATCGCGTACTTCGAGAGCACCTCCACGGCGGCCGAGAGCTCGGTGGGGTCGGTCTTCAGGAACTTGAGCCGGGCCGGGGTGTTGAAGAACAGGTCTTCGACCCGGATCTCCGTGCCGCGTGGCCCGGAACCCGCGGCGGGAGGCGACGGCTTGCCGCCGTCGATCACCAGCACGTTCCGCAACCCCTCCACATTGCCCGTGGAGACGGTCATGTGCGAGACCGATGCTATCGATGGGAGCGCCTCGCCACGGAAACCGAGCGAGACCACCTTGAACAGGTCGCCGGCCGACGCGATCTTGCTGGTCGCATGGCGCTGCAACGCCAACTGGGCGTCCTCCAGCGTCATGCCGCAGCCGTCGTCCGCCACCCGGATGAGCTTCCGGCCGCTCTGTTCGAGGTCGACCTCGACCCTCGTCGCCCCGGCGTCGAGCGCGTTCTCGGTGAGCTCCTTCACGATGGAGGCCGGGCGCTCGACCACCTCTCCCGCGGCGATCTGGTTGATCGTATGGGGGTCAAGAAGCCTTATCTTTTTCGCTGCGTCCGGCATGGGTGAGTTATGAGGAAGACGGGACCGACAATCGTATTGTAGCGGGTCCCGGGGAGCGGCGGGATCGCTGCCTCGGCGCGACAGCGGTTCGATGTTTACGTTTATTGGAATTGTTATAGGCGTTGTCTTTGTCCTTCTCGGTTACATCATGGAGAAGGGCAACATCGGCGTGCTCATGCAGCCGGCCGAGTTGATCATCCTCGGCGGCGCCGCGTTCGGTATCTTCCTTGGCTCCAACGGCATCAAGGGCGTCCAGTCCACGCTGAAAGCCGTGATGGGGCTCCTCAAGCCCGACCCCGCCAACAAACAGTCCTACATCGACCTGCTCCGGATGATGTACCAGTTGTTCGCCGTGGCCCGAAAGGAGGGCCTGCTCGGCCTGGAGAAGCACATCGAAAGGCCCGAAGAGAGCGAACTCATCAAGAAGTTTCCCAGCTTCCTGGCCAACCAAACCGCGGTCGCCTTCTTCGCCGACACGATGAAGGTGGTGTTGACGGGCGCCGTGGGGCCGCACGACCTCTCCGAGATGATGGAGATCGACCTCGAGATCGCGCACGAAGAGGCCGCGATCCCGTCCGAAGCGCTGCAGAACGTCGGCGACGCGATGCCCGCCGTCGGCATCGTGGCCGCCGTCTTGGGCGTCGTGGTCACGATGGGCAAGATCGGCGGCGAGGCGGCGGTGGTCGGCCACTCGGTCGCCGCGGCGTTGGTCGGCACCTTCCTGGGCATCTTCCTCGGATACGTGGTGTTCGGAACCCTTTCGCGCGCGCTCACCTTGCGGCAGCGCTCCGAGGCGCAGTACATGGGCTGCATCCGGTACGCGCTTTTCAGCTTCGCCCGCGGCGAATCGCCGATCACATGCGTCGAGTTCGCCCGCCGCAACATCGATCCCAGCGTGCGGCCCGGGTTCCAGGAGCTCGAAAAGGCGGTCAAGGAGAAAGAGGCCGCCTAGCGGGGAAGCGCGATGCAAGAAGGCGCCCCGATCATCATCAAGAAGAAAAAGGTCTCCGGCCACGGTCACCATGGCGGAGCCTGGAAGGTCGCCTACGCCGACTTCATGACGGCCATGTTCGCCTTCTTCCTGGTGATGTGGATCATGGGCATGTCGCAGGAAACGCGCGCGGTGGTCCAGGGGTACTTCAACGACCCGTTCGGCTTCATGAAGGACACGCCGAAAACCCAGGTGCGCATCCAGCCGGAGGGCGGTCTGCCCTACCAGAAGAGAGCCGGCGACGACGGCCATCGCGACAGCCAATTCAAGGCCGAGGTGCAGGAGTTCCAGAAGCTCGAAAGCGAGATGAAAGACGCGATCGAGAAGGAGTTCGCCGGAGGCGCCGCCGGAGTCGGCGAACTGGCAAAGGACGTGCTGATGGAGGTGAACTCGGAAGGGCTCCAGATCAGCTTCGTGGAACGCACGGGCGAGGTCTTCTTCCTGCTCGGTTCCGACCAGGTGCAGCCCCAAGCGCGTCGGCTCATCCTCAAGGTGGCGCCGATCCTCGCGCGCTCGCATCGGCCAATGTTCATCGATGGTCACACGGACGCCAGGCCCTACGTCGGACGGAACGGCTACGACAACACCCTGCTCAGCAACGACCGAGCCATGGCCGTCTACCGCCTGTTGCGCGCTGGAGGGGTGGCCGAGGACCAGGTTCGCGCCACCCGCGGCTTCGGGCCCAAGCGGCTCCGCGACCCGAACGACCCGTTCCACTTCAGCAACCGTCGCGTGACGATCCTGCTGCCGTTCAGGCAAACGCTGGAGCAGGTCTACGGGACCCCCAAGGACGCCATGACCGAGGACATCGAGGGCGCGTTCCGAATGCCGACCGCCATCGCCCCGGAGCGCCCCGCCATCGCCCCGGAGCGATCCTAGCTTCCCGTCCCGTTCTCGGCCGCAGGCGCGGCGAAGCGCCGCTTCCTTTCGTCCCTAAGGTTGACGACAGGGAGGTCAATGTTGGCGGTCATCGCGGGAAACCTTTGGGATTACAACCTGGCAAAGCTGGTCGTCGTCGACGTCACGGACGATTACCGGTTTATGCAGCCCCCGTTGCCCTCGGAGTACTATCCGGTGCTGGCCGAGATGTGGGTGCCGTGCCATAACCTGGCGAACCGACTGCCCAAGATGCCGTTGGTCGACGGCTATCTCTACGATTGGCACGAGAAGCCCGACGAAGTGCGCTCCGAGTGGTACGTGGGGGTCGTCGACAGCAACCTGCTCGTGGCGCCGGCGCCATTCCAAAGCCACTAGACCCGAGGCGCCCCGAAAAACGAAACGGGCCGTCGGCGTCTGTGCCAACGACCCGAAACTGCTTCCTTGACCCGCCCTACGCGATGCTGTCCGCAACGGCCCGCCGGATCATCGCATCGGCGATGTCGTCGCCGGTAGGCTGGTACTCGCCGGCTTCGATGCGCGCCTTGAGCGCGGCCACCATCTCCTCGCGGTCCCCCATCTTCTCGACCTCGAGGGTGAGCTTGGCGATCAGCTCCGCATCCATCAGCTTGATGACGGTCTTGTCGACCGACTTCATATCGGGCGCGGGATGCGCGGCGGCGGAAAGGACCTTCTTGACTTGTTCGGTTGATATCTTCACGACAGACCCTCCAATGAGTTCTCGGTCCTTCAACAGGCAACCCGGCGGCCTCGACGTCGCGCCCGTGGGCGCTTCGCGAGGTCCGTGGCTTTGCGTGAGCGGGGTCGCCCCCGTCGTGCCCTGTTTCTGCCGAAGGTCCGTCGCTTCTGTTCTTCATTACGGGTGCATCTCGGGATCTCTTTAGGGGGAACCGACCGCGGGGCGTCGAAAACCAGCAATACGACCTAACAGGCCGGTCAAAAACCGGGGATCGGAAAACCCGCCGCCACGAGGATCTGCCATGACCCACACCGTTAGCGTGCTGCTCCATCAGCTCGAACACCTCGACCCAGACGTAGAGGGCCTCGAGGTCCACGGCGCCAACCTGATGATCTCGTCTCAGTTGCGAGCGCTGGTCGCCAGCCCTCGCGTGGGGGCGATGGAGGTGTTCCTACCCCCTCGTCTGATGGCGCAGACCGACCGCCTGGCCGCCGTCGCCCGTTCCGTTCTGCCGCGCGAGCGACAAGGCAAGGGCGTGCTGCGCTTCTACCCGCTCCACGCCCTGCCCGACGTCTGGCGGGACGGCGAAGAACGGGTGCTCTACCTGATCGACCCGGCCCAACTGGGCCCGGGGCGGTACCTGCGGGACCGGTTCGCCGCCGGCCCCACCCCGATCGTGTGCGACTCGCACTCGCTGGGCGCTTACCGGTTGTTCCTGGCCCTCAAGGCTCTGGCCGGGGCCGTTCCGGTGCCGTTCGATTCGCTTGTCGTTCTGAGCGAAGCGTATTCGGAGGCGGTCCGGCGCACCTTCGACGGTTACCTCGCCCCGGAGGGCACGCCGCTTCCGTTCCGCCTGGACTTGGTGCGTCACGGCGTGGACGGCCGCACGTTCCGACCGTCCACTCCGGAGCGCCAGGCCGACGCCCGCAGGTTGCTTCGGCTGCCCGAGGACGGCCCGATCGCGCTCTTCCTCGGCAGGTTGACCCCCAACTCGAAGGCCGACCTGTTGCCGCTGCTGCGGGCCTTCCGCGACGCCTCCAGGGGCCGTGGAAGCCTGGTCATCGCCGGCGTCGAGAACACCCCCGGCTACCGGGAGCGCATCGCCCGACAGGGCGCAGCGCTTGGGCTTGGCGAGCGGCTCATCACCCGCGCCGAGGTCTCGCCGGCGCTCCGCTCGCTCTACTTCGCCGCCGCAGACCTGTTCGTTTTCCCCGGCGACACGGTGCAAGAGGGGCTGGGCACGGTCACGCTGGAGGCGATGGCGGCGGGCCTGCCGTGCATCACCTCAGATTGGGACGGCATGCGCGACCTCGTCGTGCATGGCGAGACCGGCCTCCTCGTGCCGACCTACTGGATGCCGGGGCTCTCCAGGATCGGGGCGATGTCTCCCGCCTCCGACTTCATGACGGACTTCCTGCTGCTGGCGCAGAGCGTGTGGGTGGACGCCGACCGACTGCGCGAGGCCTTGGCCTCCCTCCTCCACGACGCCGACCTTCGAACGCGCATGGGCGCGGCGGGAAGGGCGCGCTGCGAGGAGCTCTTCACGGTTGAGCGCGTCACGGAACGGTTGTTGGGCCTGTTCGACGAGGTGGCGTCGCTCGCCCGAACCGAGACCGAGGAAGCAGCCCGGGCTCGCCGCAAAGGCGCCGAGGCGATCGGCGCCCCTCCGCCGTTCGCCCGCCTTTTCGAGACCTACGCCAGCCATGTTATCGACTTGCACGCAGACCGGGTTCGGCTGAGCGACGTAGGTCTGAAGGTGGCCGAGGGCGCGGAGACGCTCGCCTTCTACGACGAGACGCTGCCCCTCATCCGCCCGGAGGTGGTCCACGCGGCCTTCGGCGCCCTGCGTCGCGCGGGCTGCGGGTGGACGGCCGTCGGCGTACTGGCGAAGGCGGTCGCGGCGGAAACGGGCGCGAGCGAGGAGGACGTGCGGTTCCACGTGGGGCTGCTGCTGAAGCGGGAGGCGCTGGAGTTTTCGCGCGGCGATGCCGGCGCCTAGCACAGCTTTGGGTCGGAACCGCATGGAACTTCTGCAGGATGCAATCGCGCCCATTGCCACAAGATAGATGGTCAAGTCGTAGATCATGAGTGAATGCGTTGCGCCCTTATAATCCAGGGTAATGTGACGTTTCAGGTGAGGTTGTGTTATGAGACGTAGTACCAAAATGACACTGATGTCGATCCCGGCGGTGCTCGCAATCGCTCCGCTCGCGATGGCTCAGGAGATCCAACCCAAACCGCTCTCGATTCGCCTCGGCGTCAACTACTTGACCGACTCGACGTCGCGCGACTTCTCGAAGTACGCGGGCTACATCCTTGGCTTGGGGTTCCAGTTGCCCTCCACGAGCCTTTTGAACCCCGAGATCGGGGAGGCTTCTGTCGAGTGCGACTTCCTTCGCCACGCCGGCAACGGCAATCGGCTCGACTCGTTCGACCTGATGTACGCCGAGCGCGTGCCGTTCTCCACGGACGGTACGGCGCCTGGAAGTCCGACCATGTACGCCGGCCTCGGCGTGGGTTTGGCGCTCAACTCCGGCAAGATGGCGGGCCAGACCGGCGGTTCCAGCGGCGTGGGGTTGACCAGCCTCAACCCGGGCGAATCGTTCACCACATGGACCCTCGCAGCCAAGGTCATGCTTGGCGTCAAGATCGGCGATGCGGGCTTCTTCGAAGCCTCCTACCGGCTCGCCGGCGCCGCCGAAGGGTACAAGACCGATGGCTTCAGCCTGATGGTCGGGGTCCGGTTCTAGGGAAAACCCGGCCGCGATGTGCCCGCCGGGCTTGCCCGCGGGCACATCGTTTTGCCTGACGGCTTTGCGATCGGCCACAATGGAACACCGACTATGAGTCGGGCTGGGGAACGAGGGTGACGATGAGCAACGGGGCGATCCAGTTCAGGGAGATGGCGTTGGCGGCGTTCGAGGACCAGGAGCCGCCCAAGCAGGTCACCAGCCCGCTTGCCCGGGAGGTTCAGGAGGGCTGGCAGGAGATGGAGAAAGCCCTCGCCGGCGTCCGGTGGCAGGAGGTACCGCCCAACGTGCTGGAGCGGCACGCCGCCAACATGATCGCCCTCACGATCTCCGCGTTCGTCTACTACCTGCCCGCCTTCATGTGCGCCGCGCTTCGCGAGGTCGAGGGCGATGCGGCCACGTACACCATGTACTCGCTCTGCCCCCTCGGCAACTACGAGTCGTTCTTCGACAACACCTGCACCCTTTTCACACCCGAGCAGGCCAAGGTGATCCAAGCGTTCCTGGAGTTGCTCTACGCCGACGACAGCTTCGTGCTGTTCGACGAAGAGATGACCCCCGCCATCGCCTTGTGGCACCGGCGGGCCAAACCCGCCTAGACTCCGTCGGCGCCCCGCAACGAAAAAAAGCCCCGCCGATTTGACGGGGCGATTGTTGGACCAGTACGTTGCGTCAGAAAGACGTTCAGTTGCCGGAACGTTGCCGGCGGAGAAAAGCCGGGATATCGAAATCGAACTCGTTCAGGCCGATCGGCTCGCCCACGCCTCGACGGCGGGCGGCGCCGACTTCGACCGGCACTCGTTGCGGAGCCGTCGCGACCGGCTCCGGCCTGGGAGCGGGCTTCGGGGCCTCCGGCAGCGGCTCGAAGACCTCGCGGTCCTCGGTCCGCGGCTGCTCGCTGTCCATCCCCGCGGCCAGCAGGGTGACGCGAACCTGGTCGCCGCACTCTTCCTTGAGCACGTGCCCCATGAAGATCTCGGCGTTCTCGGCGTCGGCGAGCTGGAGGATGTACTCCATCGCGTCGTTCGCCTCGCCCAGGGTGAAGTCGGGCCCGGTCGTGAAGTTGACCAGGATCTTCCGAGCGCCCTGGATGCTGGTCTCGAGCATCGGCGAGTTGGCCGCGGCCTCGGCAGCCACGCGAGCGCGCTGCTCCCCCACGCCCACGCCCATGCCCATCAGCGCGACGCCCGCGTTCTGCATCACCGACTTCACGTCCGCGAAGTCGACGTTGATCAGACCGGGCTGCATGATGATGTCGCTGATCCCCTGAACGCCCTGCCGCAACACGTCATCCGCAAGGTTGAACGCGTCCTGCAGGGACGTGCGCTTCTCGACCACGCTGATCAGCCGATCGTTGGGGATCACGATGAGCGTATCGACCTGGCTCTTCAGGCGCTCGACGCCCTCCAGAGCCTGTCGCTTCCGCTTGGGTCCTTCGAAGAAGAACGGCTTGGTCACCACGCCAACGGTGAGCACGTCGTGCCGGCGGGCGATCTCGGCCACCACGGGCGCGGCGCCCGTACCGGTGCCGCCGCCCATGCCGGCGGTGACGAAGACCATGTCGGCCTTCTCGACGAGTTCCTGGATCTGCTTCTCGCTCTCGCGGGCCGACGCTTCGCCCCGCTTGGGGTCGCCGCCCGTGCCCAAACCGCGGGTGGTGGTGACGCCAAGCGGCACCATCACCTCGGCGCGGTTGGTGTCGAGCGCCTGGCGGTCGGTGTTCATGGCAATGAACTCCACTCCGGCGACGCCCGCGTCGATCATGCGGTTGACGGCGTTGCACCCGCCTCCGCCGACGCCAATAACCTTAAGGGTTGCCTGGGTCTCGAACAGGTTCTTCGGGCTCATCTTCTGGTCCTCAACAATAAAGGGTCAACCGGCCAGCGGCCTGGTTATGAGAAAGGACGAAATAGCCGCGGTGTTCGCACCGGGTCCGGGGGCGTTTTCCGGGCCTACTTTTCCACAGCCCCCTCCCCAAGCGGGAGTATCCTTTTGGTTATGAGCGACCCCATCGTCGGTATTATCATGGGCTCTCACAGCGACCTCGACGTGATGCTGCCCGCAGAAGAGGTGCTCAAGCTGTTCGGCGTTCCCTATGAGATGCAGGTGATTAGCGCGCACCGCACGCCGGACCGTGCCCTGGAGTACGCCCGCTCCGCTCGAAAACGAGGACTCAAGGCGATCATCGCCGGCGCCGGCGGCGCCGCGCACCTCCCCGGCGTGCTGGCCGCCCTCACCACCCTGCCGGTCATCGGCGTCCCGGTGATGACCAAGGCTCTCGGAGGCGTCGACTCGCTTTACTCCATCGTCCAGATGCCCAGCGGCATCCCGGTCGCCACGGTCGGCATCAACAACGCCAAGAACGCGGGCCTACTCGCCGTTCGCATGCTGGCGATGACCGATCCCAAGCTCGCAGCAAAGCTTGACGAGTTTCAGGAAACTATGAGGCAAGGGGTGATGGAGAAGAACGCCGAGATCGAACGGCGAGGTTGAAACGAACGATGGCAAAGCTGCTGGATGGAAAGGCGTTGGCGCGCGAGGTGCGCGAGGGACTTAAGCCGCGGGTGGAGGCGCTTCGACAACGAGGGATCGTGCCGCGCATCGAGGCGCTCGTGGCGGCGCAGGACCCCGCGAGCCTGGCTTACGTGGGGATGAAGCAGAAGTGGGCCGGCTGGGTCGGCATTGAGAGCGGCGCATGGGACGTCACCGATGCCACCAGCCAAGAGGAGCTGATCGCCCGCATCCAGACCTACAACGCGGACCCCAAGGTACACGGCGTGCTGATCCAGCACCCGCTGCCCAAGCACCTGGACGAGAGCCAGGCGCTGCTGGCGCTCGGCGCGGCCAAGGACGTGGACGGCATCACCCCCGAATCGCTAGGGCGGCTCACCGCGGGTCTTCCCGGTTTCCGATGCGCCACGCCGCTGGGCATCATGAAGCTGATCGACAGCGCAGGCATCGAGCTCAAGGGCAAACGCGCGGTGGTGATCGGGCGCAGCGTAATCCTGGGCAAGCCCGCCGCGCTCATGCTGCTCGAACGCCACGCCACCGTGACGATCGCGCACTCGCGAACCGTCGACCTGCCCGACCTTTGCCGCCAGGCCGACGTCCTCGTGGCCGCAGTCGGCAAACCGGAGTTCGTGAAGGGCGACTGGATCAAACCTGGCGCCGTCGTGATCGACGCCGGCTACAACAAGGTCGAGGGACGCGCCACCGACGTGGGCGACTGCGAGTTTGAAGCGTGCGCCGAGCGCGCCTCGTGGATCACCCCGGTGCCGGGCGGAGTCGGTCCGATGACCGTCGCGAGTCTGCTCAGCAACACGGTCGACGCCGCAGAAGCCGCCGCGCGCTGACCCTTACCTCACGCAATGACGAGCCCGGGCCGATGGCGGTCCGGGCTCGTTTCGTCTGGAGCGGACAGAGGTTACTTCCGCCGTCTTGCAAAAAGAGCCGCCACGCCGACGCCCAGGGCGAGCATCGTCGCGGGTTCCGGCACGGCCTCGACCGTCACGTTGTCCCACAACATGGTCATCAGGTCGCCGTTGCCTTTGGAGTAGAACTTGACCGACTGGATGGCCTTCCCTGCCGGCGCAAGGATGCACAGGCCCGCGTAGTTCGGCGCCGCCATCTCGGCGGTCCAGAGGAACTCGGTGCTGGCCAGCAGATTCCCGGTCCCGTCCGCACCTTCATACCCCTCGACGTACAGCCAGTCGGCGTCGGCGCCCGGGTCGGTCGCCTGGATCTCGAAGCCGTACAGCCCCTTGCTGAAATTGGCCAGCATCGGCAACCGGCAGTTCGTGTCTGGAATCAGCGTGCGCTTCTTCCAACTCAGCGGCCACGAATACGGGCTGTAATCGACGATCCGGAACGTCGTGCCGGGCTCCGAGATCGTCATGGTAAGGCCGTCCTTTGTCAACGAGATCTGCGTGTACCCGTTCCCAAGCGCAAGCTCTTCGAAATCGAACAACGTCAAGGCTTGAGAAGCGACCGCGCACCCGCCGACCATTGCCAGCACTGCCAATCTTCGCAACATAGTTCCTTCCTCAATCACCGAAATCCGATAACGCAAAGTTAGCGTATAGATATTATACGAGGAAGTCCTCGCATTTTTGCACCAGCTCCTGACATTCGCCGCCGATTTGTCGGTTCGAACCTGGCAGACGGCCCCACCGCGTCTTCAGAACGTCTGTGACATAGTGGAATCGTGGTACCCAGCCGCCCGATCGCGGTCTACGTTCACGTGCCGTTTTGCGTGCGCAAATGCGGCTACTGCGACTTCAACAGCATGGCCGCCCCGACGGCGCTGATGGAACGCACGGCGGAAGCGATCGTGGCCGAGATCGATCGCTCGCCCTGGGAGGGCAGACCCGCCAAGACGATCTACGTGGGCGGCGGAACGCCCACGCTCCTCCCCCCGGCGCAACTCGGTCGGATCCTCGGCGCTGTGTGCGGCGTCCACCACTTGGTTGAACCCGCGGAGGTTTCCGTCGAAGCCAACCCCGGCACGGTCGACGAACCGCGGCTTTGCGCGCTGCGCGAGGCCGGCGCGAACCGCCTGAGCATGGGCGCGCAGAGCTTCGACCCCGTGCTGTTGCGCCGCCTTGGGCGGATCCACTCGCCCGAGGACGTCGTCTCGGGCGTCGCCGCGGCGCGAAGCGCGGGCTTTGCCAACCTGAGCTTGGACCTGATGTACGGCCTTCCGGGGCAGAACCTGGAAGGGTGGGCGCGCGACCTCGACGCGGCGCTGGCGCTTCAACCCGAACACCTGAGCCTTTACGCCCTGACCATCGAGGAGGGGACGCCGTTCCACCACTTGGTGGAGCAAGGGCGCCTGGACCTGCCGGACGAGGGCCTTCAGGTAGAGATGGCCGACCTCGCCGCCGAGCGGTGCGCCGCCGCCGGACTGCCCCAATATGAGATCAGCAACTACGCGCGGCCCGGGTACCGGTGCGCGCACAACCTGGCGTACTGGAACGCCGAGGAGTACCTGGGGTACGGGCCGGGCGCCGTCGGCTGCGTCGCCGAGCGCGGCGAAGCCGATGCCGTCCGCGTGCGCCGCACCGTCATCCGCAACCCCCTCGCCTATTGCGAAGCTATCGGTACGGGCAGGCCGGCATGGGAGGACGAGGAGCGGCTGGATGAGGCCACCGTGCGGTTCGAGAGCATCATGTTAGGCATCCGGTTGAACGACGGCATTTCCACCACAAGGTTGAACTTGCCAAGGAAAACGGTGGACGGGCTCGTTGCGAAGGGTTGGCTGCAGGCCGATGAGGATCGCGTGAAGCTGACCCCGCTGGGCCGACGCTTCTGCT
>CAZIIS010000075.1:0-13479 GCA_964539295.1 uncultured Fimbriimonadaceae bacterium | reverse complement strand
ACGGCGTTCACCGCGTCGACTCGTGGGTGTGGGCGATTCAGCCCTACATCAAGAGTTTGAAGCTGATGGTCGACCCGAGCGCGAACGACGCGAACAACGTCTTCGGCTCCGGACCATACGCCTGGTTCCGTAACCAGAACCTGTTCCCGTACTACGGGTACAACTACCTGTTCCTGTCGCCGTGGCCGAACTGCGACCACGCGGAGAGCCGCACGTCGTCCGCTGCCACCGAGCCGGCGACCACGGTCTTCTTTGTCGAGTCGCGGCATCCGAGCTACACGAGCACACTTGGCTACTACACCGCGGCCGCTCCGGGCATGTACCCGATCATCCAGCCGCACGACGTCTACTGCATCTACACGGACACGGGCTGGGCGAAGCACCCGGCTTCGGACCCGAACACTCCGTACACGGCGGAGACGGCGCTGCGCTACTCCAGCGGCAACAACGTGACCTGGTTGGACGGCCACGCCAAGTACATGAAGGACGACGCCCTTGCCGCCGGCACCGACTACGGCACGAGCACCGTTCCGAACTCGACCGTGATCGTCGACAAGAGCAAGTACCTGTGGAACTTCGACGACAACTTCTTCGGAGGGTAATCACCGGATGAAGCGACTGACGATTGTCCCGTTGCTGATGCTTGTTGCCGGCGCGTCGCTCGTTGGGTGCGCGCCCAAGCAGGAAGAACCGTCCAAGACGGCCGCTCCGACAAAGGCGGCCCCGGCTGCAAACCCGCAGAAACCGGGCGCGTCGGCCGTCGACGAAGCGGTAACGGCGCCTCCGGGCGTGCAGACCGGAACGCCGTAATCGGCGGCGTGGATACGTGGAGCCCCTGACCAACCAGTCGGGGGCTTCCGTTATTTGGCCGGCCGCGCGCATCGACGGGCGCATCGCACGGACCTCTTCGGACCCCCGCTGGGAGTTCATGCAGTAGAATCAGGGACGATCCCATGGGCGAGTACAGACTGCTTCTCAAACACTCGGGCGACCCCGCTTACCGCACGCTGAAGGGCTACCAGGCCACCGGCGGATACGAGGGGCTGAAAAAGGCGCTCGACATGGGGCGCGAAGGGGTGATCAACGAGCTGAAGGCCTCGGGGCTGCGCGGCCGTGGCGGCGCCGGCTTCCCCGCCTGGATCAAGTGGAGCGGCGTCAGCAAGGAGAAGCCGCCACACTACGTGCTGTGCAACGCCGACGAGGGCGAACCCGGCACGTTCAAGGACAAGCAGCTCCTGGAGGCCTGCCCGTTCCTCCCGATCGAAGGGATGACGCTGGCGGGCTTCGCAACCCACACGCAGACGGGTTACATCTACATCCGCGGCGAGTTCGTGGACGCCGCCCGGTCTGTGCGCAAGGCGCTGGACGAGGCGTACGCCGCGGGGCTGCTCGGCAAGAACATCCTGGGCAGCGGTTTCGATTTCGACATCCACATCCACATGGGCGCCGGAGCGTACGAGTGCGGCGAGGAGTCCGCGCTGATGAGCTCCATCATGGGCGAGCGCGGTATGCCGCGCCTGAAGGCGCCGCACGCTCCACTGCCGACGGTGGCCGGCCTCTTTGACAAGCCGACGCTGATCAACAACGTGGAGACCTACTCGAGCGCCGCGGTGATCCTCCGCGACGGCGGCGAATGGTACGCCACGCTGGGCAAGAACACGAAGAACTCACGGGGGACGAAGATCTTCTGCGTGAGCGGCCACGTGAACAAGCCCGGCAACTACGAATTGGAGTTGGGCTCGCCCCTGACCGAGCTATTCGACCTGGCCGGCGGAGTGAAGGGCGGCAAGCTGAAGGCGTGCGTGCCCGGAGGCAGTTCCGTGCCGATGCTTAAGGCCGACCAGTGCGAGGGCGTCATCCTCGGATACGACGAGATGATGGCCGCGCACACCATGCTGGGCTCGGGCGGCTGCATCGTGATGAACGAGCACACCTGCATCGTCACCTTCACGTGGCGCACCGCGGGCTTCTACGCGGACGAAAGCTGCGGCAAGTGCACGCCGTGCCGGGAGGGCACGCGCTGGCTGTTCAAGGTGCTCGACCGGATCGTGCGCGGGGGCGGCCGCCCCGGCGACGTCGAGCTGCTGCTGAGCATCTGCGATCAGATCGAGGGGCGAACCTTCTGCGCCCTGGGCGACGCGGCGGCCATGCCGATCCGCGCGGCCATCAAGGCGTTCCCGGAGGAGTTCGAGTACTACGTCGAGCACGGACGCAGCATGGTGGACACGCCAGAGTCGCGAGCGATGCGCCCGTCCTTTGCCGGCAAAGGCGCATAGGTTCCGGCGAAGCTGGCGTTCACGGCTCGGTCTGCCGACCTTAAGGAGTAGCCCATGCCACGCCCGCTCGTCTTTGGAAACGGAAGCCTGCTCATCGGAGTAGACGACAACTACGCCATCCGCGACCTGTTCTGGCCGCAGGTCGGCTACCCCAACCACTTGGCGGGTCACAAGATCCGGACCGGGTTCTGGGTGAACGGCAAGTACGCCTGGTGCGACGAGCCGGGATGGCAACGCACGCTGACCTACAAACCGGGCACGCTGGTGGGCCTTGCCAAGTTGACGAACGCCGCCCTCGGCATCGAGGTGACGTGCGAGGAGTGCGTCGACCCCCGCAGACCCGAGTATGTGCGCCGCATGACCGTGCGCAACCTGACCGGGACCGACCAGGACGTCCGCGTCTACTTCACGCACGACCTGCGCATCGACGAAAGCGACGTCGGGGACACCGCGTTCTACAACCCGTTCCTCGATGGAGTGGTTCACTACAAGGGGTTCCGGTACTTCCTGTTCGGCGGTTGCACGAGCCGCTCGGGCGTACGGGAATACGCCACCGGCATCAAGGCGTTCGGCGGCATGGAGGGCACCTGGCGCGACGCAGAGGACGGCCAACTCAGCAACAACCCGATCGCGCAGGGCTCGGTCGACTCGACCTTCGGCCTGCACACCCGCGTGGCCGCGGGCGCCAGCGAGCCGGTCTGGTACTGGCTCTTCTGCGGCTCGAAGCTGGAGGAGGTGGGCGAACTCTACCACCAGCGGATGCGGGAGGGCCTCGACCGGTGGATCCCAGAGGTGGAGCGCTACGGGCAGTCGTGGGTGAGCCGCGCGGAGATCCCGGGGCTGGACCGCCTGTCGCCGCGCATCCAAGAGCTCTTCCGCCAAAGCCTGCTCATCATGAGCACGCAGATCGACGAGGGCGGGGCGATCCTGGCGGCAAACGACACGGACATCATGGTGACCAACCGCGCGACCTACAGCTACATGTGGCCGCGGGACGGCGCCCTGGTGAGCACGGTGTTCGACCGACTGGGTTTCCGGCAGACGGCGCAGCGCTTCTTCGACTTCTGCACGCGGATCCTCTCGACAGACCGGCCGATCCTGCTTCAGAAGTACAGGCCGGACGGCTCCCTGGGCGCCACGTGGCACCCCTGGCTGATCGACAACCAACCTGAGGTGCCGTTCCAGGAGGATGAGACGGCGCTCACGATCACCGCGATCTGGGAGTACTACTCGCGCCATCGCGAGACCGAGTTGCTCGGCGAACTCTGGACCTCATTCGTACTACCCACTGCGCAGTACATCGAGCGCTACCGCGACCCCGAGACCAAGCTGCCCTTGCCCAGTTGGGACCTGTGGGAGGAGCGGCACGGCATCCATAACTGGACGGTCTGCTCGGTCATCCAGTGCCTGGACAACGCGGCGAAGATAGCCCACGAACTGGGCGAGGAGGGGCATGCGACCTCCTTCCGCGAGACGGCGGCCGAGATGCGCGAGGCCCTGGTCAACGTGATGTACAACGAATCGGCCGGCTGCTACGACCGACGGATCGAGATGCCCCCCGACGGCTCATACCGGCGTGACGGGACGATCGACTGCTCGGTGCTCGCCGTGTTATTGATGGACGTGTTGCCGCCGAACCACCCGACCGTCGTGAGCACCGTCAAGAAGATCGAGCAGACGCTCAAGGTGCGGAGCAAGATCGGCGGCCTTTCGCGCTACGAGGGCGACTACTACTTCCGGCGCAGCGACCGCTACCCCGGCAACCCTTGGATCATCTGCACCCTGTGGTTGGCCCAGGTGAAGATCAAGATGGCGCAGACCGCCGAGGACCTGGCCGAGCCGATGCGCTGGTTGGAGTGGACCTGCGACCGGGCGGCGTCGACTGGCGTTCTGGCCGAGCAGGTTCACCCGGAGACGGGCGAGCCGCTCTCCGTGAGCCCGCTCACCTGGTCGCACGCGGAGTTCGTGGAGACGGTGGTGGCGATGGTCGAGGCCCAGGCGCGGATCGGGGCTTTGGCAGGATCTTGATGCGCCATCGCCGGCTCTACGGTGTCAGAATACGCCCGAGATGCCCTATCGTTACGAACACCACCCGTTGCCGCTGAGCGACATCCGCTTGACCGACCCGTTCTGGGGCGCCTGGCAGAAGGCGTTCGCGCGCCACGGCGTGCGACACCAATGGGAGCAGATCACATCGACCGACCGGTTGGAGAACTTCCTGCGCGTTACCCGAAGCCAAGGCGAGAAGCACAAGGGGTGCGTCTTCGACGACAGCGACGTCTACAAATGGATCGAGGCGGCCAGCTACGCGCTGACGGTCGATCCAGATTGCGGTTTGGAACCGTTGGTGAACGAGGCGATCGCCGCGATCGCGGCCGCGCAGGAGCCCGACGGCTACCTGAGCACCGCCCATCAGCTTGATTGGCCGGACAAGCGGTGGCGCAACCTGTCGATGGCCCACGAGATGTACTGCCTCGGGCACCTGATCGAGGGCGCCGTCGCGCACTTCCAGGCGACGGGCAAGCGGGACCTGCTCGACGTGGCGATTCGGGCAACGGACAACGCGGCGTCGGTGTTCGGCCCCGGCAAGCGCAAGGGCTATTGCGGCCACGAGGAGTTCGAACTGGCGTTGGTGGCGCTCTCCACCGCCACGGGCGACCCCAAGTACCGCGAACTGGCGCGCTGGATGATCGACAACCGGGGTACGCGCCCGAGCCCGTTCCAGGAGGAGTTGGGCGACCCGGAATCGGTCGCGATGCACCCCTACGGCAAGGCGATGCTGATGCGCGGCGACGTGTACGACGGCGCCTACTGCCAGGACGACAAGCCGCTCCGCGAGCAGACCACGGCGGTCGGCCATTCGGTCCGAGCGATGTACTACTACTGCGGTGCGGCGGACGCCTACGGCGACGGCTCCGACCCGTCGGTGGCGGTGGCGTTGCAGCGCATCTGGGACAGCCTGGTGAACCGGCGCATGTACGTGACCGGCGGCATCGGCTCCTCGGGCGCGAACGAGGGCTTCACGGACGACTTCGACCTGCCCAACCTAGACGCCTACGCCGAGACTTGCGCCGGCATCGGTTTGATCCTTTGGGCGTGGCGCATGAACCGCATGACGGGCGATTCGAGCACGGTCGACGTGCTTGAGCGCACGCTCTACAACGCGGTGCTCAGCGGCGCGGGTTTCGACGGCGACACGTACTTCTACGAGAACCCGCTGGAGAGCCGCGGGAAGCACCTGCGCCAGCAGTGGTTCCTCTGCTCGTGTTGCCCACCCAACGTCGCCCGGCTCATCCTCTCGCTGGGCCGGTACGTGGTGGGGGTCGGCGACGACGCGCTCTGGGTTAACGTGCCGGTGGCGTGCAGCGGCACGACGACCATCCAGGGCGTGCGCGTGGCGTTCGAGGTGGAGTCCGAGTACCCGTGGGAGGGCACGTTCAAGGTGCGGCTCAACCCCGAGCGGCCGGTACGGTTTTCACTTCGGCTGCGCCAGCCGGGCTGGGCGAACTCGGTGGACATCACGTTCGGAAGCAAGTCGGCCAACTTCAACATGGACCGGGGTTACCTGGTGGTGGACAAGGAGTGGAAGGCCGGCGACGAGGTGACGCTGGAGGTACCGACCGATCCGGTGTGGCTGGGCTGCGACCCGCAGGTGGTGGGTAACGCAGGGCGCGCGGCGCTGGCGCGCGGGCCGCTGATCTACTGCCTGGAGGAGGCCGACCTCGGCGCCCCGGTTTCGCGGTTTGTCGCCGACGCGAGCGCCGAGCCCGAGGTGGTGGTTGAAAATGACCCACGCCTGGCCCGGAGCATCACCGTGAAGGGAACGGTGGACAACTGGACCTTCCCCTCGACCTATCGGGCGGGCGGTTCGCCGCAGCGAAAACCGACCGCGGCGCGGTTCGTGCCCTACTTCGCGTGGGCGAACCGCGAGCCGGGCTCGATGCAGGTTTGGGTGCGCCGGTAGCCCCGCTCGGATGACCGGTCCCGGGCCCAGACCGCCCGGGACCGGCCTTCCTGCCCAGGGGGTACCTCCGGGATCGTCCATACCAAAGAGGGCGGTGCAGCCCTAAAGGTGCAATGGTGTTACGAGAAATGGCAATGGCAGCCAGCGGCGCGGAGCGCGCCTGCGGGAAAGGATCGGATTGGGTCAAGGGGATGGTTGAACCGGGATCAAACGGCTTGGGCGACGCCCCAACGAAGGGCAACGGCAGGATGCAGCGGCGCAACCGACGTAGGGCCACTGCGCGGATCACCGTAGGGACGATAAGCTCCCGATGAGGCCTGCCCGAGGCGCCTCGATTGGGGTCCTGATCTTCGGCGTTCTCGCCGTATCGACGGGCTCCATTTTTGCACGACTGGCCGACGCCCCTCCGTTGACGACCGCTCTTTGGCGGTGCACCCTGGCTACGCTGGTACTACTGCCCTTCGCGCGACGGCTGGGGCCAGAGTGGCGCGCGCTGGGTTGGAGGCATCGGGTCGCCGCGATCGGCGCCGGGCTGATGCTGGCGGCGCACCTCACCACCTGGTTCGCCTCGCTCAAGATGACGACTGTCGGCGCCAGCGTCCTGCTCGTGAACACCGCGCCGGTTTGGGTGGCGCTCGGTTGCTGGCTGATGCGTCTGGAGCACCTTTCGGCCCGAACGGCCGTCGGCGTGGCGGTGAGCTTCGCCGGCAGCGTCGTGGTGGCCGGTGGCGATGCGGGATCGAACTTGCCCGGCGCGCTGATGGCCATGGCCGGCGCGGTGTTCCTGGCGGGGTACCTGGTGCTGGGGCGGGGCGTACGGCAACGGCTCTCCCTCACGAGCTACGTAGTGATCAGCTACGGCGCGTCGGCGGTTGCGCTGGCGATCGCCGCAGCCTTCTCCAGCCAACCGGTCCTCCACCTTCCGATGCCCACGATCGGCTGGCTGGTGGCCATCGCGTTGGTCACGCAGGTGCTCGGCCACTCCTCGTACAACCTGGCGTTGGCCCACCATCCCGCAACGCTGGTGTCCGTGGCGCTTCTGGGGGAGCCGATCCTCGCCTCTTTGGCTGCTTGGCCCATCTTCGGCGAGGCGCCGAGCCAAGCGTTGGCGTTGGGCGGAGCGACGGTCTTGGCGGGCGTGGCGCTGGTCGCCACCGCGCGCGATGGGGCGGGCCAGGCGCAACGCGCCTAGCCCGCCGGGAGCCGGGGGTCATGCAAGGCTGCGGCTGCGTCCGAGGATGTTCGCCATCATCTCGCGGAAATCGTTCCGAAGCAGGATGAACGAGTGCTGCTCCCCGGTCGGGCCCTGCGCGCGGATGTAGATGTGCCGTTCGTCCGCCGAGAAGGACGCCTCGAGATGGCGCTTGGCCATCTTGATAAGGCGCACGCCGAGCGGCACGACATCGTGGGTGAAGTGGTAGAGCTCGTCGCCGTCGGCGCACCCGATGTGCCAGCAGCGACCCTCCTCGCATTCATCCAGGTTGGGCGTATCGTTGATGGCAAACAGCACCATGCCGTCGCCATACGACTTGGCAACAAGGTATTTTTCGCCCCCGGACACTACCAGAGGCGCATAGCCGCAGTCGGTGTCCATATAGGCATTCTATCAGCGTTTATTGATAGTTGTCTTTTTTGATTGGCCGCAAACGAAAAAGGAGCCCGAGCGGTTGCTCGGGCCCAAGCATCTCCTCCGTTGTGGAGCTGTGATAAGTCTCGATTCTGATGTCTCGAAGAGTTAGCTCGGCGTACGCTCCGCCATGACTCGGAACTCAGCCTTGCCGCCGTGGGCGATGATCTCGCTCCTCAGCAGCTCTGCCTTCTTGCGCGGGATCCCGGTCAGCAACAGCGCCGGCATCTCCTCGATCACCTGCTTGACCTGGTTGCGGTTGAGCGCCAACAGCTTCTGCAGGTACCCGAGCATCTCCTCCGAGCGCATGCCGCGACCGGTGAGGAACAAGTCGTAAAGGTTGGTGTCCTCATGCACGGTGAACGTGTCAACCACCGCCTTGGCCCGAACCTCTTCGTCCGTGGCGATCGGGATCTCGTGGTCGCACGACTCGCAGATGAGGCCCGTGCTCTTCTCGCTGTAGAAGTTGAGTTCGTTGCAGTAGCCGCAGCGCACCTGCCATACGCGCATGACGCGACCGGCGTCGATCGGGATCGACCGATGGCACTTGTCGCAGGTGAAGTCGGCCATGGGCTTTTCCGTCAGGCGGTTGGTGAACTGGCAGTAGGGGCAGATCACATCGACGCTCGTCACGCCCCGAACCTTGCACACCTGCGCCACGCCGTACACAACGGCCACCAGCCCGCCCAGAGTCAGCACCCACCCAAGCCCAACGAACGCCGCGCTCCGATACGACAAGATCAGGATCCCCAGGCCAAGCGCGATCGCCCCCGGCACGGCGACCATGATCGCATGTTCGCTTAACTGCTCTCTTACGTCAGAACTCCGTTGCGTCTTGGGCATAGTTGACCCCCATTGGCCGAACCACCAATATCAGTATAAGCATAGACGCGACGGGTTTGGAGGTTGACGCACCACTACTTAAGAAGAAATCAGGAAAACACGCGGCGATACGTCATCATTCCCGCACGTGTCGATGCGTGCGCGGGTCGAGCGGCAGGGGGGAGAGGTTAGGCGGCGATCTGCGCGCGAGGGGCCCGGCCGGCCCGCCAGGCAAGCGCAAAACCGAGCATGGTGACGCAAAGGGCGATCCCGAAGACCGGGCGGAAGCCGATTGCCTGAACCAGCACGCCGCCGATCAGGCCATAGAGCGCCGTGGGCGTTTGGCAAACCGTGGCCAGGCCCATCGCGAGCGGGCGTTCGCGCTCGCCGATGCTGTCGAAGATGGCGTTGGAGTAGCAGGCCCAGAAACCGTCCTCGATCGCGCCCAGGAGGAAGTAGACCACGACCAGCAACCAGGCCGAGTGCGCCATCGCCAAGGCGGCGATGCCCGGGATGACCGCCACCGTCAGCGCGGCGGCGCGGAAACCGACCATCGGGCTCAGCTTGTCCGAGAGGGCGCCCCACAGCGGGCCGGTCACCACCCTCCCGATGCTCTTGGTGGCCATGTAGACGCCGACCATCACCGGCGCCATCTTCAGCTCCTGCTGGGAGAACAGAACGTAGAAGGAGATCGCCAGGCCGCCGCCCTCGAGCAACATGCGTGAGGCGATGATGCGGCGCAGGCGCACGTTCTGCCGCAGGAGCGGGCCCGCCGAACCGATGTACTCCAAGAAGCCGGGCTTCTCGTCTGGCGCCAGGCGTTCGCCCGCCGGCTCGCGCACGACCGCGACGCCCACCAGCGAGACCACGGCGCCCGCCGCCCAAAGCCCGCTCATCAACGCGAAGTTCTTCGGGAAGGGCAGGTTCGGACTGGCCAACACCCAGGCGACCACCGCCGCCGTCGCGACGGTGACCAGGCCGCCCAGCGACTGCATGGCGCCGAAGAACGCCCCGCGCCGGCGCGGCGGGATCACCTTGGCCACGATGTCGAACCACGAGACCACGGTGGCGCCGTCGACGAACCAGAAGATCGAATAGACAATCATGAACCACGCCAACGCGACGCCGTAGTTGGCCCGGTCGGTTGCCAGAAGCAGGAGCATGGGCGCCAAGGTGAGCAGCCCAGACCGAGCGGTGACGCACCCGCGCAGGAGGAAGGAGAGGTGTTTGGGCTTGCCCTGGATGTAGTGGGCGGCGAACAGGGCGGGGAGCGTCCAGCCGAGGACGCGCACCGTCTGCGAGAAGCCGATCAGCGTGCTCGACGCGCCGAGGTGCTCCAACAGCAACGGCAGCACGGTGGCCGCATCGATGAACCCCACACCGAAGGCGTAGGCGGCAGTGTCGACCAGAAGCGCCGAGAAGTTCCAGCGGAAGTTGCGCGAGACGAAACCCGCCGTATCCCTCTCTTCACGACGCCTCATACCCAGTGGTAGGCTACCCGCCCCGGAGGCTCCGGGGCGGGGCTGGCAGCGGTTACGAGCAGCCGCTCGTCGAGCCGCAGGTCGTGCACTTCAGGCAGACGCCGTTGCGCACGAGCGTGAAGGCGCCGCACTCCGAGCAAGGATCTCCCTCATAGCCCTTGATGCGCGCTTCGCGAATGCGCTCGGCGAGCATGTCGGGGGTGGCTACGGCCCTGGGGACGGGGGCGGCTGCGGGTTTCGGGGCGGGCGCACGCCGCACCGCCACGGCCGACGGCCCGGGATGGTTCGGGTGGCGCAGGTAGCCCGCCGAGCCGTGATCCTCGTGCGAGATTCCGGGGGCGATCCCCTCGACCTCCTCGCCCTCCTCCTCCTCCTCGAACTCCGGCAGCGACGGCTGTTGCGGCGCGCCGACGGTGTCGCTTCGGAGGTCCTCCGGCTTGACCTGCACGAGGTCGTTGCGGCCAAGGTAGGTCATCGCCAGTTCGCGGAAGATGTAGTCGATAACCGAGGTGGCCATCTTGATGTTGTCGTGCCCCTGCACCGGACCGTTTGGCTCGAAGCGGGTGAAGACGAACGCCTCCACGAACTCCTCGAGCGGCACGCCGTACTGAAGGCCGAGCGAGATGGCGATGGCGAAGCAGTTCATCAGGGAGCGGAACGCGGCGCCCTCGCGGTGCATGTCGATGAACAGCTCGCCCAGCGAACCGTCGTCGTACTCGCCGGTGCGCAGGTACACCTTGTGGCCGCCCACGCGCGCCTTTTGGGTGTAGCCGCGGCGACGGGTGGGCAGCAGCCGGCGCTTGGCGATGTAGCGGTAGACCAGCTTCTGGGCGAGGTGGGTGATCTCGTCGTGGAGCTCCTCATGGATCTCCGGCTGCTCCTCCTCCAGCGTCGCTTCGAGAATGGCCGCGGCCTGGGCGTCGCTGGCGGAGTTCAGCGGTTGGCTCAGCTTGCTGCCGTCGCGGTAGAGCGCGTTGGCCTTCAGGCCGAGCTTCCACGACATGCGGTACGCCTCGTCGATGTCGGCGAGCGTGGCGTTGCCGGGCAGGTTGATCGTCTTGCTGATGGCGCCGCTCAAGAACGGCTGGACCGCGGCCATCATGCGGATGTGGCCGTGCGGGTGGATGAACCGCTGCCCGTGCTTGCCGCACTTGTTGGCGCAGTCGAAGACGGCGTAGTGCTCCGGCATCAGGTGCGGGGCGCCCTCGATGGTCATCGTGCCGCACACGTAATCGTTCGCCTCGGCGATCTGCTCCTTGCCGAAACCCAAGGCGCTCAGCATGTTGAAGCTCCAGTCGTTAAGCTGCTCCTCGGTGAAGCGGAGCTGCTTCTTGCAGAACTCCTCGCCGAGGGTGAACTTGTTCATCGCGAACTGAAGCTCGAACGCCCCGGCCAACCCGGCCTCAAGGCGCTGCAGCGCCTCGTCGGTGAAACCCTTGGCCCGCAGCGACTCGTGGTTGATGTGCGGCGCGCCCTTCAGCGTCTTGTGGCCCACCGTGTAGCCGACGATGTCGTCGATCTCGGACTCG
This sequence comes from uncultured Fimbriimonadaceae bacterium, assembly GCA_964539295.1. Classification (GTDB taxonomy): domain Bacteria; phylum Armatimonadota; class Fimbriimonadia; order Fimbriimonadales; family Fimbriimonadaceae; genus CAZIIS01. Next base: position 1,780 of record CAZIIS010000075.1, on the reverse strand, counting down.
GTGTAGCCCAAGCGCCGCAGACCGGCCGGCATCGACTGGTTGATGATCTTGAAGTAGCCGCCGCCGGCGAGCTTCTTGAACTTGACCAGCGCGTAGTCGGGCTCGACGCCGGTGGTGTCGCAGTCCATGACCAAGCCGATGGTGCCGGTGGGCGCGAGAACGGTCACCTGCGCGTTGCGGAAGCCGTTCCTTTCGCCAAGCTCGAGGGCGCGGTCCCACGCGCGCTGCGCGGCGGCCAGGAGGTCGCCCGGGCAATGCGTCGAGTCGATGCCCATCGGTCGGATGGAAAGCCCCTCGTACTCGCCGACCGGCGCGTTGTAGGCGGCGCGCCGGTGGTTGCGGATGACGCGCAGCATCTGCTCGCGGTTGGCGTCGAAGCCTTTGAACGTGCCGTGCTCGGCGGCCATCTCGGCGCTGGTGGCATACGATTCGCCGCCAAGGATGGCGGTCAGCGCCCCGGCGATCGCCAACCCCTCGGGGCTGTCGTACGGGATGGCGGCCTGCATCAGCAACGCGCCAATGTTGGCGTAGCCGAGGCCGAGCGTGCGGAAATCGTAGCTGAGTTGCGCGATGATCGGGCTCGGGAACTGCGCCATGAGCACGCTGATCTCCAGCACGATGGTCCACAGCCGGATGGCGTGACGGTAACCCTCGATGTCGAACCGCCCTTCGACCGGGTCGTAGAACTTGGCGAGGTTGATGCTGGCCAGGTTGCACGCCGTGTCGTCGAGGAACATGTACTCGCTGCAGGGGTTGCTGGCGTTGATGCGCCCCGATTTCGGGCAGGTGTGCCACTCGTTGATGGTGGTGTCGTACTGCGTGCCCGGGTCGGCGCACGACCAGGCGCTGAAGCAGATCTGGTCCCACAGGTCGCGGGCGTGCAGCGTCTTCACCACCTTGCCGGTGGTGCGCTCGGTGAGGTTCCAGTCGCCGTCATGCTCCACCGCATCCAGGAACGCGTTGCTCAGCCGAACCGAATTGTTCGAGTTTTGGCCGGAAACCGTCACATACGCGTCGCTCTCATAACCCGAGTCGTAGGTCGGGAAGAGCATCGAGGTGGCGCCCTGCTCCGCCAGTTGGATGGCACGCTGGATGTAGTTGGGCGACACCAGGTCGCGCCGAGCCTCGGCCACCGCCTTGCGCAGCGCGGGGTTCTTGGCGATGTTGAACCGGTCGGCGGCGTACTTCGGCTTCTCGATGCCGTGGTAGCACGCGTGCATCACGGCGTTCAGTCGCCTTTCGGCGATCTGCGAGCCGGTGACGAGCGAGGCGACCTTCTCCTCCTCGACCACCTTCCAGTTGACGAACTGCTCGATGTCCGGGTGGTCGACGTCCAGGCACACCATCTTGGCGGCGCGGCGAGTGGTACCGCCGGACTTGATCGCGCCGGCAGAGCGATCGCCGACCTTGAGGAAGCTCATCAGGCCGCTGGAGCGTCCGCCGCCGCTAAGGCGCTCGTTCTCGCCGCGTAGGCGGCTGAAGTTGGTGCCGACGCCGGAGCCGTACTTGAAGATGCGGGCCTCGCGGGTCCACAGGTCCATGATGCCGCCCTCGTTGACGAGGTCATCCTTCACGCTCAGGATGAAGCACGCGTGCGGCTGCGGCCGCTCGTAGGCGTTGGTGCTGCGCACCATCTCGCCGGTCACGGGGTCGACGTAGTAGTGCCCCTGAGCCACGCCGGAGATGCCGTAGGCGAAGTGCAGGCCGGTGTTGAACCACTGCGGGCTGTTGGGCGCGGCCATCTGGTTCAGCAGCATGTAGGCCAGTTCGTCGTAGAACG
>CAZIIS010000074.1:6314-13501 GCA_964539295.1 uncultured Fimbriimonadaceae bacterium | reverse complement strand
GGACAGCGCGTCGTCTGGGAGGCGTGTCAGACCTTCTCCGGCTCGTGGGGCTACCACCGCGACGAAGAGAGCTGGAAGAGCGTCGAGCAGTTGGTTCGCATGCTCATCGACAACGTGAGCAACGGCGGCAACCTGCTGCTCAACGTCGGCCCGACCGGCCGCGGCGAGTTTGACGAGCGCGCCCTCGACCGCCTAAAGGGCATCGGCGAATGGATGCGCCGCCACGAGCGCAGCATCGTCGGCTGCTCGATGGCCCCCAAACCGTTCGCAACTCCCACCGACTGCCGGCTAACGTACAACGCTTCGAAGAACCGCCTATACGTTCACGTCTTCGCCTGGCCGTTCGAGACGCTGTACCTTCGGGGTTTCGGCGACCGCATCGAGTACGCCCAACTGCTGAACGACGCCAGCGAGGTCAAGTTCCAGCGCGACGCCGAACGCGACGTGGTCGCCCTCCACCTCCCGGTCAAGAAGCCGAACGTGGCGGTCCCCGTGGTCGAACTGTTCCTCAAACCCTAGCCGCGCCGCAAGAAGGAGCCCCGCCGCAACCGGGCAAGGGGAGAGCAAATCCCGGCGAGCGAGGCTCACCGTGATATTATATACCAGCAACACGATAATGGACTCAACCAAACAGTCGGTCGTGGTGCGCAAACGCCGTCCCGCCCCGTGGGCCGCGAGGTAGATTCTGGAGCATGGATGCCGTTCGCGAGCTTGAGGTGCTGATGCGCGCCAAGTACCCGATCCTCTACGTCGTCTCGTGGGAGGAGCGGCGCGTGGAGGAGGCGCTAAAGCAGGTCGCCGAGAAACTGCAACGGCAACTCCACACGTGGAGCGTCACCCAGGGCATGCAGCCGCCGGTTGTTCGCACCAGCGGACCCGCCAAACCGACAGCCCTTCCCGGCGAACTCGAGGCGCTCGCTCTGATCCACGAGGCGCCCGAGTTCACCGTCTTCCTCCTGCGCGATTTCCACTCCTATATGCGCGACTCCCGCGTCGTCCGGCTTCTGCGCGACCTCGCGGCGCGGCTCCGGGGACGCAAGCAGACCCTGGTGCTGCTCGCCCCCAGCCTGAACCTGCCGATCGAGCTGGAGAAGGACGTCACCGTCGTCGAGTTCCCGCTTCCGGGTCCGGAGGATATCGACCAGCAGTTGACCCAGGTCGTCGAGGCGGTGAAGGACACCCCCAACCTCGACACCTCCCTTACCCCCGAACTGCGCGAGCAGATCGTGCGCTCCGCCCAGGGCCTGACGATGGACGAGATCGAGTCCGCCTTGGCGCGCAGCCTGGTCGAGAAGAAGTGCTTTTCGGTCGAGCAGATCATCGAAGAGAAAAAGCAGATCGTCCGCAAGACCGGGATGCTCGAGTTCTACCCCGCCATCAACAATCTGGAGGACGTCGGCGGCCACGACCTGCTCAAGGACTGGCTCAAGAAGCGCTCGAAGAGCTTCAGCGACAAGGCGCGCGCCTTCGGCATCCCCGCCCCAAAGGGCGTGTTGCTGATCGGCGTTCAGGGCTGCGGCAAATCGCTGGTGGCCAAGGCGATCGCCGCAGCGTATAACCTGCCGATGCTGAAGATGGACGTCGGACGGATCTTCGGCAGCCTGGTCGGCCAAAGCGAGGAGAACATGCGGAAGGCGATCCGCATCGCCGAGTCGCTTGCACCTTGCGTGTTGTGGCTCGACGAACTGGAAAAGGGCTTCGCCGGGATGAGCGGCAGCGGCGTAAGCGACAGCGGCACCACGGCGCGCGTTTTCTCCACCTTCCTAACCTGGATGCAGGACAAAACCAAACCGGTCTTCATGGTCGCCACCGCCAACGACGTCACCTCGCTCCCCCCCGAGCTCCTGCGCAAGGGCCGCTTCGACGAGATCTTCTTCATCGATCTGCCGGACCAAGACGAGCGCAAGGCGATCTTCGACATCCACATCCGCAAACGAAATCGCCAACCTTCGAAGCTGAAGACGCACCAACTCGCGGGGATGACCGACGGCTTCAGCGGCGCGGAGATCGAGCAGGTGGTCGTCGGCGCGTTGAACCAAGCGTTCGACGCAGGCCGCGAACTCCAGTACTCCGATCTGAAGGACGAGGTCGAGGCGCAGGTCCCGCTCAGCGTCATGATGGCCGAGGACATCCAGGCGCTCCGCGACTGGGCCAAGCTGCGAGCCCGGCCCAGCGCCAAACCCAAAGCGACGACCAAGGCCTAGCGCTGCAGCGCCACGACCACCCTGCGGCAGCTCTCCAGACTGAGCTCCATCGTGCCGATGTCCTCTTTCCGGAACGGCTCGGCAGCGATGGGCCTGCCGATGCCCACCACCTGGATCTGCCCGGCCGGAAGCACCATTTGGCCGAGCAACCATCGGCCGTTGCCGTCCACCAAGGAGACCACTTCGCGCGCCTCCTTGGCCCGTCGTACCGTCGCGGCCTCGGGCGCCGGCTCGTCGGCCTTCCCCCCCGGGATCACCGCCCATTCGAACCCGACGGCCGCCTTCAGACCCCGCTCCAGGAACTTCCAGAGGTCGGCGAAGGACGCGGCCGGCTCCGCCGATCGCCAGGCCAGGTGCAACGCGCGCTGCTTCTCGGCCAACCGCATCGCCTGGCACAACGCGTCGCGCCGCGTCAACGCTCCACCAAGCATCTCGCCCACCAGCCGCAGCAAGGCGATCTGGTCCTGCGGCCACTCTTTCGAACGACCATAGGTCAGAAAGCCGGCGGCGCCAAGGTACTGCCCGCCGGCGGTAACCGGAACGGCGAGCACGGAGCGAGCGCCGATGGCCATGAGCTCGCGTTTCTCCTCCTCGGCGTCAGAGGGAAGGTTGGCCACGTTGGGGATGTAGACGGTCTCGAAGTTACGGTGCCGCCCCTCGCTCCAGCGATACTCCTCGACGGACGATCTGGCTTCGGCGGACGCCATCTGGGCGAAAAGCTCGCGGTGCCATTCGTACGTGGTCGACACACTCCACGACGCTTCGTCGACAACGCACACATACGCCGTATCGACGCCGCAGAAATCGCCAAGAGCCGCCAGGGCCGAGTTCACCTTGTCGTCGAGATCCTCGGGGCCGGCGCCCATCAGCTTCGTGGTGATCTCAGCGACGACCTTCAGAAACTCGTTTGCGTATTGGAGCACCTCGAGCCGCTGGTGCGCTTCCGTCTCGTCCTCGATCAAAGCGATGGCTGACGCTTGAGGGTCGCCGCCGGGCAGGGGCGCCACCCGCGCACTACACCAACGCTGGCGATCCGGCAGAACCGATCGGTACTCCACGGTGGTGGGCTTGCCCTGCTCCAACGCCGTTTGCAGCGCCGCCTCAACCGCGGGTTGGTCCTCCTCCTCGGCCAAGGACGGCAAACGAAGCTCCCAATCGATCCATGCGACCGACGCGGGGAGGTTGCCATAGGTGATGCGTCCGAGCGCGTCCAGCGTCAAAACCAGGTTCGGCGAGTTTTCGATCAGCGAGCGCCAGCGAGCCTCCGAAAGCGACAACTGCTGCTCGACCCGCTTGCGCTCCGCTATCTCGAATAGCAGGGCGTCCTTTTCGGACGTGATGTCGCTGATCTGCTGCTCGGTCTCGTTGCGCACAGCTATCGCAACGACCTCGGTTCGGCTGGCTGCCCTGAACCGGGCGCGTATCCTGCGCCAATAGGTATTGACCGTTTCCGGGCTAATGCCCAGGTCGGCCGCGATCTCCTTGTCGGTCAGGCCCCTTGCGGCGCGAGACAGGATCTCCTGCTCCCGCTTCGGAACGCCCTTCCGCCCGGTCGCCTTTCGGCCAACGTCGTCCTCCACCGCCTTCCCCACGAGCACACCATCCTCCGTAATCGCCGTCGACATGGCGTCGGCAACGTCGTCGTGTGCCGATTCCATTCTACAAATAGCGTTACGAGGGTGACGGTGGTGTTCAGTTCCTGCGAAAAAAAAAGCGTCCCCCCCGTGGGTGGGGGCGTCTTGACCATAGTCGTGCCCCAAACATTGCTCATTGGCCGTCCGCAAGACTCCTGGCGCGGTTGGCTGGATGCCAACGGCCGAGGCGGAGAGGTTTTGTGTCTGGACCCGGCCAACGCCGACTACGGTCCGCCTGGGCGCGTGTTCCTTTTGCGCGAGGGCAAGGTCGCCGCGTGGCGATTCGTCGGGTGCCTGACTCCCCAACGCGACCCGATCGGCCTCATGGCCGCCGCGACCTCGCTGCTGCGGCAGCTCGACCCAGACGGCTGGGTGTGGCTCTTCGGGCTTCGGGCCTCCCCGGTTGTGCGACGCCTCGCGCTTGCCCTTGCGCAGGTGATCGCGCCGGGCGAGATCGTGGTTCCCGAGGGCTCGCGGTTCGAGCGCGAGGGCTGGCCGGTCGGCGCGCGCACGGTGCCGCTGGAAGAGCCGCTTCCCGGTCTGGCCCGCTCCGCCCAACGCCGAGCGCGGTGGCTGGAGCTTCGCGAGGCCTGCGAGTTGCACCAAACGCCGCTCGATTCCGTCCGGTTGGTGGGCGCCCGGTTGGGTTGCGGCGAGCCGGTACCCACCCTTCAACGCAAGTCAAGCGGGATCGACTGGGTGCTGCACGCGGAGGTCGCGGGCTCGACGGCGCTGCTGGTCGCTCGGCACGAGCCCGCCGACGCGGAACTGGCCCACGCGCTCGACGTGCTCCACGCCACCAAGGCCGTCGTCGTCAGGCCGGACGACTACGTCGGCCTGCTGTGCAGCTTCGCGCGGCAGAACGGCGACGATTTCGGAATGGGCTTCGTGGAGTCGATCGACTTCGAGGAGCGTCTGCTGCGGGCGAGGTGCACCGCCGTGCCGCCTGCGCCTGTGCGCCTGGTTCGCCTTGGGGCTTTGGCCGTGGACCCCTCCGGGAAGGAACTGGGGGAGGCCCGACCCTGGGCGGTATAACCTAGCCGATGCGGCTTTTCCTCATTCGTCACGCCCAAACGGCCTGGAACATCGCCGGGCGCGCACAAGGCCACACCGACATCGAACTCGACGCCACCGGACTCAACCAAGCCAGGTTGCTCGGCCAGTCGTTCGAGGGGGTCGGGCTCAGCCGCATCTTCTGCAGCGACCTCAAGCGCACCATCCAGACCGCCCGGCCGATCGCGGACGCCACCGGCGCCGCCATCCAGAGGAGGGTCGACCTGCGCGAACGCTGCTTCGGGGTGCTCGAGGGCGCCAACTACGCCGAGGTCCAAGGCTGGTACCGCAAAGAGGCCGAGAGGCTCGGCATCGACGACGCGGACGTACGGCCCGAGCGGGGCGAGTCGGTTCGCGACCTATGGGCGCGGCTGTCCGCCTTCGCCGACGTCCTTGCGACCATCGAGGGCGACACGGCGGCCGTGATGCACGGTGGCTCCTGCGGCCTGCTTCTTTCCAAGCTGATCCACGGCACGCCGCACACTGCGCGCAGCTTCCGGCTCGGCAACACCGCCGTGACCGAGTTGGTGCGCCGCCCCGACGGCTTCTGGCGCGTCGAGCGCCTGAACGACATATCGCACCTGGAGGCCGCGGTTGAAGCTGCCCAAGCCACTGCGTAACGCCCTGCCCATCGTCTTCAGCGTGGCGCTGTTGGCGCTGGCCTTCCCGCCCGCCAACGTTTCGCTGCTGGTCTTCGTGGCGCTCGCCCCGTGGCTTGCGACCCTGCGCGACACCGACGGAAAAGGAGCGCTGCGCTCGGGCTACCTCTTCGGCCTGCTCTTCTTCCTCCACCAGATGTACTGGCTGATGCCATTCGTCGGACGATGGACCGGGAGCTACCTGTTGGCCGCCCTGCCGTGGCTCATCGCCGCGTTCCTCGCGGGCTTCTTCTACATGGCCGCCGGCTGGCTCATCCACCGTTGTTGGGTCGCCGACCGCCCCTGGGCGATCCCGTTGGTCTGGGCGGGCGTCGAGGCGTTGCGGGCTTACATCCCGGGCTTGGCCTACCCGTGGGGCACGATCGCGCTTCCGCTCTGGAACCTGCCGGCCTTCATCCAGCACGCCGCCTGGGGCACCATCTTCCTCGTCTCGGCCTGGGTGGTCGCGCCGAGCGTGCTCCTGGCGATGTTCGTCTGGCCCCAGAAGGACAGAACGACGCCCTACCGCGGGAAACCGCTGCTTCGCCTGGGCGCGTTGTTCCTCGCGCTTCTGGTCATGTCGCCGGTTCGCTACGCAACGCCGCCGGCGGCCACCAAACGGGTGGTCACCGTCGGCCAACCCGGAGTCGACCAGGCGTTTAGCCGAGGACCCGAGGAACGCGCCGCCCTGAACCTGGCGGGCCAGTCGATCGCCGCCTCGGCGATTGCCCAGGGGGCCGACCTGCTCGTCCTGCCGGAAGGGTTCGCCGAAGGCGGACCGGACCTTCCCCCCGTCTCTCCCCTCGGCCCCAATCCCCCCGTGCCGGTCGTGTTCGGCGGCAACCGGGAGGCCGGCGGCAAGCGGTTCCAGTCGGCCTATGGGTACGACGGCCGCTGGTCCGTGGCGGACAAAACCCGGTTGGTCGTCTTCGGCGAGTTTGTGCCGCTCCGCGGGGTGCTGCCGCTGCTCGATAGGTTCAACCTGCCCAGCGGCGACCTGACCCCTTCGAAGGAGGTCAAGACGCTCACGGTCAATGGCATCGCCGTCGGCTCGATGCTTTGCTTCGAGGGGCTCTTCCCCGACCTGGCCGAGAAGCACTGCGCGCTTGGCGCGCAACTCCTGGCGGTGATGGCGATCGACGACTGGTACGAGGGTACGCCCGCCCCCGCCCAACTGATGGCCAACTCCATCTGGCGCAGCGTCGAATCCGGCCTGCCGGTGGTGCGCGCCGCCAGCCGTGGCGTCTCGCTCGCAACCGACGCCCGGGGCAACGTGCTGGCGATGGCCCCGACCGGGCGCGAGGTGGCGATGCGCGTGGAACTCGGCGTGCCGGAGAGATCCGACGCCTTCGAAGACCGGTTCGCCTTCGTCTGGATCTGCTGGGCCGCCTGCGGGCTCGTGGCGTTGGAACCGGTCCTCAAGCTGCTGCGCAGCCGTGTAGGAAAGCGATCCTGATTCCCGACAATTCTCTGTTGGGGGTACCCGCCCCAACGGAGAATCGATGGCAGCCCTCCCGCAGCATGACCTGCTTACCGACCTCGTGCTCGACCAGATGCCGTCGAACGTCCGCGCCTCCTTCACCCTGGAGCAGATCGAAGCGATTCGCGAGGCGACCGCGCGGGTCTCGCCCCGCGCCCGGCACGCCCTCGACCTGCGC
>CAZIIS010000074.1:0-6214 GCA_964539295.1 uncultured Fimbriimonadaceae bacterium | reverse complement strand
GGCCCTGGTCTAGGGCAGGAGATTGTTATGCGCTTGGCTGCTACTTTCACCGTCGTCGCCGCGTCAGCGGTTCTGCTGGCGCTCGCCGGCTGCCGCCCAACGGCCCAACCGCCTGCGAACCTGACTTCTGTTCCCCCCACTTCGCCGGCCGCTCCCGTCGGGACCACGAGCGACGCAGATCACCAAGGAAGGTCGGACGGAGGAAACGGCGTTCAGTTCGGTTCCCAGGAATGCTTGTCGCACATGAGACAAATCGGCTTGGCCGTCATGATGCTCGCCACCGATAACCACGGCGTTGTCGCGTTGACCCCCAGCACCTATGTCGACGACCTCAACTTCTTCATCAAGAGACGCTCCATCTTCCACTGCCCCGACGCGCCGGGCGACGAGCCCTCTTACTCCCTCAACCCCGCCATCGTCGGCATCAACGCCAGCGCCGTCAAGGACCCGATGAAAACGGTGGCGCTGTATGAAGGCAAGGACAAGAAGCTGGACTTTCGCCACGGCGGCAAGGCGTCGGTCGTTTTCTTTGCCGGCAACGCGAGACAGGTCAACCCGCTGCAGGCCAGACTGCTCCGATGGCAACCATAGCCGGCCCTACCGCCCCAACGCGACCTCCACCGTGTGGGCGCCCACCAGGCCGCACGGGATGAGCCGCCCGGCAGCCGCCTTGCCGTCGATGGCGAACCGCGACACGCGCCGCCCGCTTCCGGCCAGTCGGATATCCAGCACCGCGTTACGGTAGCGCAGCCCGCGTAACGCCACGGGGCCCCAAGGCGCCGGCAGCGTCGGGCTCAAGGCGATCCCGTCTGGCTTGAGCTCCATGCCGAACAGGCCGCCGTGGATCATGCGCAGGTACGCGCTCGCCGACCAGGTCTGGTTGGAGCACGAAGCCCAGTGTCGTCCGCACTGCCACCCGCCGTCCGGCCGCCCGGTCGCCGGGTTGTAGATCTCGTGGAAGTTCCAGTCCGACGCCTCCACCATCCCAACGAGCGCCTCAACCTCTTGGTGGAACCGCTCGATGGCCCCAACTTTCGCCGCGGCCGTCGCCCAATAGCCCTGCGCCATCGGCCACACGATCCGGCTGTGCCGCCCCGGCCTCTCGGCCGAGTACCGAGAGAACTCCGGGTCCACCAGCGGGATGCCGTACCGCGTGGTTCGGGCGTTCTTCACCACTTGGTTGGCGCGCTTCCCTTCCGCCACGCCGAAGAGAACCGCCAACGAGATCCCGGTTGCCTCCTGAACCTTCGCCTGCTGCCCCCGCAGCGCCCCTTCCCCGAACAGCATGTAGGCATAGGAACCGGCCGAAGGCGCCCAAAGCCGCTCGTTGATCGCCCGCTTGAGCGCCCCGGCCCGGCGCGACCAGACCTTGACCTCCGCCCCCTTGCCCAACGCCCCGCCCATTGCGGCCAAGCTCCTCATCGCCCCGACGTACAGGCAGTTCACGCTCAGCGTCATCAGCTTGTCCGAACCCGGGTGGTCCAAGATGAAGCTGGAGGAGCCCGGCGGGTCGTCGAACGGCGCGGGGTATCCGGCGATGCCGTCCTGAAGGTGCGACGGCCCCTGGTAGAGGCCAAACTCCTTGTCAAACCGGGTCGCGGTCAACTCATCCAGCAGCGCCTTGGACGTGTCATAGGACTGCGCGAGGAACTCCCGGTCCCCGGTTATGGCGTAGTGGTTCCACGCCGCGACCACCCAGATCGCCTTGTCCCACCATTGGTTGTCGTTCTGCACCCGCACTCGGCCGTTCGGCCCCTTCTCGCAAACCGCCCAGAGCGTGTTGCGCGCCAGTTCCGGCGCAAGCAGGCTGACGGCGTTCCACGAGTTGACCGAGGCGTCGCGCGTCCACGGGTCCTGGTAGTCGCCCCCCGCGCGGAGAAACGGGGCGCCCTCGGGAAGCAGCCCGGACCGGGTCTGTCCGGCCCTCGCCGGCAACGCGTTGATGCGCAGCACGTTGTCCAGCGCGCGCTCGTAGGCCACGCCGAGCGTCGCCTGCACCTCCGGCCGATCGAACGTCAACGTCGGCCTTGCCGGCCCCAACGGCAACAACGCGCATGCTGCGATCAAACCGAACATGGTGTCCCCTCGATGAAAGGATCTGAAACCACAGGTTAGCACCCAACGGTTTGCCTTTCCGCAGATTCCGGTTGTCCTGTATGCTAGAATCCGTACAAGGAGAAGGATGTGAGAACCTCGTCTGTGGCATGGGTTATCCTGGCTGTCCTGGTTGTCGGCCCAGTCTGCGGTTGCAGGCCCCGAGAGGGGTCGACGAAGAGCACCGCGGCGGCGATCTCGCACGGAAAGGACGAGTCCACGCCCGCAGTTTCGCCCCACGCCACGATCTCCGCCTTCATCAACGCCGTCTCCGATTCCGACCTGCGGACCGCCGCCCGGCTTGTCAAGGGCGGCCAACCCGACACCGACTTCTCCAGATCGGCCGCCCGCATCAAGAGGAACCGGCCGTGGGCGGAACTGACCGACATTTCCTATGGCGAGCCGGGCGACCGGATGACGGTCAGGACCACGGTTCTATCGTGCGCCTATTCCGGCGCCCCCCGGCGAACGGACACCTTCGACATGGTCCTTGTTCGCGAATCCGGCCGGTGGCTGATCGTTCCTCCGGAACGCCTCGCCGGCGGCGAACCGCTCATCCTGGCGTACGCCCACGCGGTGTCCCACCCAGAGATGCTCGAGCGCTCGGAGGCCTCCGCCGCTGCCGCCGACTGCCTGGTGAACGCCAAACGGATCGCAACGGCGCTGCTCATGGCCTCGTCCAAGACGGACGGCATCCTCAAGGTGGACGCCGAAAGCTGGGCCAAGAGCGTGGCGGGGCGCGGCGTCAACCTTCACTGCCCTTGCCAAACCGGAGACGCAATCTCCTATTCGCTCAACACGTCCTTGATCGGCAAGAACCTCGAGGCGCTTCGCGACCCGACCAGGCTCGTCCTGCTCTACGAAGGCAAGGCCGGCAAACTCGACTTCCGGCACAACGGCAAAGCGACGGTTGCCTTCGCGAACGGCGGAGTCAAGCAGATCGACGCTGAAGCGGCCAAAGCGCTCTCCTGGGAGCCATAGGCTCCCTCCCGCGCAGACATAATGCTTGAGGCGCGCACTTGACCAGGACGCTGCACGATGCCAAACCGACCGACCGCTTCAACCACGCTTGAGGACATGGCGCTCAGCCGCGCCCTCGTCGACCGCTTCTTCACCACGGGCGATTCGCTTCCGCTCTCGTTCAACCTGGACGGCGAGCCGGTCCGCGGCCTTCCTGCCGATTGGAGCCCATCGCGCACCTGCCGGACGGTCGACGCCAACGCCTTCGAGACCGTCTGGGAGGCCAAATGTCCGACGAGCGGGCTACGTGTGAGAATCGAACTCACCCAGTACCGCGACTTCCCGGTCTGCGAGTGGACGGCGTGGTTCACCAACGACGGCCCGGCGCCGACGCCCATCTTGGGCGACATCCTGGCGTTCGACGGCCTTTTCGACGGCCCCAACCCGGTGGTGAACCACTACAACGGCGACTTCGACGACCCTCAGGGGTACGAGCCGTTCGAGACGCCCTGCCCGCCCGGCGAGGGGCTCCAACTCGCGCCGGTGGGCGGAAAGCCGAGCCGGAGGACCTTCCCCTACTTCCGCCTCCTGTTCGACGGCTTCAGCCACACGGTGGCCGTCGGTTGGCCGGGACAGTGGCAGGCGTCGTTTGCGGGCATCGAGGGTGGGGTTCACCTCAAGGTCGGCCAGGAATTCACGCACCTCCGGCTACTGCCCGGCGAGCAGATTCGCACGCCCCGCATCGCCGTGCTATCGGGAGCCGGCGATCGGACGCGCGCCATCAACCTTTGGCGACGTTGGTACCTGGCGCACCTTCTCCCGCGACCAGACAACGCGCCCCTTCGCGCGCAGCTTGCGGTGTGCGGTACCGGCGACGGCGAGGAGTTCACCGCCGCCACCGAGGCCAACCAACTCGAGTTCATCGACAAGTACCGCGCGCACGGAATCGACTTCGACGTCTGGTGGATCGACGCCGGGTGGTATAGCTGCAGGAACCCGCAGGGCGAGAACCGGTGGTGGCGCGTCGGCACGTGGCAGCCGGACCCGGTACGCTTCCCGAACGGGTTCCGGGCCGTCTCCGACGCGGTGGCCAAGGCCGGCGCCGACCTCCTGCTCTGGTTCGAACCCGAGCGGGTCCAGCCCGGGACCGAACTCGACGTGGAGCACCCGGAGTGGTTGCTATCGCTCGAGGGCAAAGAGGACAAGCTGCTGAACTGGGGCCTGGCCGAGTGCCGGGCATGGCTCACCGAGCGCACCACCCAGATCATCCAGGAGGGCGCCGTCAAGGTCTACCGCCAGGACCACAACTTCCAGCCGCTGCTCTACTGGCGCGCCAACGACGCCCCGGATCGTCAAGGGCTAACCGAGAACCTATACGTGCAGGGCTACCTCCGCTTCTGGGACGACCTGGCCGCCCGCAACCCGGGCATCTGGTTCGACTCGTGCGCCGGCGGCGGCGCGCGCAACGACCTGGAGACGATGCGCCGCTCCGTGCCGCTGCACTACAGCGACCACGGGTACGGCGACCACCCGGTCAAGCTCGCCTTCCATCGCACGCTGTTCGAGTGGATCCCGTACTTCAAGGAGAGCACCGTCTCGTGGGACAAGAGCGGCCCGTGCCGCTACGACCCCGAGGTCGATTCCTTCTCCTTCCACTGTGCCATGGCGCCGATGCTCTTCTGCACGATCGACATCAAGCGCGACGACTACGACTTCGCCCTGATGCGGAAGATGGTCGGGGTGTGGCGCTCGGTCGGCCAGATGATCGTGCAGGGGGACTACTACGCGCTCACGCCGTACCACCGCAGCGACAAAGAGTGGGTCGCGCTTCAGTTCGACTGCCCCGAGTGGGGCACGGGGTTCCTGCAGGGGATCCGCCTCCCGCAGTGCGAGAAGCCCACGCTGACCGTCCGCCCGCAGGCGATCCTCCCCGAGGCGCTTTACGCCCTCCACAACCCCGAAACCGGCGAAACCAAACGGCTGCTCGGGAGCGACCTGCTTCGCGACGGGTTCACCTTTGAGCTCCCCGCCCGAGCGGGCGCGGTCTGGCGCTACCGCGTTGTGCAGAGCGCGTAACGCCGGGGGCCCGCCACCCGGAAGGGTGGCGGGCCCCAACCGACCTCAAACGAGGTCGAACGCCACGGTCTCGGCCTGCGGCGTGATGAGCAGACCTTCGGCCGCCGGCTCGGCGGTACCGCCCAAGAGGTTGGCGACCTCGCGCACGCCCACGAGCAGCACCGGCTTCGGCGACTCCAGTTTCACCCGCGAGCCGTAGCGCGCCGCTTTCGCCGTCAGCACGGTCTCGCCCGTCGTCGAGGGGACCGTGGCTTCGGCCGTCGCGCCGTCCTGCAGCGCGTAGAGCCGCAGAACCAGCCCATCCGCGTAGTCGTAATCCGGCCGCTGGTCGTTGGCGCCGTAGGCCAGCAGCGTGTTCTCCTTCACGAAGAGCGGCACGCTCATGAAGCCGTGGCGTTGCCGGAACCACCGCGGGCCCTGCAACTCCTCGCCGGTGAGCAGCGAGGTCCACCGCCCCTCCGGAAGGTAGAACGACACGTCCCCCTCGGCCGACATCACCGGCGCCACCAAGAGCGAGTCGCCCAGCATGTACTGCCGGTCGATCGCGTCGCATGCCGGGTCGTCGGGGAACTCGATCGCCATCGCGCGCATCATCGGCACGCCGGTCTCGTGCGCCTCGACCGCCTTGGCGTACAGGTACGGCATCAGCCGGCACTTCAACTTGGTGAAGAAACGCAGCACGTCGACCGCCTCGTCGTCGAACGCCCACGGCACCCGGTAGGAGGAGCTGCCGTGCAGCCGGCTGTGCGAGGAGAGCAGCCCGAACGGGATCCACCGCTTGTACACCTCCGGCGGGGGCGTGCCCTCGAACCCGCCGATGTCGTGGCTCCAGAAGCCGAACCCGGAGGCGCAGAGCGACAGCCCGCCGCGCAGGCTCTCCGCCATGCTCTCGAACGTCGAGAAGCAGTCGCCGCCCCAGTGCACCGGGTACTGCTGGCCGCCGGTGGTGGCCGACCGCGCGAACAGCACCGCCTCCCCCTCGCCCCGCTTCTCCTTCAGCACGTCGAACACGGTTTGGTTATAGAGCAGAGTGTAGTAGTTGTGCATTCGCTCGGGGTCCGAGCCGTCGTGCCACGCCACATCC
>CAZIIS010000073.1:0-14420 GCA_964539295.1 uncultured Fimbriimonadaceae bacterium | reverse complement strand
GAGGGGGAGGACGCCGTGGCCAAAGGCGCCTTGTCCTTCGGACCGGGGTGCACAAAACATCACCCCGGCCACCCGCCGCCTTCCTCAAGCCTTCGGCGCAACGAGGGACGATGAAGCGCACCCCACAAAGGCGAGGGCGCGAGACACCGCCCCGGCCAAAGCCCGCCCTAAAACAAGAAGGCCCGAGCTCCAGAAGGAGACTCGGGGCCTTTGTAAGCGGTTGGAGCGGGAAACGAGATTCGAACTCGCGACCCTCTCGTTGGCAACGAGATGCTCTACCACTGAGCTATTCCCGCTCGCGAGGTGAAAGTATACGCTTTCGCGAACAGTTTCTCAAGGGGTCCGTGGGACGCCTGGCCCGGTTTTGTGCCGATTCCCGCCTGGGCGCCAGAATAGGGGCATGCCCACCTCCTCCACGATCCTGCTGCAGACCGAGGCCGCGCTGCAAGAGGCGGCGGAGCGCGCGCTTGCCGCAAAGCCGACGATGACCCGCGAGCTGAAGCCCGACGGTTCCATCGTCACCAGCGTGGAC
Source organism: uncultured Fimbriimonadaceae bacterium (assembly GCA_964539295.1). GTDB lineage: Bacteria > Armatimonadota > Fimbriimonadia > Fimbriimonadales > Fimbriimonadaceae > CAZIIS01. Next base: position 13,888 of record CAZIIS010000073.1, on the reverse strand, counting down.
AAGATGCTGGAGGAGTTCCTCCGCGGGCGGTTGCTGGCCATCACCCCCGGGGCGGCGTACTGGGGCGAGGAGTTCGGGTTCGAGGAGGCGGGCGGCAAGGGGCTGTGGGTTGTGGACCCGGTGGACGGCACGTCGAACTTCGCCTTCGGCGGTTCCACCTGGGGCATCTCGGCGGCCTACCTGCAGGGCGGCGCCATCCAACTCGGCGTGATCGCCATGCCCGAGCTCGGGCTGTTTCTCTCGTCCGCGCGCGGCCAGGGGGCGACGCTGAACGGCAAGCCGCTGCCGCCGATCCCGCCCGGAGCGATCCGCCCGGAGGAGTTGATGAGTTGCGGCAGCCTGGAGATGCTTCTGGCCGACGGGGCCTGGCTACCGGGCAACGCGCGCCACATCGGCTCGTTCGTGGTGGAGGCGGCCTACGTGGCCACCCAGCGGTTCCGGGCGATGGTGTCGTGCCGTGTGAAGTTATACGACTGCGCCGCGGGCGTACTGGCCTGCCGCGAGTTGGGCGCGGAGGTGCGCATGTTCGACGGTTCGCCGTGGAACGAGGCCGACTGGACCTCGGGCAAACCCCTGGCGCCCTTCGCGATCGTGCCGAAGGACTCCGGCTTCCCGTTCGGCGAGCACGCCTAGAGCAGCGCTTCGCGAAGCAGCCGCGCGGTCTTGGGCCGTTTCAGCTTCTTGAGCGCGCGCTGTTCGATCTGCCGCACGCGCTCCCGGCTCACCGCCAAGTAGGCGGCGATGTCGTCGAGCGTGTGGGGATGGCCGTCCGCGAATCCGTAGCGCAGCAGGATCACGGTCTGCTCGCGCGCCATCAGGGTGGCGAGCGCCTCCTGCATCCGCGCCCGGAAGAGGGCGTTGTAGGCTCGGTCGAGGGGGTTCTCCGGCGCCGGGTCCTCCACCATCTCTAGGATGCCGGTGGCGCCGTCGTTGGCCAGCGGCACGTCGCCCGAGATGGCGTCGGGTACCAGCCTGCGGATCTCCTGAACGCGCGAGGCGCTCATGCCAGTCGCCTCGGCAACCTCGCGGTCATCGGGCTCGCGCCCAAGCTCCTGCATCAGTCGGGCTGCCGCGCGAAGGACCCTCGTAAGCGCCTCCGCCACATGCACCGGCACGCGGATGGTGCGGCCCTGCTCCGAGACGGCGCGCGTGATCGCCTGGCGTATCCACCACGTGGCGTAGGTGCTGAAGCGGCAACCCTTGCGGCGGTCGTATTTGCCGACGGCGCGCACCAACCCGAGGTTGCCCTCCTGGATCAGGTCCTGCATGGAGAGGCCGTAGCCGGAATAGCGCTTGGCGACGCTCACCACCAGGCGCAGATTGGACTCCACGAGCGCCATCCTGGCCTCGCGGTTGCCGTTGGCGGCCCGCTCGGCCACATCCGCCTCCTGTTCGGCGGTCAGCAGTGGCGTGCGCCCGATTTGGCGCAGCCAGAAGCACAGGCCGTCCTCCGACTCCATCGATTCATCGGCGGGACGGACCTGCCCTCGTAATCCAGGATCGAGCGCACTGATATCGGCTTCGCTAAGCCCCGCGCCCGTCATCTCCTCCGGCAACAGCCTTGTTGATAGCACTGAGATGGGAAACCCCTCAGTTACAATCTATCAGACAAATGCGCGTTTATTGAGCCAACGGCGGCGCATTTGCCAAACGCCCATGAAATGCCGGCGGGGGCGCTACGGTTCCGGCGGGCGGTAGCCGCCCTGGGCTTTAAGGCGCTTGTCCAGTTCTTTGAGGAGGTCGTCGCTGCTGCGGGCCGGCTCGTGCATCTGGTCAAGTTCGCGCTCCGTCCGGCGATGCCGCAGAACGGCGACCGCGCCCTCCACAACCTCGGCGTTGAGCGGCTCCTTTTCGTTGAGCGATATCTCCAGCACCAGGTCGCGCGACTCCTCGGGCTCCAGTTCCGAGACCCAGTCGGCGACCTTGACCGACGGCGGGGCGTCCGGGAACAGGGTGCGCACGGCGGTGGCGATGAGCTCCGCGGTCGGGCTCTCGAACAGTTCCGGCTCCTGGCACGCCTTCCAGGCCGTGGCGCAGGTCTCCGAGGAGAGCAGCCCCCGCAGAACCGTGTTCTCCACGGCCAGCAGCTTGTGGCGGCTCAGGCGCAGGTCCACGTGAACCGGCTTGGTCCGGTCGCGGCGGCGCGACTTCGCGCGGTTGGCTTTGAAGACCATTCGCGTGAGCGCCTGGGAGGCCTGCACCGGGTCGCGCAGTCCGGGGTAGAGCGACGCCAGCGAGTGCACGTGCTTCTCCACCTCCAGGTGGTTCTCGGCCTCGGACAGCACGTCCACCACCGAGGTCCAGAACTCCTCCTGGTCGGGCTTCAGCTTGCGTCGGATCTGCCAGATGCGGTAGTCGAGCGGCGACATGCCCGCCTCGACGCACCGCCGAACCGCTTCGGGCCCGGCATTGCGGAGAAGCGTGTCCGGGTCTTCGCCCTCGGGCATCGTGGCCACGCGCACCGGCAGCCCCTCGGCCGCCAGGATGCCCGTCGCGCGCTGCGCGGCCTTCTGGCCGGCTTCGTCGCTGTCGTAGAGCACCGCCACCCGTTCGCACCAGCGGCGCAGCAGCTTGGCGTGGTCCTCGGAGAGCGAGGTGCCGAGCGTCGCCACCGCGTTAACCACCCCGGCGCGATGGCAGGCGATCACGTCCAGATAGCCCTCAACGAGAACCGCGGTCTTCTTGGCGGCCATCTCGTCCCGCGCGCGGTGCATGCCATAGAGCAACCGGCCTTTGCTGAAGATCGGGGTGTCGCCGCTGTTCACGTACTTGGGCTGTCCATCGCCCAGCAGACGTCCCCCGAAGGCGACCAGCCGGCCGCGCTCGTCGCGGATCGGGAACATCAGGCGCCCACGGAAGCGGTCGTAGTAGCCACCCGAAGCGTCGCGCTCGACCAGGAAGAGCGCCCGGCCGTCGGCGAGCGCCACCTGGTTCTTCTGAAGCCGCACGGCGAGCGCCTCCCCGACGTCCGGAGCGTAGCCGATCTCCCAGGCGTCCAGCGTCTCCTGATCGAGCCCGCGGCGCGCGCAGTACTCCTTGGCGGTCGCGGAGAGCGCGATCTGCTCGCGGAAGAACTTGAGGGCGACGCCCATCGCGGCGTCGTAGATCTCTGCCTTGTTCGGCCCCTCGGAGGCGCGGCGTTTGAGTTCGACCCCCGCAACCTGGGCGAGGATCCGGAGCGCCTCGGGGAACTCCACGTGCTGGGTCGCCATGACCCAGTTGAAGATGTCCCCGCTGGCCCCGCACGACCAGCACTTGTAGCGCCCAATGTCCCGAGAAACATAGAAGGAAGGGTTTCTGTCGTCGTGAAACGGGCAGAGACCCTTCCAGTGTTTCCCGGCCTTCTTGAGGGCTACCCGTTGCGCGACCAGATCGACAATATCGACCCGCGCGCGAACGAGATCAACCTCGTCGGCCACGGTATTTAGCTTATGACTTGCCGGCGGCGATCACGATGCCCGTGACCTGATGCGGCTTCTTCGGCGCCAACCGCGAAAGGCGGAAGGCGACGCGGTCGCGAAGCAGGTAGCGGACGAGGATGCTGTCGCCGGAGATGTCATAGCCGTCGGGGGCGTTGTACTTCTTGATCACGCTCGCGAAGTCCGACCCGAAGCGGATGCCGCGCCGAGTCTGGATCGCCCGGCTGCTCATGCCGACCGCCTCGATCTGGACGACGCGGTTGAACTTGTCCATCACGAAGCCGTAGCGGCAGTTGTTGCGGTTGTACACCCACCGGGTGAAAATGACGCCCGTCGCGGAGACGCCGCCGCCCGTGACGCGCCCGCCGCCACCCGGCACGCCGGGCTTGCTGAGGCCGGGCATGGCCGGTGCGCCCATGCCGGGTTGGCCCTCGGTGGGCATCATTCCGGGGGGCATGCCGGAGAACTCGGGTCCGCCAGGAACGCCGGGAGCGCCCGGACCGGGCCGCGGCACGTTCTGGAAGTCGGTCGAGACGCCCATGCCGAAGGCGTCGCCGATGATCTCGATCGGGCTCGGCATCGCCGCAGGGCCAGCCGCCGCAGGCCCGGCAGAGCGGGGACCGCCCGCCGGGCCGTAGCCCGCCGGGACGCCAGGCCTACCGGGCATCGAGCGACCCGGCCCGCCGACCGGTGCGCCCGCTCCGCCGCGAGTGCCGCCGAAGCCGCTCGGGCCGACGGCTCCGCCGCCGACGCTCAGGGGTTCGATCTCGTCCGGCGAACCGAACTTCGCGATGACCTTCAGACCTGTGTCGAAGAGGCTGATGCCGACCAAGCTGGTCTCGGCCCGGCCCTTACGCGCCTGAGGGGTCGAGCGCTTCGCAGGCGCCCCCACCGACGCGAGAGCCATCCCCACACAAGCCACCAATGCTAGGATTCTAAGACTTCTGTTCAACGCCCAAGCTCCATCCAACGTTTATACGCTTGCGACACCTTTGACGATGGGCCCACAGGCAAAGGTTACAACCCTGGCCCCAAACCGGCTTGAGGTATACCCTCGGTTCAACGCGGAGCGCGTGTAGGAGTTTTCGCATGGCAACCAACCTTGCTGTCACCACTGCGGACTTTGAGAAAGAGGTACTTCAGTCGCCGGTCCCGGTGCTCGTAGATTTCTGGGCCACTTGGTGCGGCCCGTGCCGAGCGATCGCCCCGGCCGTCGAGCAGCTCGCAACCGAGCTCGAGGGCGTGGCGAAGGTGCGAAAGGTGAACGTGGACGAGGAGGGCGACCTCGCCGCGCGGTACGGCATCATGAGCATTCCCGCGCTCATCGTTTTCAAGGGAGGCCAAGAGGTCGACCGGATCGTGGGCGCCGTACCGAAGGACACCATCAAGGCGATGGTCGAGCGACAGGCGAAATAACCGCAACGATCTCGACGCGGGCGGGGCCACCCAATCGGGCGGCCCCGCTTCGTTTTTGCCCTTCCCACGTCTCCCCGGTGCTGCAAGGGGGGCTATGGTACAACAAGGCCATGCTCGACCGGTATGAACCCCAGACGTTTGAAGCGGGGTGGCGAAGGAAATGGAAAGAGGCCGACCTCTTCAAGACCCGTGTCGATGAGGGCCGCCCCAAGTTCTACGGCCTAGACTTTTTCCCCTACCCGAGCGGCGCGGGACTAAGCGTCGGGCATTGCCGCAACTACATCCCCACGGACGTGCTCTGTCGCATGAAGGTGATGCAGGGCTTCAACGTGCTGCACCCGATGGGCTTCGACGCGTTCGGCCTGCCGGCGGAGAACGAGGCGATCGCCAAGAAGACCAAGCCCGCGCCGATGGTGCGGCGCTACGGCGACACCTACCGCAAGCAGATGGAGCTTATCGGCATCAGCTACGACTGGTCGCGCTCCTTCTACAGTTCGGACCCCTCGTACTACAAGTGGACGCAGTGGATCTTCCGGCTGCTCTACGAACGCGGCCTGGCCGTGCGCAAGCAGGCCAACGTCAACTGGTGCCCGAGTTGCCTCTCGGTCCTGGCCGACGAAGAGGTGGCCGGCGGCCTTTGCTGGCGCTGCAGCACCGCGGTTGAGAAGAAGGCGATCCCGCAGTGGTTCTTCCGCATCACCGAGTACGCCCAGCGGCTCATCGACGACCTGGACGACCTCGACTGGCCGGAGGGCATCAAGCAGATGCAGCGCAACTGGATCGGCCGCAGCGAGGGCGTCGAGTTCGACATGAAGATCCTGCTGCCCGACGAGCACCGCGCCGTTCCGGCGGACGAGGGCGACCTGCAGGTGATCAAGCACGAGCGGGAGCCGATCTTCCGCGTCTTCACCACGCGCATCGACACGGTGTTCGGCATGACGTTCTGCGTGCTGGCGCCGGAGCACCCGATGGTGGACCGGATCCTGGGCGTCGTCGACGCCGAGCACGCCGAGGCGATCTGCAGCTATCGCGACAAAGCCAAGGCGTTGAGCGAGATGGACCGCCAGGCCACCACCCGCGAGAAGACGGGCGTCTTCACCGGCGCCTACGCGGTCAACCCGGCCAACGGCAAGCAGGTTCCGATCTACATCGCCGACTACGTCTTGATGGGTTACGGTACCGGCGCCATCATGGCCGTGCCGGCGCACGACGCGCGCGACTTCGAGTTCGCCACCAAGTACGGCATCCCGATCCCGCAGGTCATCAGCCCAACGCCCGAAGGCACGCAGGTGGAACTGCCGTTCGAGACCAAGGACGGCTTCATGTGCAACTCGGGCGAATACGACGGCATGAGCGTGGCCGACGGCCAGCGCAAGCTGGGCGAGTGGATGGAGGCGCTCGGCATCGGCCAGCGCGTGATCAACTACAAGCTGCGCGACTGGCTCATCTCCCGACAGCGCTACTGGGGCTGCCCGATCCCGATCATCTACACCAAGGAGGGCGAGACGCAGGTGGCGCCGGACGACGCCCTGCCGGTCGAGCTTCCGGACGTGGACAACTACGAGCCGAGCAGCGACGGCACGAGCCCGCTGGCGCATATCGACGAGTTCCTCAACTGCACCGACCGGGACGGCCGGTTGGGCCAGCGCGAAACCGATACGATGGGCGGCTTCGCCTGCTCCAGTTGGTACTTCCTGCGCTTCTGCGACCCGACCAACCCGGACAAGCCGTGGAGCGAAGAGGCGATCAAGTATTGGATGCCGGTCGACTGCTACGTCGGCGGCGCCGAGCACGCGGTCATGCACCTGCTGTACGCGCGCTTCTGGACCAAGGTGCTGTACGACGCCGGTCTGGTGAACGTGAAGGAGCCGTTCCAGCGGCTGCGCAACCAGGGCATGCTGCTGGCCCAAACCCCCTACCGCCACCCGAAGGAGGGCGAGACGCTGGGCGTGGGCGAGGAGGGGATCCAACTCACCTTTGCCGAGGCCGCCAAGACCCCGGTCGACGAGGTGTTCTACAAGTGGGACAAGATGAGCAAGTCGAAGGGGAACGTCGTGACCCCGAACGAGGCGGTCGACAAGTTCGGCGCCGACGCCCTGCGCATCTTCGAGCTGTTCGTCGCGCCGTTCGAACAGACCATTCAGTGGTCCGACGAGGGTGTGCAGGGCGCGGTCCGGTTCCTGAACCGCGTGTTCCGCTTGGCCTCGGAGTTGCTCGCCAGCTACGACCCCAAGTGGCGCGCGACGATCGGCGCAGGGGAAGGCGCCGCCAAGGAACTGCGGCGCGCCACGCACCAGCTCATCCGCAAGGCCACCGACGACATCGAGCGGTTCGCCTTCAACACCTACATCGCCGCGCTGATGACCTACGTGAACACGCTGAACGACCTGCTTCGCAAGGGCGGCGTGGACAAGGCCGCGCTCAGCGAGGCGTTGGAGACGCTGGTGCTCGTCATCAGCCCGGCCGCGCCGCACTCGGCGGACGAGATCTGGTCGGCGATGGGCAAGTCCGGCTTCACCTACGACGCCGCCTGGCCCAAGTTCGACCCGGAACTGGCCAAGGAGGACCTGATCACCGTGGCGGTGCAGGTGAACGGCAAGCTGCGCGACACGCTCTCGCTGCCGGCCGACGCGGACAAGGCGGCGCTGGAGGAGGCCGCGAAGGCCTCGCCGAAGGCCGCGGCGCACCTGGAGGGCAAGACGATCCGCAAGGTCATCGTCGTCCCCGGCAAGCTGGTCAACATCGTCGCCAACTAGGCCCCAAGAAGAACCAACAACGCCCCGTGCCGACCCCGGCCCGGGGCGCTGCGCCTAAAGCGGCTTGGCCTTCATCCGCGCCCAGGTGCGCGGGAACTCGCGGGGGGTCTTCACCACCTTCCGCAGGAGCGGGAACAGCCGCACGGCGTCGCCTTCTGGCAGGGGGATCGACTCGAATCCCTCGAGTTCAAGGCCAAGCTTCTTGGCCGGCAGCGCCTGCACCGCCTCCTGCTCGGACGGCGTGCGGAACGGCGCGAGCAGCCCACCGACCTTCACCCACGCGGCGCTGAGCTCCACCTGCAGCGGCACGGGCGCCAGCGCCCGCCCCGTCACGAAGTCGAACGACTCCCGCCGGTCCCACTCCTCGGCGCGCGCCTGAACCACCTCCAGGTTGGTGAGCGGCTGCGAGCGAAGGAAGCCAAGCCCCTTGTTCGAGCCGTCGAGCGCGGTGACGCGCAGGTCGGGGCGCGCGCAGGCCAGCGGCCAGGCCGGAAAACCGGGCCCCGTCCCCAGGTCCAGCACCGAGGAGCCCTGCGGGATGAGCCGCGCCGGAAGGAGCGAGTCGATGAAGTGCCTCAATTCGCACTCGTCCGGCGGAACCCGGGTGAGGTTCATGACCGCATTCAGCTCGTATAGCCGCGCGGCAAACGCCTCGAACGCCGCCAATTGCTCCTGGCCGAGGGGCATTCCCTCGGCCAGGCAAAAGCGAGCGAGCCGTCCGAGCGCCATCGGGTTACTGGCCTCGCCGAGCGACCAGGCGCTCGGCGATCTGCACCGCGTTCAGCGCCGCGCCCTTGAGCAGTTGGTCGCCGGCCACGAACATGCAGATGGCGTTGGGGTTGCTGACGTCCTTGCGGATGCGCCCGACCAGCACGTCGCCCTGCCCGCTGGCTTCGAGCGGCATCGGGAAGTGGTTGGTCTCGCGGTCGTCCACGACGCGCACGCCGGGCGCGGCGGCGAGCACCTCGCGCACGGCGTCCTCGCTGGGCGCGGGGCCGTCGAACTCGACCGTGATCGACTCGCTGTGGGCGCGAAGCACCGGCACGCGGACGCAGGTCACGTTGATCTTGAGCTCCGGCATCCCGAGGATCTTGCGCGACTCCTGGATCACCTTCCACTCCTCGTCGTTGTAGCCGTACTCGTTGATGACGGTGTTGTGGGAGAAGACGTTGAAGGCGTAGACGTGGGGCATCACCTTGGGTACCGCCGGGCGGCCTTCGAGCACGTCGCGCGTCTGCTCACGCAGCTCGCGCATCGCCATGGCGCCCGCGCCGCTGGCGCACTGATAGGTGCTCACGATCAGCCGCTCGATCGTCCCAAGCGCCCGCAACGGAGCGACCGCCATCAGCATGATGATGGCGCTGCAGTTGGGGTTGGCGATGATTTGGTCGGAGGGCTTTACGGAATCGAAGTTGATCTCGGGAACCACCAGTGGGACCTCTGGGTCCATACGGTATGCACTGGAGTTATCGATTACTGTCGCTCCTGCCTCAATCGCGGCCTGGGAATAGGACTTTGACCGAGAAGCTCCTGCGCTGAAGAAGGCAAAGTCAACTCCCGACCAGTCCGCTTTGGTAATATCTTGTACCAGGACCTCACGGTCGCCGTACGCGAGGCGTTTACCCGCGGAGCGCTCACTTGCCAGCAGGCGGAGGTCACCAACCGGGAACGATCGGTCGACGAATAGATGCAGGAACTCTTGCCCGACTGCGCCCGTGGCGCCCAGAATGGCAACCGTGAAGCCGTCTCGTGTCATCCTCTTACGGATACCCGATGCGGTTTCGACCTACCGGTCCACCGCGGGACGGTCAAGCCCGTAACTGATAGGACGGCGGCGTCGTTTGTCGCGTGTCGCGCAATTATTACGGAACAGTGCGCTAAGATGATGTTGAATCGAACAGCCCCACAGGAGAGCGCGGTATGAGGTCTGACATGGAAACCGCACGAGAGCTTGGGCCCACCCCAGGCAGTCCGCTCGTACGCCGCGAGCTACTCGCGGTGGAGAGCGTGAGGGTCTACCGACTGCAGGGAGCCCCGAAAGAGCCGGTTACCCGAACCAAGGACATCGGGAAAGACCGGCACTACCTGACGATCGGGCTGAGCGGCACGGTCGTTTTCTACGGTTCCATCGGCCGCGGCCCGCGCGTGCACGCCGGCGAAAGCGTGGTCTACTACGCCGGCCCGTGCGCCTCGAAGATCTACTTCGCGCGGGGCGTTCACGACCGCATCGAGTTCGAATGGGACACCGCCGACGCCGGGGCACTCAACGGTTGGGTACGCCATCGGCCCGGCGTAAGCCTTTACTCGGGTTGGGTAGCCAGCACCAGCCTGATGGGTCTCGACCTTCGCTACAAGAAGTCGATCGAGTGGGCGCTGAACCGGCTTCGCGACGGCGCTCCCGAATCGGTGGGCGCGGTACTAGCCTGCATGCACGAGCTGGTGGGCGCGGCGATGACCGCCTCGTCGGCGTCGTGCCTGGCCGAGGTGTCGGAGACGGCCGCCGAACCGCTCCGCATCCTGATGGCGGCGGTGAAGCAGAACCCGACGGCCCCCTGGTCGCTTCGAGAAGCGGCGGCGTTCGCGGGTTACTCCCCGTTCCACCTTTCGCGGACCTTCCGCGCCGTGATGGACTTCGGTTTCCCCGAGTTCGTCGACCGCTGCCGCGCCGAGCTGGCCATCACCAAGCTCCTGCGCCCCGAGCAGTCGATCGACGACGTGGCCTCCTCGTGCGGCTTTGGCTCCACCCAAGCGCTCCGCGAGGCCTGCAAGGAGTACCTCGGCATGTTGCCCTCCGAGATCCGCAACCTGCCGATGGAGGTCTCCGACTTCCGCTAGGCGCAACCTGCGCACCAGGCGCGAACCGAGCGCGGGTATCCCGCGCTCGGTTCGTGTTTTTTGGGCGACTGCCCAGGGCCATAATGTGCGCGTGGACGACCTCAAGCAGCGCATCGACGAGCTGGCCGATATGATGGACGAGTTCGGCCTCGACCGGGCCCGGCTCAAGGGGGGCGACTGGGTCATCGAGTTCTCGCGACGCCCGCGCCGACCGCCCATGCCGCCCATGCCGCCGATGCCGCCCGGCCTGCAACCGGAGCAGCCGCCCACGCCCAGGGAGGAGGCCCCCGCGAAGGAGCCGCCGAAGGGCGTCCCCGTCACCAGCCCGATGACGGGCATATACTATTCAACTCCGAGCCCGAGCGCGCCTGATTTTGTCAAAGTTGGCGACCAGGTCGCCGAGGGCCAGGTGATCGGCCTGATCGAGGCCATGAAGGTTTTCAACGAACTGACCGCGCCGAACGCCGGCGTGGTCACCCACATCTGTTTGGAGAACGGCCAGATTGTCCAGCCCGGCGACCCCATCATCTACATCCTCTGACACCAACCCCCGCGTCGTGCGCCTCGGCATGCTCGGTTTCGGCACCGTCGGCGAGGGCACGTATCGCATGCTCGTCGACAACGCCGACGAGGTGCTGAAGAAGACCGGCGTGAAGATGCAGGTCGTCCGGATCGGCATCCACGACCCGAAGAAGCCGCGCTCGTTGCCGCAGTCGATGTTCACCACCGACCTGTCGTCGATCGTCGACGACCCGAACATCGACGTGCTGGTCGAGCTGATCGGCGGCGAGCACCCGGCCGCGGAGTTGATCGAACGGGCGCTGCTGAACGGCAAGAACGTGGTGACGGCCAACAAGGAGCTGATCGCCAAGCACGGTTCGCGGCTGGTGACGCTGGCCCGCAGCCGAAGCCTGGACCTCCACTATGAGGCCGCGGTGGGCGGCGGCATCCCGCTCGTGCAGCCGCTCAAGCACCAACTCGCCGGCAACGACGTGCTGAAGATGATGGGCATCCTCAACGGCACGACGAACTACATGCTCACCCGGATGTACGACGGGGGCAAGGGGTTTGCCGAGGCGCTCGCCGAGGCCCAGGCCAAGGGTTACGCCGAGGCCGACCCGACCAACGACGTCGACGGCTTCGACACGATGTACAAGATCTCGGTGCTGGCCGCCATCGCCTTCGGGGGCCAGGTGCCGCTCGACGCGGTCAGCCGCGAGGGGATACGCAGCATCGGCGCCGAGGACATGCGCTACGCCGACCTGCTGGGCTACCGGATCAAGCTGCTCGGCATCTGCGAAGGGGTGCAGCCCGGTCGGATCCGCGTCCGCGTGCACCCGACGATGTTGCCCAAGGACCACCCCCTGGCGCGGGTCGACGGCGTCTACAACGCGCTTTGGCTGCGCGGCGACTTCGTGGGAGACGTGATGTTCTCCGGTCGCGGCGCTGGCGCCAGCCCCACCGCCTCGGCGGTGGTCGGCGACCTGATCGACGTGGGCCGCAACATCAAGATCGAGGGCTCCGGCAGCGCCATCCCCTACGGCCCCTCCATCGGCGCCGAGTCGATCGACAGCCTGGTCACCCGCTACTACATCCGCATGCGGGTGCTGGACCGGCCGAACACGCTCGGCGCGGTCAGCACCATGCTCGGCGAGTACGGCGTGTCGCTGGCCGGCATGGAGATGCGCACGCTCGAGGAGAACCAGGGCGAGATGGTGTTCCTCACCCACCGCTGCGACGAGCGCGACCTGCGGCAGGCGATCAGCCGCATCTCGCCGCTGCGCACCGTGGTACGCATCGAGAACGTGATCCGCGTGGAGGACGGAAGCTAGGTGGACCGACCGATCCGCGTCGCGTGCGTGCAGTCCGACGTCGCCTTCGGTGAGCCGATGGCCAACGCCCGCGCGGCGGTCGCCAGGCTCGAGTGGCTGCGCGACCAGCAGGTCGACCTGGCGGTCTTCCCCGAGGCCTTTCTGACCGGATACTGCGTGGACAGCCGAGACGCGGCGCGTTCGATCGCCATCCCGCGCGACCATGAGGCGCTTCGCCTGTTGAGGCTGGCGTGCGACCGGCTGGGGATGCACGCGGTGGTCGGCTTCGCCGACGCCGAGGGCGCCTCGCTGTACAACGCCGCCGCCTTCTTTGAGCCGAACGAGCCCACGCGCCTTTACCGAAAAACGCACCTGCCGTTCCTCGGGTACGACAACTACGTGCGGCCGGGCGACTCGCTCCCCGTGCTCGACACGCGCCTCGGCAAGATCGGCATTCTGGTCTGCTTCGACCTGCGGCCGCCGGAGCCCTCGCGGGTTCTGGCCCTCAAGGGAGCGGAGCTGATCGTGCTCCCCACCAACTGGCCCGAGGGCGCGGACTTCGCGCCGGACCACATGGCGGCGTGCCGCGCGGCCGAGAACAAGGTCTTCTTCGCGACCTGCAACCGCGTGGGCGCGGAGGGCGGCTTCCGGTTCATCGGCAAGAGCGGCATCTACGGCCTGGGCGGGCAGACGCTCGCGCGGGCGGGCGACGGCGAGGAGGTGATCCAGGCCGACATCGACCTGAACCTCGCCCGGAACAAGCGCAACGTGACGATCCCCGGCAAGTATGAGACCACCGTGTTCGAGTCGCGCCGGCCCGAACTCTACCGCGAGATCGAGCGCGAGCCCTAGCGGCCCCGCAGCAGCTTGCGCATCCGCACGCAGGGCAGCTTCGTGCCGTCCCGCAGGGCGTATTCGAACGGCCAAAGCGGCTCGAAGCCAAGGCGCTCGTAGAACCCCAGCGCCGCCTTCGAGGAGTTCAGGCCGACCTCGCCGAGCCCGCGCGTGCGAGCCACCTCCTCGACCCGGCCGACCAGGAGCCGCCCGACCCCCATCCCGCGCGCCGTGCGCCGCACGTAGAGCGAGTTGAGCTCCCCGGCCTCGGGGTCGAACGAGGCGAACCCCAACAGCCGCCCGGACCGCTCGGCCACCGTCACGTGGCCGGCCTGGATCGGCTTGCGGAACGTCGACGCTTTCGCCTGAAAGGCCCAAGCCTTGAGCTGCCCCGGCTCGTAGCCGTTCCCCGCCAGACTCAGGACCGCCGAGCGGTAGACCCGACATACCGCCGCGGCATCCGCGGGTGTGGCCTCGCGCAGGAGCGGTTCGCGCATCGCCCCCAACTCTACTCCTTCCGCCCCCGGCCGCGATACCCCGACGGTCGTGCTTGTTTGTTGCGCACAGGGGGCTGGGGTGATGCCTTAAGCACACCAGCAACCCAACCCCCAAGCGTGTCATCCCGAACCGAAGGTGAGGGATCTCGGTCGGATGGGCCTTGGTGGTTGGGAAACGCCCGAGATCCCTCGCTGCGCTCGGGACGACAACCGCTGGTTGGGATGAGCGCCGACGGGCCGTGGCTGGCGCGACTTCTCGGCTTGCGCCTCCCCCTGCACCCCCTCCGTACGCCTTCGGCTACGGAGGGGGAAATGCGCGG
>CAZIIS010000072.1:0-14506 GCA_964539295.1 uncultured Fimbriimonadaceae bacterium | reverse complement strand
ACAAGGCTTACGGGGGCGGCCCCGGAGGGTCTCTCTTCCGCGGACTGGCAGGTTGTGACACCGGCTGTGAACCTGGCCCGGCGGGCGGCGGCGAAGCCGCACTGCGACTTCGACTTCGACTGGAGCGAAGGGCCGAACCTCGAGACGCCGGAAATGGCCGGGGCGAAGAGCGCCGCCCGGTTGTTGGCCGCCCGCGCGGTCGCGCTGGCCAGGGAGGCGAGGTTGGGCGAGTCGCTATCCGAATTGCGCGATGCCCGCCGGTTGGGGCGATTGGTGGGCGAGACCCCCGGCATGTTGTCGATGTATGCCTCGCTGTCCATCGACGCCATCGCCATGAAGGGCTATGGGGACGTGCTGCGGACCTGCGCAGGGAGTTCGAAAGCGCTTGCGACGGTTCGCCGTGAACTGGACGACCTGGGGCCGGAGGCCGACCTCGATAACGCGTTTCGGGGCGAGGCGCTGGTGCAAAGGGTGGCGATAAGCCAGATTCAACCGGGCCAGAAGGACGATGACGAACCGCGGTCGGCTCAGAAGGCATCGGGCGAAGCCGACCCGAAGATCGCGCGGTTCAAAGCCGCATACCAGGCCCGTAACCTCCGGTTCTGGTGCGATGCGACCGAGGCCGTTCGCGCCAAGCCCGGCGGTCGGGCTGCGGCGGACCGCTTGCGCAAGGTGTGCGACGCCTACGAACATAAGCGGGGCTTCAGCGACATTCTTCAAGGGATCATGAGCCCGGTATTCGCCAACGTGCCCGACGCGCTGTTCCAGCAGAACGCCCGGCGGGGCGCGGTGCGGGCGATGGCGGACGTGCTGATCTTCCGAGCTTCGCACGGGCGGCTGCCGAAGGACCTCGCCGAGGCGGGAAGCCACGAAGCCGACCCGTTCGACGGCCAGCCGCTCCGCTACAAGGTCGAGGGGCGTGGCTTCGTGGTGTACAGCGTCGGCAAGGACGGCAAGGACGGCGGCGGGGCGATCGAGAAAGCGCCCGGCGCCGATGCCGCGCTCGACTTGGGATTCCGCTGGGCTCCAGCCGCTGCGCACGACCATGGACGTTTGACGCCTGCAATGCGTGGCAATAGATGAGAGCGTAACCGTAACAACAACGTGGTGAACTTCCGCGTCTGGTGATGCGTCCTTCGATCAACATTGCCGGGAGATCGGAGGGTGTTCTGATGTTCCGTCGGAAGCTACTGAAGATTGCGTTGATCGTCGTTGGCGTGCCGCTGGTTTGTTTCGGCGGCTACTGGGCCTGGTATGGCGCGGACCTGCTTTTGGCGGCGAACGACTTGCCGCACCAGATCGCGCGGGCGAGGGCGCTCGGCTTGCCGTTCCAGGGAAAGGACCTGAGGCCGAACCCGCCCGTGAAAGACGAGGAGAACGCGGCTGTGCCTATCCGGGCGCTAATCAAGCGATGGCGCGCTTGGCCGCCGGAAACCAAGATCTGGTCGGAGCACGATCGGGCGGTGACCTTCGGGCAGGCGCCGCCGCCATTGACCGTTGAGGAGATGAAGCCGCTGGAGCCGTACTTCAGAACGCTCAGGGACATTTCGTACAAAACCCGTTGCGACTTCGCTTACGATATGGACCGAGGGGTCTGGCGGCTATATCCAGAGGTCGCCGGGCTCGGCGCTTTTCGAAGGGTCATGCTTGTCCATGTCGATGCGTTGACGCGGGCCGGGCGCGACAACGAGGCGATCGCCGAACTCGAGACCATCAGGCGCCTTGGCAGGTTGGTCAAGCAGGACTCAACGCCGCTCTGCGTTCTCAGCGGAGTGGGACACGAGATCAGCGCCAGACAGGGTTACTGGCGCATCGCTGGGCTTTGCAGCGGCAGGTTGGCCACGTTGCGCAAGGTGCGGAGAGCGTTGGACTCGGTGAACAGCGTGCCAGATTACGGGGCGATTGTGCGGGGCGACGTGGCAGACGCGATGGCGATGGTTCGCATCGTTCCCAACGCCGAAGAGGCCTACAAGGTCCAGAACCCAGAGGGTTGGTCGGCGCCGGAACCGGCGGTTTTCCCCAAGGAGCCCGAGCCCAAGACGCTCGTACGTAAGGCGTACATGGCGCGTGTACTGAGGCAATACTGTGATTGCGCCGAAGCCTGGAAGCGCGGCCCAGATCCGGACCGGTTCGTGGCGGCCGTGAAGGCGATCGAGAAGCGCTACGCCTCATATCGAGGCCCGAGTTACGCGCTCGTGCCCTATTTCGGCGAGATGGGCGCCACCGGGTGGGCCACTTCCCGCACCTACAACCTGGCGCAGGAGCGGTTGGCGCGGGCGTACGTGGAGGTGCTGATTTACCGCGCCGAGCGAGGGCGGTTGCCGGCGACGCTGGCCCAGGCCGGACTCAACGAGGTCGACCCGTTCGACGGGGCGCCGCTGCGCTACACCAAGCGCCTGGACGGCAGTTTCCTCATCTGGAGCGTCGGCGCCGACGGTGTGGACGATGGCGGGACCAAGCCGCCGACCTTCATGGGGATGATCTCGCCGAAGAAGTGGAAGGAGGAATCGTCCCGCCCGCCCAAAGGCGACATCGTGATGGAATACCCACCCGCCCAGGAGCCCTAGCGTCCCAGCGTGCGGTTGAGCAACGCGGCCAGGCGGTAACCGGAGAGGGCGATGCGTCCGCGCGAGGCGCTCTGGCCGGCGGCCATATAGCGGGCCGACGGCCGGGCGCCCTCCGCCACCGCGTAGGCGCGCTTCTTGGCCAGAGCCAGGCTTTCCTTGGCCCACGCCATCGGTTCGGCGACCTTGATCGCCTTGGCCAGGCCGGCCTTCGGGGACTGCTTCTCGATGGAGGCCGTTAGGCTCGAGAGGACCCGGCGGTCGGCTGGCGAGAGCGGGTCGATGCGGCCGGGGAAGGCGCCGCAGCCGAGGTCCCACAGGCGGTGCAGGTTGTCGACCGAGCGCGGCATGCCCGCCGGGGCGAGGATGGCGTAGTCGTTGCCGCCTTTGTCGCCGCGCGGGTGGCGGTTCGATTCAAGCGCGGTGGCGTGAAGCGGCTGGTGCAGGTCGACCACGAAGTGCAGCACGTAACGCAGCGCCTTCGCGCGCTCGGCGGTCGGGGTCTTGGAGTTGGCGACCACCGCGGAGAAGCGGCGCACGGCCACGACGGCGTTCGACGCGTCGGGTTTGCCCAGCGGGGCGCGTCCGTCGGTGCGGAAGTAGAGGTTGATGTAGTGCCAGCGCCCGGAGCCCCCGCCGCGGTGGCGGTCCGCCCAGTTCGCGGCCAAGGCCAGGTTGCGCTCCTCGGGCGAAGCGCCGCTCTGGAGAAGCGCGTCGACCGACTTGCGCGCCTTGGGGTTGAGGTTGTGGTAGGCGATGAACGCCGCCGCCGAGTGGGCGGAGCCGGTCCAGGCCATGGCCGCGCCGGCGGTCAGGGTCAGAAGGAGACTTAGGGCGCTTCGCAAGGCGGCTCGGCCTTGGCGCGGTTCCACAACTCGTCCCATTCCTCCAAGCTTAGCTCGCCGAGAGGCTTGCCCGCCATCCGTTCCATCGCCATGAAGCGCGTGGTAAAGCGGTTGAGCATCTTGCGAAGCGCCTCCTCCGGCTCGACCCCCGCCCAGCGGGCGATGTTGACCGCGGTGAAGAGCAGGTCGCCAACCTCGGACTCCACGCGCTCGGGTTTGCCGGATTGAAGGGCCTCGCGGAGTTCCCCCTCCTCCTCGCGCATCTTCTCCCACACGGACTCGAAGTCGGGCCACTCGAAGCCGTTGCGCGCGGCGCGCTTGCTGATGTCGTAGGCGCGGAGCAGGGAGGGCATGCCGCGCGGCACGCCGGCCAGCAGCGAGCGGGGCTTCTCGCCCTTCTCGGTGCGTTTGATTCGATCCCAGTTGGCCAGTACGGCGGCCGGGTCGCGCGCCTCCACTTCGCCGAACACATGCGGGTGGCGGCGGATCAGCTTCTCGGTCATCTCGGCGGCCACCTCGTCGATGCCGAAGTTGCCGTTGAGCCGCTCCATCTCCGCGTGCATCAGGGGTTGGAGCAGCACGTCGCCCAGCTCCTCCCGCATCGCGTCCAGGTCCTCGGCGTCGATCGCCTCAAACAGTTCGTGAGACTCCTCGATGAGGTGCTTCTTGAGCGTCTCGTGGGTCTGCTCGCGGTCCCAGGGGCAGCCGCCCTCTCCCAACAGGCGCTCGACCACCCAGACCAGGCCGTAGAGCGCGCCGGGGTTCTCCTCGTCCTGCGCGGGCAGCACGACCGTCGTCCCAGGATCGGCGGGTTGGCCGGCAAGCTCCGAGAACGGGATCTGGATCGGCTGTTCGCCCCCGCGCACAAGCCACAGCCGCGTTTCTGCTGGAACATGGGCCGCCAGACGCTGCGCGAGCCCCGCGGGGTCTGCCATGAACCCCTCGAACACCTGGTGTCCTCGAAGGTCGGGGTGCAAGAGCAGCGGGGCGACGTGCCGCTGCGCCGCCCCCTCCAGGCCGAGCCGTTCCAGAAGCTCCATCGTTACTTGGTCCGACCGAACGAACGCTTGATCTGCTCGCCGAACAGAGTGCCCGGGCAGTCGATCTTGGCCTCGGCGGCCATCTGCTTCATCATCTCGGCAACGTTGTTGCGCACTCCGCCGCGGTCCATCATCAGCCGTTTGCGCAGGTCCCGCTTGAGCTTCTCATCGTAGGGCTGCACCTTCTCCGGCAGCACGTCCTCGACGAAGAAGCGGATGCTGGAGTTGTCGGCCTTGATCCAATCGGTCGCCTTGCCCTTGCCCGCGCCCTCGATGGCGATCTTCACGGCCTCGGCAAGCTGGGTGACCGCCACCTCGCCGACGTCGCCGCCGGTGGCCTTGGAGAGGTCCTCGCTGAACTCCTTGGCGACGTCGGCAAACGCTTTGCCGGCCTTCAGCGCGGCGTCGACGGAGGCCTTCTTCTCATCGGAGGCGACCGCGATCACGCGGAGCTTGTACCGCTTGGGGGTGGTGAAGATCGTCGGGTTCTCCTTGTAGAACTTCTCGACCTCGAGGTCGGCGATGTTGATGCCCATCGTCTGGACGTTGAACTGGGCGAGCTGCACGCGCACGTCGTACCGGAGGTCCTCCTCGGCCATGCCCGCGGCGGCGAACGCCTCCAGCAGCTTCGGATTGTCGGCCAGCCGCTCCTTCACCTCGGCGTTCACCTGGGCGTCGGTCGGCGCCACGCCCTTCTTCTTGGCCAACTGCAGCATGAGGGTTTCGTTGATCATCTGCTGCAGCGTGAGGAACCCAGGCGCCGCCTGCATGAAACGCCCTTCGGACATGCGCCCGACTCCGGGCAGCACCTCCATGCGCTTGTAGTATTTGCCCGCCTTGATCTCCTCGCCGTTCACCACGACGACCGTCTTGTCGAACGGGGTCTGGGCGGCGGCCAAGCAGGCCAGCGCGGCTGCAGCGAGAACGACGAGCGACTTCGCAGATGTCTTCATGGGTTGCCTTTCCTGGGCGGACTGTTCTTCATTCTGACGGGCGACTGGGCCGGTCGGCACGGCCCGGCGCAAAGGTCCCCGATTCCGCCGCGGCGGCCACGCGAGCAACCAGCGGGTGCTCGGCGGACAGGCCGTAGGCTTCGGAGTAGAAGCTTTCGATGAGTTCGCGGGCAGTAAGCGGTTGCCGGCCGGGGAAGATAAGGAGGTTGAACGGCACGGCGGGAAGGCCCTCGGCCAACGGCGGCTGGACGTAGGCGTCGGTCACCACTTGCGCTCCTGCGTGGTCGAAGAAGGCCAGCCGCCTACGTCGCACCGCGAGGTCGCTCTCGTCGTTGGCGTCGCCCACGCGCTCGGTCTCGAAGACGGTGGCGCGCAACGCTCCCCCGGCGAAATCGGCGTCTAGGGCGAGTTGGTCAAGGCAGGCGCGGAGCAACCGTGAGCCGATGCCGTGGCCGTTCAACTCCGGCGCGACGGCCAGGTAGGTGATAAAGCCGAGGTCGACGCGCGCCAGGTAGCTGAAGTAGGCCATCGCGACGACCGAGGAGGCGTCCTCGGCGACCAGGAGGTGCTGCACCGTCGCCTGACCGGGCGCGGAGAGAAGGAGCGGATCGATGGTCCGCGCCAGTTCGTGTGCGGGGACGCGCTCCTCAGGCGGGAACGAGGCCTCATACAGCGCCTCGACGGCGGGGAAGGCCGGGTCGCTCGCGCTGAGCAGGGGACGGATGCGAAGGGATACTGCGCGCAAGACGAAACCTCAACCCACAAAGGCTACCCCGGCAGGTCCGGGGCGAGGAGCGGACCTCGGTGTAACATGCCCGGCGTAACCTGGCCCGCCATCCGTGGCGGCGAAGGAGGCGTGTCCATGTCCGATACCGACCCTGACCTCAAGACAATCGTCGTGACCGAGAGCTTGACGCTCGAACCCGGCGCGACGCTCAACGCCCGAATCGTGGTTCGCGGCAGCAACATCGTCATCGACGGCGCCGGAGCGACGCTCGTCGGGCCCGGCAAGCCGGGCGACCCCGAGTCGTTCGAGGGGATAGGCGTCGCGGTCGAAGCCGAGGGTTGCAGCAACGTTGTGCTGAAGGACCTCTCCGCGCACGGCTTCGAGACGGGCCTCAGCCTGAAGCACTGCCGGGCCTGGCACGTGGAGGGGTGCGATTTCTCGGACAACTACCACAACATGGCGTTCGGCTGGGGCGAGCTTCCTGCGCGCGGCGGCATCATCCTGCGCGACGTGAGCGACTCGGTCTTCACCGGCAACGCCGCGCACAACGTGTGGGACGGTATCAACATGACCGACTGCACGGGCAACCTGGTGCGTAACAACGACTTCTCGCACTGCTCGAACGTGTGCGCCAAGCTGTGGACCAGCAGTCGCAACATGTTCCTGGAGAACGACCTGAGCTACGGGCTTCGCATCGACCGCGAAGCCGGGGAGGCCCACGCGCGCGACTCCACGGGCGTGCTCATCGAGAGCGGCTCGAACGACAACTACTGGTACCGCAACGACATCACGTACGGCGGCGACGGCGTGTTCATCCGCCCGCTGAACGGGTGGGTGAGCACGGGGAACGTGTTCATCGAGAACGACACCTCGTACGGCAACAACAACTGCATCGAGTCGTGGAGCCCGGGCAACGTGTTCATCCGCAACGTCGCCAACCACGGCTCCTACGGCTTCTGGATGGGCGGCAGCGACAAGACGGTGCTGATCGGCAACGAAGCGGCGTACAACGGCCTCGAAGACGGGTTCCACTTTGCCACGGAGTCGGGCTTCGGCCACGGCGGCATCGTGCTCGTGCATGGCGAGGGCAACCACTCGATCGTGGACGGGAACCACTGCCACCACAACAACGGCGGCGGCATCGTGTTCCGCGGGCACGTCGCCTCCAAAGGCGCGGAGTTCACCATCAACCACTGGGTGATGCAGAACAACGACCTGCACGATAACAAGTGGGGCGTTTGGGGGCAGTACGGCGACTGGATCCGCATTGCCAACAACCGCTACGCCGACAACGAGCAGAACGTGTGGCTCGACTCGGTGACCAACGTGACCGAGGTTGAGGGCGAGCCGGACCGCGTTCCTTCGCCGAAGGCCGTGCTGCGGGGGCCGGCGAGGGCCAGGGTCGGCCGGCCGGTTCGGTTCGACGCCGCTTCGAGCACCGACCCGGAGGGGCGGGAACTGAGCTACGAGTGGGACCTGGGCGACGGCCGAGCGCAGGGCGCCTCGGTGGAGCACACCTATCCGCGCGCCGGGTTCTACCGCGTCGGCCTGACCGTGACGAACGGGGCGACCGCCGATCTGGCGAACTGCGACCTTCTGGTGACCGAGGAGCCGTATGAGGAGCCCTGGACCGAGGGCCACGCGGCCGATTGGTCCGACGACCTGGAGGGGACCGGGCATCCGCGGCTGGTCTTCACCGACGACCAGGACGCGGTGGCCGGCGACTTCTCGCTCCGCATCGAGGGCGCGCCTCGCGGCGAGCAACCGGTGGCCGCCATCTACCGGCCGGAGAAGGGGGAACCGCTCGACGTTTCCACCCGGACCCGCCTCTCCTTCTGGCTCCGCTCGCAGAACCCGAACCTTCCGGCGTTCGAGAAGGCCGGTCCGGTGCTGCGGCTCATCAGCGCCGAGGGCGAGGCGAGGTTCACCCCTGCCAACGGCCGCAACTTCCTGTCCAGCCCACGCTCCAGCGAGGGGCGGTGGCTGTGGGCTCGGTACGAGCTGCCGCTGGCTGGGGACGAGACCTGGACGCGCGAGGACGAGGGCGCCTTCGACCCCGAGCGCGTGACCGCCATCGCGTTTGCGGCGCAGTCGGGCGGCTCCGAGCCGTTCACCATCTGGATCGACGGTCTCCGGTTCGACTAGCCGCCCGTCCCAGCTTGTTTCAAAGGCCCTCGCCCATCGCGGCGAGGGCTTTTTCTAGCTGTTCGACCGCCTGCTCCTCCAGGCGCGCGAGCTCGCGCACCCGCGCGGCCATCGGGCGCCGCACGTTCGACTCGGCGAGCCCGGCCAGAGCCTTGGGGTCGGACATGTCGCAGCTCCAGGGCCAGAGCCCTTCGCCCTGCTTGGCGGTCCTATCGAAGAGCTCGGATGCGGCGGTCAACTCCGACTTGGCCTCCGGGGCGAGATCGAGCGACTTTCGTAGGTAGGCGGCGGCGTTGAACCGCTCCCACAACATCGTGCATTGGTCGCCATGGACCATCAGGCGCAGTTCCATCGTCGCTTTGTCGTCGGCGGGGTAGTCCGCGTCGACCTCCAGGGCGTCGGCCCACGCCTTGCAGGCCGCCAGGCCGGCCACATGGTCGGGGAAGCAGTCGAGACGGTTCATGCGCTCCAGATGGACCGCCCACTTGAGCGAGGAGACGAAAAGCTCGCGAGCATCGGCCTTCGGAACGTCCTGCTTGTCGCCGATCGTCAACAGCCCACAGGTTCCGCCCGGGTCCATCCCGTTGAACCAATCGGCCTTCTCGAAGTAGCCGGGCTTCGAGCGATCCTGGAAGTAGCTCCAGCCGATGAGCACGTCGCCATCTTCGTCGTATCCGGCGATCAGGCTGGCCTCGGGCGGGCCGACGACGCCGAAGGCAATGGCCGGCGCCCCTCGGACCAGGCTCTCCTTGAGGGCCTGGAGGATCGCTGCGCGGTCGCGCTCCACGGTCCGAATCTCTCGCCCGATCGCCTTGGACGCACGCTGGTGCGGCTCGGGCGTGAAGTACATCAGGTCGATGTTGCCGCCGTCGTCGCGGTTCCAGAGCCGCCGAAACGGCGCGCCAATGGCCCCCATCACCAGGTCGTAGTCGACCGGATCGCCCAGGTACTCCATCGCGGAGACGAGACAACCCGCGAGCGGGCAGCAGTGAATGTCGTAACCCACGCGGGGCACACCTTCGAGCACGAGACGGTGGTCGGACATGAACCGTATGGTACCGGATCGCTTAGCACGCGATAGCGTCAAGCAGGCTCTGGGCTTCCGCCAACGAGTAGGAGCCGGACACGCTGTACCAGACGCCGTCGGGTTTAAGTTCGGAGGCCAGCGCGATGGCG
Source organism: uncultured Fimbriimonadaceae bacterium (assembly GCA_964539295.1). Taxonomy (GTDB): domain Bacteria; phylum Armatimonadota; class Fimbriimonadia; order Fimbriimonadales; family Fimbriimonadaceae; genus CAZIIS01. The sequence continues at coordinate 5,056 of CAZIIS010000072.1, read as the reverse complement.
TCGTCCGCCGATTCGCAAAGCACCTGCACGCCCTTGCCCGCGGCCTGAATCCGCTTGTAGACCTCGAGCCAGCGCGTGGCCGCGCCCTGGCCGGCGCCGTAGACCCATTGAATGGCGCCGATGAGCGGCTCGGCCAGAAGCGTGTCGAGGTGCACGAGCGCGCTGGGGCCGTCCAGGTGGTAGACCACGCGGTCCACCGCCCGGAACTCCTTGCGCATCGCGGGCATCACCAACTCCTCAAACATCTCGGGGGAGAGCATGGCGGAGAAGTCGCAGCTTCCCACATAGCAGCGCCCGTCGAGTGCCGCGGGGAGCCACGTGGTGGTCGGCTGGCCCGCGGTGCGGATGAGCCCGACCTGCTGGTCGTATGCCTGGATGCAGGCCGGAGTCACGTGTTCGCAGGCGGCGCGCACGTCGTCGGGGAACTCGATGCACTCCAGGCACAGGTCCTCGGCGCCGACCAGGGCGGATACGAGGTCGCCGTTGGCGTGCATGTCAGTGTAGGCGGTGATCCACCTGCCTGCGCCGGCCTCCAACGAGGCGCGGATCATCGCGAGGATCGTCTGCCAGTAGACGCCGTCGAAGCTGGGGGACAACTCCCGGACCGCCGCAGACCGCGCGACGACCGGGTGAGACCAACTCGTGTCCGGGGCGTAATCCAGCTCCGCGCCGAAGAGCGTGGCGAGCACGTCGGGGCCGAGGTTGGGGAAGAAGATCGGCAGGCTCTCGGCGAAAAAGGCGGTCTGGCGCACCCACGCGTCAAACCGCTCGATCTGGCCCTCGATGTCGAACCAGGCCTCGCGGACGCCCAGCGGTTTGCGCGCCGGGAGTTCGTACGGCTTGTCCGGCCGTACGGAAAGGCTCAGCAGTGGACGGTCCACTGCTGAGCCCTGGAACCAGGCGTCGAAACGCTCTAGTACTCGGTCGAGGTCGGGTTTGGTCTCAAGAAGCATGCCACGCGCATTCTACTGGCCTTGCCACGGTCTGAACTTGGGAACAGGCAGTGAGACCGAGCGAACCTCGGGCGGCGTGCCGTCGGCAACGAACTTGGCGATCGCCGTCACGCCCTCCTTCGACGAGATCAGGTCGTTGTGCGCGGCGTTCTCAACCAGGAGGTGGTGGCCCTTGGGCAGCAGCTTGAGCCCCTCCAGCGCCTGCTCGGTCGGGGTGTTGCCGTCCAGCGAGCCGGTCAGCACCAGGAACGGCAGTTCGGAGCGAAGCGGTTTGCGGTAGCCGTCGCCCAGGTTGCGGGCGCCCACCAGGTCGGAGATGCCGGGGAACGGGAAGTTGACCGCGTCGCCCAGCAGGCACGCCCCGGCCTCGGCGGCGATCTGGTCCAGCCGCCCCTTGGTCGCGCCCGACGCGCCGTCCTTCAGGTAGAAGGTCAGCGGCTTGCTCCAGGTCTTGGAGAAGCCCTGCAGCGCCTTGGCTAGGTCGCCGGTCTTGCCCGCGTCGAGCGAAGCGTACAGGCGGGGCAGCGCCGTGAAGCGGTTGCTGACGCCCATCCAGGTGGAGGCCAGGTGCTGGAGCGCGAAGGCGCCCACCTTCATCTTCTCCGGGGCCCGCGGGAGCCCGAGGTCGACCGCCACCTCCACCGGCGCCTTGGCGAGCTTCTCGTGGACGCGCGTCATGAGGGCCAGGAGGTCGGGCACGCCCGAGTCGGACTGCGCATGGCAGAGGTTGGCGAGCTTGGCGAGTTGGCGCTGGACGGCGCTGGGCATCTTCCAGGTCTCGTCCGGGCCCTCGAAACCGCAAAGCACGACCCGCTCGATTCCGTCCGGGTGGCGCTTCACGGCGGCCATCGCCAGGTGGGCGCCGTAGCTGTACCCCCAGAGGATCACCTTCTCGACGGCCAGCGCCTGGCGCAGGTCATCCAGGTCGTCGGCGCTGTCCGCCGGGGTGTATGCGCCCAGCGGCGTGCCGTCGTTCTTGTAGGTTTTGGCGGTTGGGCGCAGGTGGTTCTCGTAGAACTTGAACATCGACTCCTGGCTTGCCAGCGAGTCCTCGTGAAGGATGGCGGGCGGGGCGCAGGTCAGCTTGCGCTCGGATTGCCCGCAGCCGCGCTGCTCCAGCAGGATCACGTCGGCGTACTTCCGAACGCGGTCGAACGCCTGGTAGAACGGCGGGTGCTGCGCCCACTGGATGCCGGAATCGCCGGGTCCGCCCGCCAGAAAGATGACCGGAGGCGCCTTGGGGGACGGGCTCTTCAACCGGACGAACTTGAGTTTGATCTGCTCGGACGAGTGGTTCGGGCGGTCCTCTGTGACAAGCAACTCACCCATCTCCGCTGCCTGTGACGTTCCGTCGCGCAGGGAGAGGGTGTAAGGCTTCCAAACGATCGCGTCACTCATGGTACTAACCCAAGCATATACCGGGTTTGGGCAGGGCGACCGCGGGATGGGCCGGGATCGATTGCTTATTCGGGGTCCGATTTGAACGCAGCGAGCAAGAGGTCGGCGGCGCGCTGAGGGCTGACCTTGCCCTCCAGAACCTGCTCGCGTAGGAGCGGCAGCCGGGCCACCACGTCGGGGTCCTGCGTGAACTCGTCCATCAGCGTATCGCGGATCGCGTCCTGCATCCACTGGATCGCCTGCTGCGAGCGCTTCTTCTCGAACCAGCCACACGACTTGATGTGGGCGATGAAGCGCTCCGCCTCGGTCCAGACGTCCAGTACCCCGCCGCGGTTGACCGACGACGAGAGCACCACGGGGGGCCGCCAGCCGGTTTTGGTGGGCGGGAAGAGGTGCAGCGCGTTCCGGTACTGCTGGCGCGCAACGCGCGCGTGCACGAGGTTGTCGCCGTCGGCCTTGGTGATGGCCAGCAGGTGGGCCATCTCCATGATGCCGCGCTTGACGCCCTGAAGCTCGTCGCCCGCGCCGGCCAGCATCAACAGAAGGAAGCAATCAACCATCGAATGGACGACGGTCTCGCTCTGGCCGACGCCCACGGTCTCCACCAGCACGATGTCGTAGCCCGCGGCCTCGCACAGCAGGATCGTCTCGCGCGTCTTGCGCGCGACGCCGCCCAGCGATCCGCGCGAGGGAGAGGGGCGCACGAAGGCGTTCGGATCGGAGGCCAGGGTCGTCATCCGGCTCTTGTCGCCAAGGATGCTGCCGCCGCTGACCTGGCTGCTCGGGTCGACGGCGAGCACGGCCAGCTTGTGGCCCTTGGCGGTCAGCGTTCCGCCCAGGGCCTCGATGAAGCTGCTCTTGCCGACGCCCGGGACGCCGGTGATACCCACGCGGATCGACTTGCCAGAGCGGGGAAGGCACAGGTCGACGATCTCGCGCGCCAGGTTCTGGTCCTCGCGGCGCTCGCTCTCGATGAGCGTGATGGCGCGGCTGAGGAGGATGCGGTCGCCGTCCACGATCCCCTCGGCGTATGCCTCGGCGGAAAGGCGCCTGGCGCGCCGAACGGGCTTGAAGTTGGCGTTGATGTTCGGCGGCTGCTGCACGCCCGCCTGCACGCTGAGGGCTGAGTCTTCGGGTCGCATCCCCAACCAGTCTATCCGGTCGGCGTCGGGTTGAGTCGTGACCCTCTGGGCGAAACGAAGCGGGCCTCCTCGTCTTGACGAGGAGGCCCGCAACCGGCGCCACGGTTGGCGAGGCTACTTCACCGATTCGAGAAGCAGCTTCAGCATCTCCTGAGCGCAGACGGCGATGACGGTGCCGGGTCCGAAGATGCCCACGGCGCCCGCGTCGTAAAGCATCTGGTAGTCCTGCGCCGGGATGACGCCGCCCACGACCACCATGATGTCCTCACGGCCGAGCTTCTTCAGCTCTTCGATGACCTGCGGAACGAGCGTCTTGTGACCTGCGGCGAGTGAAGACACGCCCAGGATGTGGACGTCGTTCTCTGCCGCCTGGCGAGCCGCCTCGGCCGGGGTCTGGAAGAGCGGGCCCATGTCGACGTCGAAGCCGAGGTCGGCGTAGGCCGTGGCGACGACTTTCGCGCCGCGGTCGTGGCCGTCCTGGCCCATCTTCGCAACCATGATGCGCGGCCGGCGGCCTTCGAGCTTGGCGAACTCGTCCGCCATCGCCCGGGCCTTCGCCACGTTCTCGTCATCCTGAGCTTCAGCAAGGTACACGCCGGAAGTCATCTTGATGTTCGCCTCATAGCGTCCCCAGACCTTTTCCATCGCAAAGGATATCTCGCCCAGCGATGCGCGGAGCCGAGCGGCGTTGACTGCCGCCTCGAGCAGGTTGCCCTCGCCGGTCTCGGCGCACTTGGTGATGGCGTCGAGCGCAGCGTCGACCTTCGCCTGGTCGCGACCGGCGCGGAGCTTCTTGAGCCCTTCGAGCTGGCTGTTTCGAACCGCGGCGTTGTCGACCTCGAGCGTGTCGATCGGCTCCTCGTGGTCCAGGCGGTACTTGTTGAGGCCGACGATGATGTCGCGGCCGGAGTCGATGCGAGCCTGCTTGCGCGCAGAGGCCTCCTCGATGCGCATCTTCGGCACGCCCGTCTCGATGGCCTTCGCCATGCCGCCGAGCTCCTCGACCTCCTGAATCAGCTCCCAGGCGCGGTGAGCGATCTCGTGCGTGAGGCGCTCAACGTAGTAGGAACCCGCATACGGGTCGACGACCTGGCAGACCGACGTCTCTTCCTGAACGTAGAGCTGGGTGTTGCGGGCAATGCGGGCCGAGAACTCGGTCGGCAGCGCGATCGCTTCATCCAGCGCGTTGGTGTGGAGGCTCTGAGTGTGGCCAAGGGCCGCGCTCATCGCTTCGATGCAGGTGCGGGCCACGTTGTTGAACGGGTCCTGCTCGGTGAGGCTCCAGCCGGAGGTCTGGCAGTGCGTGCGCAGCGCCATCGACTTCGGGTTCTTGGGGTCGAACTGCTTCACGATCTTCGCCCAGAGCATGCGCGCGGCGCGCATCTTGGCGTCCTCCATGAAGTGGTTCATGCCGATGTCCCAGAAGAAGCTGATGCGTGGGGCGAAGTCGTCGACCTTCAGGCCCGCTGCGATGCCGGTGCGCAGGTACTCCAGGCCGTCGGCCAGGGTGTAGGCCAGCTCGATGTCGCTGGTCGCGCCCGCTTCCTGCATGTGATAGCCGCT
>CAZIIS010000071.1:0-14616 GCA_964539295.1 uncultured Fimbriimonadaceae bacterium | reverse complement strand
CCAAGGCAAAGCCGCACGAGAACACGCCCTCGCGGCAGAGCAGCCGCTAGCGGTACCGGTACTGCTCGGGCGTCGGGATGGGCGGTTCTCGGAGCGCCCATCCCGCTTCTGACCTCGTGGTAATACGGCCGTGGCGGCCGGTTCCCTGCGGCTGGGCCAGCAAACCGCGCGCCGCTCCGTTACCCGGTGGGCTGCCCGCTCGAAGACGATTCCAGGCGAACCGGGTGCGCCCGTCTTGCGGGCCTGACTTGGGCCCTGCCGACGTCGGCTGGTAGACTTCCAACGACTTCAGCAATGACGCTGGAATGAACTGCGCTGAGGAAATAGGTATGGCCACCAAGATAGGAATTAACGGTTTTGGACGCATCGGACGGCTTTCCCTCCGAACGATCCTTCAGCGGTACCCGGGCGAGCTCGAAGTCGTCGCGGTCAACGACCTGGTCCCCACCAAGACCAACGCGATCCTTTTCAAGCACGACTCGACCTACGGCGATTACCCCGGAACGGTTGAGAACGACGACAACAACATCATCGTCGACGGCAAGCCGATTCGCGTGTTCGCCGAGAAGGACCCGGGCCAGATCGACTGGTCCAGCATGGGCGTTGAGCTGGTCATCGAGAGCACCGGCTTCTTCACCGACGCCACCAAGGCGGTCGCCCACAAGCGCGGCTCCGTGAAGAAGGTCATCATCTCCGCTCCGGCGAAGAATGAGGACATCACCATCGTGCTCGGCGTCAACGAGGGCATGTACGACCCCGCCAAGCACAACGTGATCTCCAACGCGAGCTGCACCACCAACGGCCTCGCTCCGGTCGCCAAGGTGCTCAACGACAAGTGGGGCATCCAGAAGGGCCTGCTCACCACGATCCACGCCTTCACCGGCTCGCAGAAGCTGGTCGACCAGGCCGGCAAGAACATCCGCGACTCTCGCTCCGGAGCGATGAACATCGTCCCGGCCAGCACCGGCGCCGCGAAGGCCGTCGGCCTCGTCATCCCCGAGCTGAAGGGCAAGTTCACGGGCATGGCGTTCCGCGTTCCCACGCCGACCGTCAGCGTCGTCGACTTCACCGCGTTGCTCAACAAGCCGGCCTCGGCCGAGGAGATCAACGCCGCCATGAAGGCCGCCGCCGAGGGACCGCTGAAGGGCATCCTTCAGTACACCGAGGAGCCGCTCGTCTCGATGGACCTCAAGGGCAACACCCACAGCTCCATCTTCAGCGCCACCGACACGATCGGCCTGGACGAGATGGTCAAGGTCGTCTCCTGGTACGACAACGAGTGGGGCTATAGCTGTCGCATCGCCGACCTGGCTCACTTCGTCGCCTCCAAGGGCCTTTAAACGACCCTTACAGGGCCCGAGCGGGTACAACCCGCCCGGGCCCTATCGCGTTTGAAGGCTCGGAGGCCCGGGCGATGCCGTTCGACGAACTCAAGACCGACGAGAAGCTGACCGAGCCGCAGCGTCGCCTCAAGGATTTCGAAGGCCAGTTGATGGTTGGCTGCGGCGTGGTCGTCGTGGTGAGCCTGTTCACCTACGTGCTGTCCGTTTGGCCGTTCTTCCGTTTTCCCGAGTACGAGATCTCCGGGCTGATCACCATCGCCGTCATCGGCGGGGTCCCCGCCACCATCCTCGGGGCGATCGCCGTTCGGCGCTGCGGAGTGCCCGGCACCTCCGGCTTCGTGGGCGGGGCGATGGCCTCCGCGGTGTTCATGTACCTGCGCTTGCGCGAGACCATGCTGGCCAAGCTCAACCCGGACCTTCCGCAACCGGAGTACCCCGAGCGCTGGGCGTGGATGGTCCCCCTGGCTTGGGTCCTCTGGACCGTGGCCGTTTCGCTCATCCTGATGCCCCCAGAGGCGATCCCCCGTGAGAACTCCGGCTCCTCCGACCGACAATCTTAGTTGTCTTCAGGGGGCACGCGAGCTTGGCATACGGCAGCAACTACATCGACCAATATCGCAAGGCGGCGGTGAACACCGCCTCGCCGCTTCAGCTCATCATCATGCTTTACGACGGGGCGTTGCGCTTCATGAACGCTGGCAAGGCGGCCATGGAAAGGCACGACCTGTTCGAGCAGAACAAGAACCTCCAGAAGGCGCAGAAGATCGTGGCCGAGCTGATGTCGTGCCTGAACATGGAGGCCGGCGGCGAGGTCGCCCAGAACCTGCTCTCGCTCTACACCTTCGTCTACAACCGCCTGGTCATGGCCAACGTCGAGGAGAAGCCCGAGTACATCGACGAGTGCGACCGCGTTCTCCGCGAGTTGCGCGAGAGCTGGGCCATCATCGATGCGAACCAACGCGCCGCCGTGGGTGCTGAGGAGCTTCCCAATGCCGCGTAGTTCGAGCGCGCACGCCACCGCCGAGCGGCTGCTCTTGCTCACGCTCAGCCTGGAGGAGTCGATCTGCGCGGACGACGCGGTCTCGACGAGAGACCTGCTCGCGGCTCGCGACGACGCTCTGCGAGACCTGGAGGGTTGCGGCGTCGGCCCGGAGATCGCGGGGCTCTTGGGGCGCGTACGGTCCGCGGAGGAGCGCGTCCTTGGCGCCATGCAGGCGCGGCGGTCGCGCGTGATGGCCGAACTGGTGCAGTGCAACAAAAGGCGGCGGAAGGTTGGCGGCTATGCCGCGTGCGCCGCCGTGCAGGCGGCAAGTTTCAGCCGAATTGGCTAGGCAACCCCTGCGGAGTGGCCGAACAACGCTTCTTCGACGTGCTCCTGGGACGGACCGGCGGTATAATGGCCTGGAATCCGGCTCATAGATGAACGGGTATGGACGCCCGAAAGCGTCCCGTTCGTCGGGGGTACGCACCGATGAAGCACATTTACGCATTGATTGCCATTGCGGCTTTGGCCGTGAACGCCTTTGGCATAGCAGGCCCTCCGCGGCAGTTTGTTTCGCGTCCCGGATACCAGGAGTTCACCGGGCAGATGATCGTCAGACCCCTCCAAACCAACAAGGGGTACATCATGCCGATGCCGCCCTCCAAGTTTGGGGTTCGCTTGGCTCCGATGATGACGCGAAGCGACAGGGCGCGGAATCGGCTGGCAGGGCTGATCGTGAAGCACAACCAGGTTCTTGACACCTACACGGTCAAGATCCCGAAGGGCTACGACGAGAACAGCTACGCCCGGTTCCTGATGGCCACCGGCGACTACGAGTACGTCCACCCGAACTGGCGGTGCTATCCGCTCGGGACGCCGAACGACCCCCGGTTTGCCCAGCAGTGGCACCACGTGACGGTCCAGTCGCCCGAGGCTTGGGACCTGGCGACCGGCTTGGACACGCAGATCCTGGCGATCGTGGACACCGGCATCTACAAAGACCACGAAGACCTCAAGGACAGCATCCTTCCGGGCTATAACTCGGTCGACCGGAAGACTGAGGCGCAGGGCGGCGACGTGTCCGACGTCCAGGGCCACGGCACCCACTGCGCCGGTTGCGCGGCGGCGATCGGCAACAACGCCAAGGGCGTGGCCGGCATGGGATGGAACTTCAAGATCATCCCGGTGCGCACCAGCAACGACCCCAGCGGAGGTGCATTCGTCGACGACATGATGGACGGCGCGCTGTGGGCGCTTCAGGCCGGGGCCAAGACGATCAGCGTCAGCTACTCCGGCGTCGACGCCGCAGTGATCGGTACCACCGGCACCTTCATCAAGCAGAACGGCGGTCTGCTCTGCTTTGCCGCCGGCAACGACAACCGCGACCTGAGCGGTTTCGAGTATCCCGACGTCGTGGTCGTCGGCGCCTCGGACCCGAACGACCAGAAAGCGGGTTTCTCGGCGTACGGCCGGGCCGTGCACGTGTTCGCCCCCGGCGTCAGCATCCTGAGCACCACGATGGACGGCGGCTACCAGGCGTGGGACGGCACCAGCATGGCGACGCCGCTCGTCAACGGCGCGCTCGCGCTCATGTGGTCCGCCGCGCCGCAACTGACCCCGCAGGAGGTCCAGGACGTCCTCGAGAACAACTGCGACGTGATCGGCGACTCGGCGATCTTCGGGCACGGGCGCATCAACCAGTTCAAGAACCTCTTCGCGGTGGCGCTTGGACCGGTTCAGACCGTGTCGCCGACCTCGGTGCAGACGATCGCCGGCGCCCATGTGGCGGGCGACCTGGCTGCGCTTGTCGATTCCGACGGATCGACCTATGACTTGACGAGCGCGCTATCCAGGACCGTCGGCCAAGAGGCCGGCATCGTCGGCACGGTCGTCATCCCCGACGACCCGACGAAGGTGGCCAAGCTGGGCGTTTCCGTGGCGGCCTCTGCAGTCGGCACGGTGCCGGCGAACACGCTGCTCTTCCTGTTGAACAAGAACACCGGCAGGTACGACTACGTCGGCTCGTTCCGCATCCCGACCAACGGCTCCGGAAGCCTGACGGTCCAGATCGACGGCGACGTCAAGCGGTACGTTGCCTCCGACAAGACGGTAAAGGTCGCGATTCGCGCGAACGTCCCGTACACTCGGAAGCGTCAGCCCGCGCCGTTCACCCTGAAGCTCGACATGGTCAAGGTTACGGAACAGGCGAAGTACCTGTAGGAACGTCACCATACCAGCGATGCGTCCTCGGCCGTTCGGCCGGGGACGCGTTGTTTGTGGGTCGCCTGGCGCCGCGCGGCCCGAAAGCGGCGGCGGGACGGCTGGTACTCTTTTAGCCGTATGGACGAGACGACATTGGTGCTCATCAAGCCCGGCGGAGTGAGCCGCAACCTGATCGGCGAAGTGACCCGGCGCGTGGAGGCCCGGGGCCTGCGGGTCTCCGGACTCAAGCTCGTGAACGCCGAACGCGCCACGGTGGAGGCGCACTACGCCGAGCACGTGGGCAAGGCCTTCTACGAAGGCGTGTGCGACTACCTGACCAGCGGCCCGATCGTGGCGATGGCGGTCAGCGGCGCCAACGCCGTGAAGGCGATCCGCGCGATGATGGGCGCGACCAACCCGGTCGAAGCCGCACCCGGCACGGTCCGAGGCGACCTGGCCCTTTCGATCGACGACAATCTGACCCACAGCAGCAGCGACCCCGAGGCCGCCGAGCGCGAGCTCAAGCTGTGGTTTCCCGAAGGCGTGGTCCGCTAACCCAGACCCCCTTCGTCCCATTCGGGAGAGAGAGAACGGCTCGGCCCCACGGCCGGGCCGCTTTGCCGACGCAGGCTCAAGGCGCCGTTGATATACTAGAGGCTATGAGGCCGTCGACGCTTTTCATGCTCGTATGCGCGCTGACCGTCTGTGGGTGCCGACCGTCCGGGGCGCAGATCGCCGCCACATGGAAGCCGGCCATTCCCGGAGCGAAGGCCGCGGCACTCACCGCAGCGGACGGGACCAAGGTGGTGGGCGAGCTTCTGAAGGCCGAGAAGCAGCCTCCCGTCGGGGTCATCCTGTTGTTCCACCAGGCTCGCTCCAACTCGGCCGAGTACGCCCCGATCGCCCCTCGCCTGGCCAAGCTCGGTTACGACTGCCTGGCCGTGAACCTGCGCGCGGGCGGCGACATGTTCGGGGCGTCGAACCCGACGGCGGCGTTGGCCCCGGGGCCAAAAGGGTACATGGACGCCTACGCCGACATGGAGGCGGCGCTGAAATGGGCGACGGACGGCAAGTACCGAACCGTGGTGGCCTGGGGCAGCAGCTACAGCGCGTCGTTGGCGCTCAAGTTGGCCGCCGACCATCCGGAGGTAAGCGGCGTGTTGGCCTTCTCGCCGGGCGAGTACATGCCGCAGAAGGGCGTCGTGCAGTCGTGGAACGCCAGAGTCAAGGTTCCGACGCTGTTCGCCTGCACGCCGGACGAAGCGAAGGCCGAGGTCGTGCGGATCTACAAGGCCGCCCCCCCGGTTCCAGAACGGTCGGCGGACCTGCTGCTGGCGATGGCGAAGAGCGTTCACGGAAGCTCCACGATGAGCCCCGACAAGAACCCGGGCGGCGCCGAGGGGTACTGGAAGTTCGTGCAGGCGTTCCTCTCCCGTTTTGGTTCGCCCAGGGCGGACCTAAAGCGTTAGCCGCGCAAGCTCCCCGCGAAGGAACTCGGCGGTCTCCTCGGGGATCGCGTTTGTGATGTTGATGCCGGTTCCCAGTTCGAAGCCGGCCTGCTGCACCACGCGGGGCAGTATCTCCAGGTGCCAATGGTAGTAGTCGCTGCACGAATCCCGCAAAGGCGCGGTGTGCAGGACGATGTTGAAGTCGGGGTCGGCCACGGCCTCGCGAAGGAGCCGCGAGCATCGGCTGATCACCTCCGCCAGGTCGTGGATGTGGAGCGTGCGATCCGTGGCGACGAAGGAGGCGTGGTGACCGCGCGGCAAGATGAGCAGCTCGAACGGCACGCGCGACGCGTATGGCGCCAGCACCACGTACTGCGGCGTTTCGAGCACGATGCGCTCGCCGATCTCCAGTTCCTGCTCCAGGATGTGGCAGTAGACGCACTCCACGTGCCCGTCGTAGTAGCGGCGCGCCTCCTCGATCTCCTGCCTCACCTTCGTCGGCACGATGGGGCAGGCGATGATCTGGCTGTGCGGATGGATGAGCGAGGAGCCGGCCTGGGGGCCGTGGTTGTGGAAGATGGCCAGGTACCCGACGCGGGAGTCCGCGGCCAGCGCGTCCATCCGCTTCCGGATGCACTTGAGGGCCAGCTCCACCTCCTGGAGCGACATGGTCGCGAGCTTGAGGTCGTGGCGTGGGGTGAGGATCACCACCTCGTGGTAGCCGAAGCCGGAGATGCTGGTGTAGCCGCAGGGCGAATCGAGCTTCAGGGGCGACTCGGGTTCGAGCGCCGGGAACTTGTTGGGGACGGTGCGGACCAACCAGCCGGGGCCGTTCGGAGGGCCGCTCTCACGGTAGGCGCATAGCTCCACGCCGGCCAGGTCCTCGTTGCCGGGGCAGAAGGGGCAGTCGGGATCTCGAACCCGCGGTTCCTGCTTGGGCCTCGCCAATACGAAATCGTGCGGACGCTTGGCACGTTCCCGCGCGACGATCACCCAGCTTTGCGTGGCAAGGTCCTGTCGGAGTTCAGACATCAGCCGCCCTCCTGGGTCGCCTAGAGTCAGTGTACACAAGGTCTGCGGCGGTAGCCGATTCGGCGGGCCACTCGCCACCGTATGCTAAGCTAGCCGCGGGCCCGAATGACGGCCCGGAAGCGAGAAAACCATGTTGAAACGAGCCGTTTTGTTGGTGTTGGTCGCGTGTTTGGCGGGCTTGGTCGTGACGGGATGCAAGAGGGGGATCACCGAGGACCAGCTCGTGGGCAAATGGACCGGCAAGATCGTGTTGCCGGAGGACAAGGGCGCCGCCAAGACGCCGGACGCCATCCGAAACGCCATCGCCAACCTCACGATCTCGCTGGAACTGAAGAAGGATTCGAAGGGCAAGGCGTTCACCATCCTGGCGTCGATGATCCCGATCGAGGGTCAGTGGAGCCTTTCGGGCAACACGGTTACGCTCTCGATGAGCTCCGCAGCCGGTATGGACCCGTCCGCGCTCGCCAAGTCGGCGCAAGCCCAAGGGCAGAAGGTGTCGGAGTCGGACGTGAGAAAGCCGATGATCGGCACGCTCTCGGAGGACGGCAAGACGCTCACGGTCAAAAGCTCCTCTCAGGGGAGCACGAGCGACCAAGGCGCGATGGTCTTCACCTTCCAGGGGAAGGGCTAGGCGCTCGTCGAGGGCCGCGGGCGAAGCGTTCACCCGCGGCCCATGGGCGGCTCTACTTGAAGCCCGATACCTTGAGAATAAGGACGCGGCTGTGCTTGTCGGTCGGCGGGTACAGCAGCGCGAATGTTCCACGGCCCTTCAGCTGGACGCTCAATGCGAAGCTGTCGATGACGGCCTTGGTCTCCGGGCGGGCCCGCTGCACCCTGAGGTCTAGCTGGTACTCCTCAGTCGTGCCGGCGCTGACCGTCATCTCGACGCTCTGTTCGTCGCACTGGTCAGCGGTCGAGACGTTGGCGCGATTACCCAGCAGGGTGCGGACGATAGGCGCATTGACCGTCCAAAGCGTCTTCTCCTTGCGCGCCTCCTGCACGGCCGCAAGAAACGCCTTCATCTTCGCGTTGGGCACCGTCAGGGCTTTGCCACCATCGAACTGCTTCCCGATCGCCTTTAGCAGCGCTTGGGTGGCGGCGGGTTTGGCGTCGATCATCTGGACCTCGACGACCACCCGACCGGGCTGCGATGCGAGTTCGGCGGTTGCCGGCTCGTCGGCAGGCGCCGCGCAGGTGAACAGAAGCGCCATCAGCGCGCATGTGAGTTTCAGATACTTGTGCATAGCCTTCACTCCCAACACGAGGACGCGACCAAAAAGCCCGTAGGTTCGCTCGATCCCCGCCGTTTAGCGAACTAAGATCATCGGCGGTCCCTCGTGGACCGTACCGATGCGGACGCTTCCCTCAACCGGGGAGGCGGCGAAGACCGCGAGGCCGCCGCTGGTCTGCGGGTCCACCACCAGTTCGCGGAGCCAGTAGGGAACGGAGTCGTCCTCCTGAAGCGCTTCGCCCAGGTAGACGCGGGTCGCGGCAGCGCCGCCGGTGATCGCCCCCTGGGCCACCATCCGTTCCACGCCCGGAAGGACCGGCAACGCCTTGGCGTTCAGCTCGATCGACACGTTCGAAGCGCGCGCCACGTTCATCAAGTGGCCGGCCAGCCCGAATCCGGTGATGTCGGTGGCGCACGTGGCCCCGGCGCGAAGCGCCGCCTTGCTGGCCACGCCGTTGAGCTGGGACATCGACTCGATCGCCGCCTCCAGCTCGCCGGGGCGCGTCTTGCCGAACTTGCCGGCGGTGGTCACGATGCCGACGCCGAGCGGCTTGCTCAGGTAGATGCCGTCGCCAGGCTTGGCGTTGTCGTTGCGGAGGATGCGAGAGGGGTTGACGATGCCGGTGACGCTGAGCCCGAACTTCGGCACTGCGTCCTCAACCGTGTGCCCGCCGACCACGATGGCTCCCGCTTCAACGGTCTTGTCGTAGGCGCCCCGAAGCACGTCGGCCCAGACGTCGGGCGGCGCCACCGAGGGGTCGAAGCAGGCGATGTTCATCACCGTGAGCGGCGTTCCACCCATGGCGTAAACGTCGCTCATCGCGTTCGCCGCTGCGATCGCCCCGTAGGAGTAAGGGTCGTCCACGATGGGCGTGAAGAAGTCCACCGTCTGGACCAGCGCCTCGGCTTCAGACAATAGGACGACCCCTGCATCGTCCTTCGTGTCGAAGCCAACGAGCAGTTCGGGGTTCGCAGATCGCGGAAGCAGGCGGAGAACCTCCGCCAACTGGGCTGGGCCCAGCTTGCTCGCTCAACCAGCGCAGTGGACCATGTGCGTCAGGCGCATGGCGTAGAGCATACCGCGGAGGAGCGTTACGGCTTCTCGATGAACTCGGCGCCCACGTATGGCCGCAGCGGCTCGGGGACCATCACCCGGCCGTCGGGCATGCGGAACGTTTCGAGCAGAGCCACGTAGAGCCGCGGCGTGGCTAGTCCGGAGCCGTTGAGGATGTGCACCGGTTCGGGCTTTTCGCGCGGCCCCCGGCGGAAACGGATGTTCGCCCGGCGCGCCTGGAACGCCTCGAAGTTGGTGCAACTGGAGATCTCCAGGTAGCGCTCCTCCGCGGGCGCCCAGACCTCGATGTCGTAGCACTTGCAGCCCTTGAAGCCCATGTCGCCCGCGCAAAGCTCGATGACTCGGTAGTGCAGGTTGAGGGACTGGAGGATCGCCTCCGCGTCGGCCACCAGCAGTTCGAGTTCGTTGTAGCTCTCTTCGGGCAGCACGAACTTCACGAGTTCCACCTTGTCGAACTGGTGGACCCGCTGGATGCCCCGCGTGTCGCGCCCGGCCGCGCCGGCTTCGCGGCGGAAGCAGGCGCTGTAGGCGGCCAGCTTGATCGGCAGGTCCGAACCGTCCAGGATCTCGTCGCGGTAGAGGTTCGTGACGGGTACCTCGGCGGTCGGGATCAGGTAGAGGTCCTCGTCCGCCTTGTAGAGTTCGTCCTCAAACTTGGGCAGGTTGCCGGTGCCGATCATCGACGCGCTGTTGACCAGGTACGGGGGATAGACCTCCTCGTATCCGTTCTGCTGCGTCTGGAAGTCGGCCATGTAGTTGAAGAGCGCGCGCTGAAGCTTTGCGCCCAGCCCGCGGTAGACGATGAAGCCGCTGCCGCTGATCTTGCGGCCGCGCTCGAAGTCGATGATCCCGAGCTCCTCGGCGATCTCCCAGTGGGGTTTGGGTTCGCCGAAGCAGGCGGGCTTCTCGCCCCAGGTGCGGACGACCACGTTCTCCTCGGCGGTGAGGCCGTCCGGCACGCTCTCGTGCGGAATGTTGGGGAACTTCAACTCGATCGCCGTGAGTTCGGCCTCCAGTTCGCGCTCCTTGGCGTCGTACTCCTGGATGCGCGCCTTCAGGTCGCGGGTTTTGGCCTTGGCCTCCTCGGCCTCCTCCTTCTTGCCCTGCGCCATGAGCGAGCCGATCGACTTGCTGATACGGTTCATCTCGGCGTTGTTGGCGTCCAGGTCCCGCTTGGTTGCGCGCCACTGCTCGTCCACGCTCAGGAACTCGTCGACGGGCGCCTCGAGCCCCTTGCGGGCGATGGCGAGCCTCACGAATTCCGGGTCTTTGCGTATCAGTTGGCGATCGAGCATATCTAGGAATGTACCTCTGGTTCGGTGTGACGCCGGAACGAACGGGCCGCTCGCCCGAACGTGGCCGCGGTTGTTGCCCGACGAATGCAATGGAAGGGGTGGCGAGTCGGCCGCCGGAGCCTTCTTTGGTATCATGAGTTGGGCGATGTCGCGTTCCCGCCGTGGGGCGAGGGGCGTTATCGAAACGGCGGGATGGGAAGCACATCGGCCGGCGGAAGGGACCCGCTTGAGTTTTCGATGACTCGTCATCGACTCGGCCCGTTCAGTGTGGAATAGGAGCTTCGAGTTAGGCGATCAACGATGAGGCGCACACGATGAAAGCGGTAATCATGGCCGGTGGCGAGGGCTCTCGCCTTCGACCGATCACGTCGTCTCGGCCCAAACCGCTGGTACCCGTCGTGAACCGCCCGATCATGGCGCACATCGTCGACCTGCTGACCTACCACAAGATCGACACGGCGGTCGCCACCCTCCATTACCTGGCCGACGACATCCAGAGCTACTTCGGCGACGGTTCCGACTACGGCATTGAGATGCACTACAGCGTCGAGGACACGCCGCTCGGGACCGCGGGGAGCGTCAAAAAGGCCGAGGATCTGCTCAAGGACGACACGTTCGTGATCGTCTCCGGCGACGCGCTCACCGATTGCGACTTGACCGACGCCATCCGCTTCCACAAGGAGAAGGGGAGCCTGGCGACGTTGGTTCTCTACCGCGTGCCCAACCCGCTTGAATTCGGCATCGTCATCACCGACGCCGAGGGCCGGGTCGAGCGGTTCCTGGAGAAGCCGGGCTGGTCGGAGGTGTTCAGCGACACCGTCAACACCGGCATCTACATCCTTGAACCCGACGTGTTCAAGCTCATGGAGCCCCGTCGTCCCTACGACTGGAGCCACGACATCTTCCCCAAGCTGCTGGCCGCCGGAGCGCCGATCTACGGGTACGTGATGAACTCGTACTGGTGCGATATCGGCACCCTCAGCCAGTACCGAGACGCACAGGAGCACGTGCTGACCGGCGAGACGCGCCTGGTGACGCCCGGCGACGAGGTGCATTCGGGCATCTGGCTCGGCGCGAACACGGTCATCGACGAAACCGCGACGTTGGTGCCGCCGCTCTGCATCGGCCGCAACTCGCGGGTAAAACGCCACGCCCGGATCGGCCCGTACACGGTGATCGGCGACAACTGCCTGGTGGAGGAGGGGGCGCACGTCGACCGGTCCGTGGTCTGGGAGAGTTCGTACGTCGGCAACAACGCCGCCATCCACTCGGCCACGATCGGTTCGCGGGTGACCATCAAGCGCGACACCGTGGTGCGCGAGGACGCGGTGATCGGCGATCGATGCCTGATCGACTCCGGTTGCACGATCCGCCCACGAATCAAGCTTTGGCCGGACAAGATCATCGAGCGCGGCAGCACCGTGACGATGAGCCTGGTCTGGGGCAACAAGTGGCGGGGCACGCTGTTCCGCGACCTGGGCGTGGCGGGGCTGAGCAACATCGAGATCACGCCGGAGTACGCCACGCGGTTCGGTTTGGCGGTCGGGTCGGTGCTCCCGGATCGGAGCCGCGTGATCACCAGCCGCGACAGCTCGCGAAGCTCACGCATGATCAAGCGCTCGATCATCTCGAGCCTGCTGAGTGCGGGCTGCGACGTGATCGACATGCACAGCACGCCGGTTCCGGTGGCGCGGCACCATGTGCGGGCGACCGGGGCGACGGCGGCGCTCAACGTGCGCAAGCTGCCGGGCAACCCGAAGGTGTCGCTCATGGAGATTTTCGACCGGACGGGCGGCTATCTGCCCCGGTCGCTCGAACGCAAGATCGAGGCGTCCTTCTTCCGCGAGGAGTTCCAGCGCATCGACTCCGAGGAGTTGGGCGTTATCGAGGAGGCGAGCCGCGCCGTCGAGATGTACCAGAGCGACTTCTTCCGCATGGTGCACGAGGCGCGCACCGACCGGCGGATGCGGATCGTGGTGGACTACGGCTACAGCTCCATCAGCGGGATGTTCCCGGCGATGCTGGCACGCCTGGCGGTCGATTCGATCAGCATCAACGGCTACAACGACGCCAAGCTGGCGCCGCGCAGCCGCGAGCAGGTGCAGCGGCACCTGGACAACCTCCGGCAGATCGTGGGCACGCTGGGCTACGACATGGGCGTGCTCGTGACCGACGAGGGCGAGCGGCTCACCGTCGTGGACGACAAGGGCCGGGTGTTGCTCGGCAACATGCTCTTCGCGGCGCTGTGCCTGTTGGTCGCCAAGACCAGTCGGAGCCCGCGGATCGCCATGAGCGTGACCGCGCCCGGCCGGCTGGAGGACGTGTTGCGCAAGGAGAGCGCCGACGTGGTGCGGACCCGTTCCAGCGTCCGCGACCTGATGGGCGCCGTGCTGGACCAGGAGTCGGTGACGTTCGCCGGCGACGAGCACGGCGGCTTCATCTTCCCGTCGCTACACCCGGGCTTCGACGCGATGTTCAGCCTCGCCAACCTGATCGCCATGCTTCGCGACACGGGGCTCAGCCTGAGCGAGTTGGTGTCGGTGCTGCCCGAATTCCACCTGGCGTACGACCAGGTGTACTGCCCATGGGAGTCGAAGGGCGCGGTGATGCGGCGGATGACCGAGGAGCATCGCGAGGGCGACCGGATCGAGCTGGTGGACGGGATCAAGATCTACGACCAGGACTCGTGGGTGCTGGTGCTCCCGGACTCCTTTGAGCCGGTGTTCCACATCTACGCCGAGAGCCCCGAAGAGGAGACCAGCCGCGGGTTGGTCAGTTCGTACGTGCGGAAGATCGAGTCGATGAAGGTCAGCGCCTAGGCGCCGGACGGCTCGCCCAGACGACCCGGGGGGCGACGATTCGTCGCCTTGCGGGTCGTCATAGTTTGTACAGGACGATGGAAGTCAACACCGCGGCCGCCTCCAAGCAGATCACGCTCAAGGACGTCAAGGCAAACCCGGAGTTCCGCCGGCTCATCGAGGGCGCAAACGAGGTGATGCGCGCGATGGGCTACACCGAGCACGGGCATCGCCACGCAGGCGTGGTGTCCAGCATCACGCGCTACATCCTCGAACACCTCGGGCTGCCGGCGCGCGAGGTGGAGCTTGGGCAGATCGCGGGTTACGTGCACGACATCGGCAACGTGATCAACCGGATCGGCCACCCGGTCTCGGGCGCCACGCTCGCCTACACGCTGCTGCGCGAGATGGGCATGACGATGCAGGAGCTGGCGCCGATCATGGGCGCCATCGGCAACCACGAGGAGCTCGAGGGCGTGCCGGTCAGCTATATGTCCGCGGCGGTCATTTTGGCCGACAAGAGCGACGTGCACGTGAGCCGGGTGCAGAACCCGATCATGGAGACGTTCGACATCCACGACCGGGTGAACTACGCCGTGCAGCGCAGCCGCGTGGAGATGAAGCCGGACGCCAAGACGATCGAGCTCAACCTGGAGATCGACACCACCTTCGCGACGGTGATGGAGTATTTCGAGATATTCCTGGAGCGCATGGTCATGTGCCGCCGGTCGGCCGGGCTGTTCGGCTACCGGTTCACCCTGTCGGTCAACGGCACCTATTTGGAGTAGCGCGCCGCGGATTCCTCCCAGGTCGCCGGCTTGGGCCGTCTGGCTGTTTGCTCTTGCCGATGGTAGGGGCGGGTCTGTGACCCGCCCGTCTGCTGTTCCGCACTGAATGGCGGGGCTACCCCTCGGGCGCCACGTCGGCGCCAGGGTTCCGGCTGTACCACCCAACCCACGGGTGTCATCCCGAGCGAAGCGAGGGATCTCGGGAGACACGGCGTCCCCCTTAGGCGACATGTCCCACGGGTGTCATCCCGAGCGCGGCGAGGGATCTCGGGAGACACGGCGTCCCACTCAGGCGACATGTCCCTCGGGTGTCATCCCGAGCGCAGCGAGGGATCTCGGACGTTTCCCAACCCTCAAGGCCATCCGACCGAGATCCCTCACCTTCGGTTCGGGATGACAAGCCTGGAGGTTGGGTGGCCGGG
>CAZIIS010000070.1:0-14762 GCA_964539295.1 uncultured Fimbriimonadaceae bacterium | reverse complement strand
TCGCAGCGATTAGCCCGGGGTCGGAGACCCCGGGATCGGCGCCCCACAATCCCACGACCCCGCGAGGGGTCGCACCGAAACGCCCCGACCAACCCTAACGCCCGAGTTCCTCGAGCAGCTTCTGCCGATACTTCTCGTCCGGGCGGGTCTGGATGCGCCGGACGGAGGCCGGGCTGAGCGCGTGGATCGGCCGCCCGGTGGCCAGCACGCCCAGGTAGACCCGCGCCATCTTCACGCCCATCACGGTCGCGGCCTGCACCTCGGCCGGGCTCTTGCCGAGCGCGATCAGGCCGTGGTTCTCCATCCAGATCGTCTTGGGGACGCACCCGTGCTTCTCAACGAACGCCACCACCGAGTCCTTCACCGCCCGCGCAAGCACCAACCCGGGGTCCACGTACGGAACCCACGCCGTCGCTGGACCACAGCAAACGATCTCGTCCGGGCAGAGCCGCGTTTCGGAAAGCCGCGCCGCCCCCTCCATGCAGACCAGCGAGAGCACGGCGGTCGGATGGGTGTGCCCGACGAACGCCACGTCCGGCAGGCTGAGCAGGAATGCGTGCAGGAACGTCTCGACGGACGGCTTGGCCCCATCGCCCTCGCGGCACTGCATCAGCAGGTCGCGCACGTCCTCGTCCTCCAGATCCTTGCCGAACTCCATCGCCTCCAGGATCGGCGCGAACCGAACCCGGGTCAGCCCCTCCTCGCCCAGGTCGCGCATCGAGTAGCCGCTTGCCTTCACCCAGAAGCTCCCCTCGTCCTCGCGACAGCTCGCGTTCCCCTCGGCCAGGACCGCCAGGTCGTGCCGCGGGTCCCCGAGAAACCGCGACAACTCCACCAGTTCCGCTTTTCGTCCGTTCGCGTCCATCCCAACCGTCATTTTCGCCCATCGCGGCCCGCGTCCTGCCGACTCGAACCCCACATAATGATCCCCGGCATGGGTCTCAGCCTCGAACAAGCCGTCGGCGCCGACCTCCTCGACATCGCCGAGAAGGTCGCAGCCCAGGAGCGCCTGAGCCGCGAGGACGGCATCCGCCTGAGCGACGCCCCGCTCAGCGCGCTCGGCTACCTTGCGAACCTCGAGCGCGAGCGCCGCCACGGCGACCGCACCTACTACGTCCGAAACCAGCACCTGAACTACACCAACGTGTGCAGCAAGCGCTGCCGGTTCTGCTCGTTTTACGCGCGCAAGGGCGGGCCCGAACCGTACACGATGAGCATCGACGAGGTACGGCGACGCCTGAGTTGGCACAAGGACGCGAACCTCACCGAGGTCCACATCGTCGGCGGCATCAACGAGGAGCTCCCCTACTCCTACTACTTGGAGCTGATCGCCGCCGCGCGCGAGGCGCTGCCCGGCGTGCACGTGAAAGCGTTCACGGCGGTGGAGATCGAGGCGATCGCCGCGGTCGGGGGCGTCCCCGTGGAGCAGGCATTGCGCGACCTGATGGACGCGGGACTCGAATCCCTCCCCGGCGGGGGGATCGAGGTGCTCTCCGACCGCGTGCATCGGCAGCTGTTCGGCCGCAAGCTGAACGGGGACCAGTGGAAGTCGGTGGCCCGCGCCGCCGCCAAACTCGGCCTGCCGCAGTACTGCACCATGCTCTACGGGCACATCGAGACGCCCGAGGAGCGGATCGACCACTTCGTGCAGCTTCGCGAACTGCAGGACGAGGTGGGCAACTTCCTGGCCTTCACCCCGCTCAGCTTCCACCCCGAGCACACCACGCTCAGCCACCTGCAAGCGCCGACCGCGGACCTCGACCTGCGGATCATCGCGCTCAGCCGCCTGATGCTCGACAACTTCGACCACATCAAGAGCTTCTGGATCATGAACACCGTCCCGGTCACCCAGGCTGCGCTCTGGTACGGCGCGGACGACGCCGACGGCTTCGTGTTCGAGTACGAGATCACCTACGCCGAGGGCGAGTACGGCAACAAGCAGCAGGTGTTGACCGAGGAGGGCATGGTCGACATGATCCGGGAGGCGGGACGGCTTCCGGTCGAGCGCGACTCGTTCTACAACGCGCGAGCGGTCGCGCCCCGCTGAGCCGTGCCGGCCGGGCCCTTCGTGCCGGGCATTTGTGCCCCGCCCACTGGCGGCGCGAGCCGACATCGACTAGAACGAAGATGTGGCTCTAGAACCTCCATATCCCGACCTTCCTGAACTGCTACAGCAGGTCGGCGACGTCGGCCGGCGACTCGTCCAGATCGAGGCCAGCGAAGGCGCCGCGGGCAACATCTCGGTCTTCTTCGACTGGGACGTCGATTGCCGGGCGTTGTTCCCAAAGACCGAGACCATCGAACTGCCGGTCGAGGCGCAGGCGCTCGCGGGCGGCAAGCTGATCGTCTCCGGTTCGGGCCGCCGCCTTCGTGAGATCGCCGACGACCCGCTGGCGAATGTGGGGTTGGTCATCGTGAACGCGGACGGCAAGACCGCCAAGCTGTGCACGTCCTCCCACCGCCTGTTCGCCCGGTTGACCAGCGAGTTCAACTCGCACCTGATCGTCCACCGCGGCCCGGTGGCCGGCGGCGCCAACTTCCACGCCATCATCCACGCCCAACCGCTCTACCTCACCTACCTGACCCACATCTCGCGCTACCAGGACGAGGAGTACATGAACAAGCACATCCTCCGATGGCAACCGGAGTCGATCGTGAACCTGAGCGACGGCGTGGGCGTGCTTCCGTTCCTGGTCCCCGGTTCCGACGAACTGATGGAGGCCAACGAGGCCAAGCTTCGGAAGCACCGGCTCGTTATCTGGGGAAAGCACGGCCTGATGTCGCGTTCGGACCACTCGGTCAAGCGCGCTTGCGACCTGATCGAGTACGCCGAGACCGGCGCCAAGTACGAGTACCTGAACCTCACCAACCACGGCCTGGCCGACGGCTTGAGCGACGACGAGGTGCGGTCGATCTGCACGGCGCTGGGCATCAAGCAGAGCATCTTCTAGCACAGACCCCGCCGCCCCAACCTTGGGGGGCGGCGGACGTCCTGCGAACGGATCAAGCCAACCGGATCACGCTGTGCGCCATCTTCTGGACGAACATGCGGTCGTGCGAGGTGAACAGCACGCAGCCGGGAAACTCCTCCAGGGCCTCCTCGAGCGCTTCGAGCGACTCCACGTCGAGGTGGTTGGTGGGTTCGTCCAGGATGAGCAGGTTCGCTCGGGATAGCAGCACGCGAACGAGCTCGACCTTCGTTCGTTCGCCCACGGAGAGTTGCCCCACGCGCTTGAACACCTCGTCGCCGGCGATACCCAGCCGACCGAGCAAGGTGCGTGCAAAGCGTTGCTCGGCGGCATCCATCGCCCCCAGGCTTTCGAGCACGGTTGCCGCGAGGTCCAACGCCATCCGCGCCTGCGAGAGATACCCAATCTGGACTCCGGGGGCCAGTTCGCACACGCCGGCGTCGGCGTCCTCCTCGCGCAGCACGATGCGGAACAGGGTGGTCTTGCCCGACCCGTTCGGGCCGAGAACCGCCAACCTCTCGCCAGGACTCAAGCTGAACGAAAGGGCGTCGAACAGGCGTCGCTCGCCGTAGCCTTTCGAGAGCAGTCGCGCCGTAAGCGCGAACCCGGTGCGCAACGGACGGGTGGGAAAGGCGAGGGCGGGCGTGTCGGCCCGGAACGGTTTGGAGGTGCGTTCCTGGTTGAGGCGCTCAACCCGCGAGCGAACCGCCTTGGCGCGTCGATCGATGGCCGCGGCCTTGCCGGCGTAGAACGCCTTGTGCTTGGGGTCGTAGGCGCCCTTCGTCGGGCGCTTGGCCACGCCGGCGGCGCGCTGAAGCGTCTTCTCGGCCGCGTTCTTCAAGCGGCGGACCTCCTGTCCCTCCCGTTCCCAGTCGGCCATGGCCCGGGCGTACTCGTTGTCCCGGGCGGCGCGCATCGCCGAGTAGCCGCCCGCGTATTCCCGAAGCGCGCCGTTCTCGAAAACCAGCGTCCGATCCGCGACGGCGTCGAGCATCGCTCGGTCGTGGCAGACCATGAGCACGCCCTTGCGGCTCCGCTTCAAATAGCTTTCGAGCACCAAACGGGCTTCTGAATCGAGGTGGTTGGTGGGTTCGTCCAGCAACAGGACGTCTGGGTCGTCCGACAACAGCATCACCATCGCCGCGCGCATGCGCTCGCCCAGGCTGAGGGTGGCGTAGGGTTGCTCGAAGAGCCGTTCGGCGAGGCCGAGTTGGTGGGCGAGGCGATGGGGCAAACCGGGGTCGGACGAAACCGCCGGCGACGAATCGAGCAGGTCGCGAAGCGTCCCTTCGAACGAGAAGTCGAAGTCCTGCGGAAGGTAGGCGACCGAGCCGCCGCGCGAAGCGACCACCCGCCCAGTCATGGGCTTCAGTTCGCCCGCCAAGATCCGAAGAAGCGTCGACTTGCCGCAGCCATTGGGGCCGAGCAACGCGACAACCTCGCCGTCGGACACGGAGAGGTTCAGGCCCGTGAAGAGAGGACCAAACAGAGGGTTATGTTCGTAGGATAGCTGAAACGCCTGAAGCACAGAGTGCCTCCTAGATGCACACAACGACGGCGCCGGCTTAGCCGACAGAGGGGACCAAAGGTCGTCGATGTTAGGCGTTTCGAATGAACATAATGTGTCGCTCGCGCGACGCGATGAATATACCCCGGCCGCACGGCCCGGGGCGCCGCGTTATTGGGGGACCGACGCGCCGCCGTACAGCTTCACGGCATCCCTCACGGCGCCTTCGGCCTCCAGGATCGGCGCGCGAAGCGAGCCCAACCATGCCTCCCATTCGGCCTTGCCCGGGCCTTGGAGCAGACTCGGACAACGGCGAAGCTCGCTCGCCCGCGCCAGATGCGCCGGCCATGCGCCTTCCAGGCAGTCGGCGCCCCAGCGCGCCGCTTCGGTCTTCGAGCCTGTCCGTCCTTCCCGCAGCCACCGAACCTGTCGAGCCGCCTCCAGCAACCAGCCGACGGAATGGAGCGTTCCGGGCTCGCCGTAATCGCGCATCGAGTCGGCAAAGCGCAACACCTCCGCGACCATCGCCTCGCGGCTCGGTTCGGGGATCTCGAGGCGCAGGTCGCGCCCGAACGCCACAAGCCCCTCTGTTCGGATCACGTTCTCGACGAGCGGGCCCAACCGGCTGTTCCCCCACATGCGCTCGCCCGACGTGCCCCACCAAAGCGCCGAGCCCGCTACGCGCGGGTCCAGCATCGGCCTGGGCAGGAAAGCGCCCTCCAACATGTGGGCCAGGATGCCGTAGGCGCCCGACCTTAGCCCCCTCCTGACGTCGATCAGCGCATTGGCGTCCTCGTCGGTCAGGTCGCCCTCGGCTACGACCAGGAAGTCGAGATCTCCGAACCCGGGCGCCAAGTCGCCAAACACCACCGACCCGTACAACGTTACCGAGATCAACCGCGGCCCAAACACGTCTGTTACCTCGCGCACAAAGACCTCAAGCGTGAGGTTCAGCACGGGGTCAGGAAAAGGACGGTACAGGAGCACGGCCGCGAGGTTACCTGCCGGTTGATCCCCGGACGATCTGCGATCCATTGCGCCGCACGTTCGAGAACGCCGAAGGCGCGGCGCCCCAAAACGCTTCGCTCACCAGGGCCAAACCTGCCCAGAGGTACACTTTCGCCGCGCATGCTCTTCCGACGGGGCAATTCCCAGCGGGAGCGGTTCGAACGCATGGCGGAGGAGGTTTTCCCCTCGCTGTTCGGCACCGCCCTGAGGCTTACGCGCAACCGGGAGGAAGCCCAAGACCTTTCCCAGGAAGCGCTGGTCCGCGCCTACGAGGCTTTCGATCGGTTCGACGGCCGCAACTTCAAGGCGTGGCTGCTGCGCATCCTCACCAACCTCTTTATCAACAAGTACCGCCAGCGCCAGCGGCAGGGCCTGAACAGCTCCCTGGACGAAGAGCAGGCGGTCGAGCCGATCGCTCCCGCCGAGGAGGCGCCCGACCGGCTGGTGTTCGACCAGATGCTGGGCGCGGAGGTCGAGGAAGCGCTGGCAAAAGTGCCGGATGTTTTTCGCTCGGCGGTCATCCTGAGCGACATCGAGGGCATGTCCTACGACGAAGTCGCCGAGGTTCTCGGCGTACCTGTGGGAACGGTGCGCTCCAGGCTTGCCCGTGGACGTGCGGTACTTCGTCGGGAACTGGAACGGTACGCGCTGGAACAGGGTTATCTCAAACAAGGAGCATCCGATTGAGCGAGTTGCTGGACGATATTCACGGTCTCGCAGACGGCGAGTTGGACCCCGAAGCCAAGGCTCGGGTGCTGCAGACGCTGTCAAAGGATGGGCGGGCTCACGTCGAGTACCAGTGGGTCCTGCTGATCAAGGAGATGCTGAGCAAGCGCTGCGCTCCCAGTTCGGATTCGGAGTGCTGGCGCCGCTCCATGGCCCAGCTTGACGAGATCGACCGCACCCGCCGTACCGAGCGCTTCGTTGGGCGCTACGCCTGGGGGTTCTGCGGCGTTCTCTTCGCCATCATCGTCGCGGGCGGCCTGTTGAATCGCGCATCCGGGGGCAAGGACCTCTCCAGCGCGCACGTGGCCAGCCTGTTCAACCTGACGCCGCAACCGATCGCGGCCAGCCAACCTTCGCAAGCCAGGGTTCTACTCCACAACGCCCTGGGCCAGGCGCCGGTCGCGGACCGCGAAGAGCAGTTCGCGCTCATCTCGGTCGCCACCGGCGAGATCGACGGCATGCGCGCCGCCCGCCTAATCCTGCGAGACAGCCAGGGGCCGTTCTCGCTCTTCATCGTAAAGGACGCCGGCAACATCGATGGAATGGAGGGCCGACAGGAAGGTTTTTACAGCCACGGCGTGATCAACCATTACCGTTGCGTCTCGTGGCACGACGACGGCTACGCGTTGTTGCTGTTGTCCGATCGACCGGACAGCGAGCTCGAGGCCTTGGCCGCCCATTTCCGGATTTCGCCGAGATAGTCTGCGAACGTTCCTCCGAAAAAGGCTGACGACCCCCGCTGCGATAGGCGGGGGTTCGTCGCTTCTTGGGGGGAGCGCCTAGCCGTTGTAGATGATGCGCTTCAGAACCTGCATCGCCTGGATGGCGTCGCCGGTCCCCTGCGCCTCGGCCAGCTTGTCGCGCCGGGCGTAGATGCGTAGCGCCTTCTTCATCGCGTTGGCGAAGAACTCGCGCGAAAGCCGCATCGACGCGACCTGCTCGGTGCGATAGGTGAACTGGTCCTCGCCGAACCAGCCGGCGTAGCCCGTGTCGGCGGCCGCGTAGCAGAACTCCACGAACCGCCAGATGTCGTCGGTCCCGGCGATCCGGTCCTCGTCGTTCGAGTTGAACTTCGCCGCGTTCACGTGGAAGTTGGCGATCGGCACGCCGAGCGTCTTCAGCAGGTAGAGCGACTCCGCCGGGTTGCTGCCCGCCATCTGCTCGTGGCCGTAGTCGATGGCCACGCCCATCAGCGGCTTGCCAAGGGTCCGGTTGACCTCCAGGCAGACGCAGGCGGCTTTGGCCACCGTGTTGGTGATCATCGCGCCCTCGCGCGGCTCCTTCGCCTTGGGCTCCGTGCCGAACTTCAGGCCATACCGGTCGGCATGGTCGGTGAACTCGGTGCAGGCGTCGATGAACCAACGGAGCTGCTTGCCGTAGTCGACCTCGAAATGGTAGTCGAAGCCGTCGGAGCCGGGCCACAGCCCGCAGCTCTCGAAGCCCATCTCCTTGGCGATCTCGATGCCCTGCCGCACCTGCCGGATCGCCTCCTTGCGGATGCCCGGGTCCGGATTGGTCACGCTGCCCAGCTTGTACTTGGGGTGCGCCCAGACCAAAAAGTTCATGTTCGTCGGATTCAACTTGTGCTTTTTGAGCGCGTCCTGAACTTCGGCGATCTTGGCCGGGTCCTTGGCGCCAAAGGCGTCCGTGAAGTCGCCGTCGTGAAACTCGATCCCCTGGATGCCGGCCTCGGCCACCCGGGCGATGTTCGCCACCTTCGAGGAGTCGAACCCGGAGCCGTAGTTGTAGCCGACCGTGCAGAAGCGGTCGAAGAACTCACCGGCGCACCAGTCGCCCGCCGCGAACTTGATGCCGAAGTCGGCGAGGAACTCGTCTACCAGGGGCCCTTCCAAGTACCCGCAATACTTCGTCTCCAGCAGGGCGAGCCGATCGTCGGTCAGTTTCATCGTGTCCAGGTTCCTCTCGTAAGGTAGGCGCCCAGTCTACACGCAGACCGGGTCACGCAAGCAACGGCGCGACGGTCCGAAGCGCCTGGACCGCGCGTTCGAGCCCTTCGTCGTCCACGTCGGCGTGAAGCACGAAACGCACGCGATGGCGGGCGGTCGGCAGGCACGCCACCCCCTGCTCCGCCAACGCGGCCTGCCAACGCTCGGCGGGCGCGTCGGTCGTGGGGATCACCATGTTGGTCTGCACCGCGGCCATGTCCACGCGGATGCCCCGCAACTCGTTGATCGCGGCGGCCAGCCGCTTGGCGCGGCGATGGTCGTCCGCCAACCGGTCCACGTAACGCGTGAGGCTGACGATGCCGCAGGCCGCGAGGAGCCCGGACTGCCGCATCCCGCCGCCGAGCCGTTTCCGCCAGCGCCGGGCCTTGTCGATGAACGGTCGGGGACCGCAGAGCACCGTCCCGACTGGCGAGCGCAGACCCTTGCTCAGGCAGACGCTGACCGAGTCGGCCGTTGCGGCGATCTCGCTTACCGGCACGCCCGAGGCCACCGACGCGTTGAAGACCCGGGCGCCATCCATGTGGATCCGGATGCCGGTTCGCTGGGCTATCTCGCGGTAGGCGCGCAACGTCTCGATCGGGATCACCGCGCCGCCGTGCCGGTTGTGGGTGTTCTCGACGCACAGCAACGTCGTGCCGGGGGTGTGGTCGCTCTCGACCGTGATCGCCCTCGCCACCTCGGCGGGGTCCATCGCCCCTCGGTCCGAGGGGAGGGTCCAACTCACGACCCCGGCGATCACGCTCGTTGCGCCCACCTCGTAGTAGAGCATGTGCGACTCGCGCTCAAATATGGCCGCGTCGCCGCGCTCGCAGTGGGAGGCCAGGGCCACCTGGTTGGACATCGTGCCGCTCGGCATGAACAGCGCGGCCTCCTTGCCGAGCATGCCCGCCGCCAGGCCCTCCAGGCGAGTCACGGTGGGGTCGTCCCCCAGCACGTCGTCGCCCAGATCGGCGCTCCTCATCGCCTCGTACATTTCGTCGGTCGGTCGGGTCACCGTGTCGCTGCGTAGGTCTACGAAGTCCGCCATCGTCTCACCACGCTCCATTGTGCCCTAACGACCCATCTCGTTCTGTACAATGCGGCCATGGTAAACGGCCGCGAGGTCGCCAACGGGTCCGGGGGCCAGGCGACGTTCTCCCACGGCCGGATGCTTGGCATGAGCGCCTATTGGGCGGGCTCCAACTTCCTGTGGGGCGCTCTCTTCATCGTCTTGATCGCCAACCAGGTTCGCACCATGGCGCCCGAGCGCCCGGCGGCGATCGTCGGGCTGATGATGAGCCTTGGGGCGATACCCGCCCTCGTCGTGCCGCTGATCGTCGGGGCGATGAGCGATCGGTGCACCGCGCGTCTGGGGCGCCGACGCCCTTACATCGTCTTCGGTTCTGTGGCCACCCTCGTCTTTCTGGCCTGCATGCACTTCTCTGCGCTGGCCTCTTCGGCGCCGCTCTACGTGCTTTCCTACTTCCTGTTGCAGGTGGGCAACAACACGGCGATGGGCGCTTACAGCGGCGTCATCCCGGACCTGGTCGTCCACGGGCAACGCGGCATGGCGAGCGGGTACATGGCCGCCATGTGCCAGGTGGGCACCCTGGCCGGCGTGGTGGCCGCGGGCCAGTTGGTCGAACAGCGGTTGTACGGGGCCTGCTACCTGGCGTTGGGCGCGGTCGTCGCCATCACGTTGGCGATCACGCTGTTCGGCGTCAAGGAGGTCCCGCTGGCCGCCAGGCCCGCTCCGCTCTCGTGGAAGCAGCACCTCAAGCGCTTCTGGATCGACCCGCGCAAGCACTCGGACTTCGCTTGGGTCTGGATCACCCGCGCGTTGGTGATGCTGGGCTTTTACGGCCTGATGCCGTACCTGCACTACTTCCTGGCGGACGTGATCGGCGACCCCACCCCGGCCAAGACGACCGGCCTTCTGTCGGCGATCATCCTCGTGACGGCCATGTTCAGCGGGCTTTTCGGCGGGCTTCTCTCCGACAGGATCGGTCGAAAGCGGGTGGTCTACGCAGCCAACACGTTCATGGCCGTGATCTGCGTGATCTTCGGGCTGACTTCGTCACTGCCCGCGGCGGCGGTGATGGGCGGGCTGTTCGGCTTGGGCTACGGCGCCTACATCAGCGTCGACTGGGCGCTGGGTACGGACGTGCTGCCCAGCAAGGAGGAGGCCGCCAAGGACATGGGCATCTGGCACATCGCGATGACGCTGCCCCAGGCGATCGCCTCCGCGCCGGCGGCCATGCTCCTGGGTTCGTTCGGTATGGTCCGCCGGGTCGAACCGATCAAGATGCTCGGCCTGACGGTGCTGCCCACCGTGAAGCTGCACTACACCCAAGCCGGTTTCGCGACGCTTTTCGCCGTCGCCGGCGTTTTCATCCTTCTGGGCGCGGTGTTGCTGCGCAACGTGCGGGGCGTGCGCTAGGCTTTCTTGCCCTCCATCTTGGTCGGCGCCTCCAGCGAGAGCGATGCGCTCAGGTAGGTGCGCGCCCTTTCGAAGCCGTGCTTGCCGTAGAACTCGAGCAACGTCGTCCAGTCGATGATGGTGCGTCGCGCGCCGCGCTCGTGCAACCGCTTGAGCGACGCGCCCAGCAAGGCGCCGCCCAACCCCTTCCCGCGAACGCCCTGCGAGATTCCGATCGGTCCGAGGGAACCCCACCGCTCGCCCAGGTCCAGGCGCCACACCGCGCCGCCGATCGGGTAATTGCACTCCCAGTCCTGCGTGAAGGAGAAGCCCTCGCACTTGCCGTCCACGAACAGACCGTCCACCAGGTCCGGGCGGCCCTCAAGCCGGACTTGGTGCATCACGTCGTGCCGCCAACGGCTCGGGAACTCGCGCTCAAAGAAACCGTCGAGGGCCGGCAGGTCGGCCTGCGTCACCGGCCGAACCACGGCATCGCTCCCGAGCGGCGAGAGGCACCCCTTCGGCGGCTCGTAGTCGCCGAGGTCCCGTTCGACGTCGTGCTGCTCGCCGGCCAGCGTGAACCCCTGGATCATCAGGAAGTCGCGCAACTGCGGCACGTCCACGGGGCAGCCTGGGAAGAAGTGCGAGGAGTCGGCCCCAAAAACCAGCTTGATCACGCCGCGGTCGCGCAGGATGACCTTGGCCTGCGACATCAGGTCCATACCGACGAGCGGGTCGCGGCAGGCGATGGCGCCGACGTGCGCCTGGTCCGGCTCATAACCCTTGTAGAGCGTCGGCGTCGGCGACTTCTTGACCACGATGAAGCCGGCCACGTCGCCTTCGCCGTTGACGGAGACCGCCGAGGCGCCCCAGTCGAAGACGGGCGACTCCACCGTCTTCTGCCGGATCAGCGCGGGCGTCACCGCGTACCGCTGGGGGAAGCACTTGCTCCAAAGCCCCGCCAGCTTCTCGAAGTCGGCGGATCGGAAGTCCTGCAGCATGAGCCCATTATGGCCCGGTAGACGACCGAAGAGGCGCGTCTTTATAGCGTGTTGCCGGCGCCTGCCGCAGAGGGCGGGCGCCGGCAACCGGTGGCGTCGGTCGAGCCGCTAGCGGCTCTTCTCGACGTAGTTCACGCGCAGGTCGCGCACCAGGTTCTGGATCTGGCGCTTGTCCTCGTCGTCGAGCTTGGCCTCCAGGACCGGCGCCAAGGCGGCCGCCGCGTCGATGGCGAGCTTGGCCTGCTCCATGTCCCTGGCGATCGCGTTGGTGATCGGGTCGGGCTGGAGTCCCATCTTCTGCCACGCCAGCTCCGCCATCTGCTGAACGACCATGGCGAGGAACGACGAAACGTCGATCGGTTCGGGCGTCTGCCCGGCTTGCTGAGTACGGCTCTCTTCGGACATGGTTGACGCCTAGGATGGCATATGAACCGGCCTACGCGAGCGGCCAGGCGACGACCTTCGCGCTCTCGACGATCGCAGCGTTCTCCTCGACCGGGTTGTCCCGTGCGTCGCGCTTGAGCGAGACGATCTTGTCGGCCACGTCCATCCCCTCGATCACCTCGCCGAAGGCGGAGTACTGGCCATCGAGGAACGGGGCGTCGGCCACCATGATGAAGAACTGGCTGCCGGCGGAGTTCGGGTCGGAGGTGCGCGCCATGCTCAGGATGCCGCGCTTGTGCCGCACGTCGTTGAACTCGGCGTCGATGCTGTAGCCGGGGCCGCCGGTACCCATGATCATGCGGTCGCCGCTCTTGCTGTTCGGGTCGCCGCCCTGGATCATGAAGCCGGGGATGACGCGATGGAAGCGCGTGCCGTCGTAGAAACCCTTCGCCGTCAACTCCTTGAAGTTGTTGACGTGGTTCGGCGCCTTGTCGGGCAGGAAGCGCAGAACGATGCGTCCGTAGTTCGTGGTCAGGACGGCGACCTCGTCGCCGTCGTTGGGCAGGTTCGCGGGCTGGGTCTTGTCTTCGGGCATGGGCCTATCTCCGGCGCCTTGGCGCCAGGCCATTATGGCGCCCCGCCGGAGACGGCCCGGAGCTATTTACCCGTCGTCTTCCCCGGAGCCGGCGCGGCCGGCCTCCCAAAGTTGGCCGCCTCGGGCGGCGGAACCTTGGACGGGTTCTTGAGGTGCTCTTCCTCGCTCTTGGTGACCGGTTGTCCCTGCGAACCGCCCCTGCAGCCGCAGACCGCGGCGAAGGCCGCCAGAAGCAGCGCGCCGACAAAAAGGACCTTCTTCATGGTGTAGCTTCCTCTGTGCTGCGTTGCGAACCGGAAGCCCGGACCGGGTCCGGGCCTCCGGTTGACCCCACTGATCGACTACGACCTCCGCACGGCCTTACGTTCGGGTGGCGTCGTACATGTTGTCCTGGGGCCGAGTCGTCGGGTCGGGGTTGGTGCCAAGCGGGTCCAGCGTCTTGCTATGCCCGTCGCTGAACGTGAAGTTCGACTTGTTCTGGTAAGCCGCCGTCACGCCGCCCAGGCGCTTGTCGTTGTTGACGGTCACGCCGTTCACGACGTACGGCTCGATCTTGCGGGTGCTGTCGGGCAGCAGGCCGCCGTGGCCGACGTAGTCCCACCAGTCGATGCCGGGCAGGATGTTGCCGGGGCCGAAGAGCGGTTGGCTCCCGTACCGGATCGTGAACATGATCGTCTCCGCGGGCTTACCCACGGCGGTGGCCACGGTTACGCCCTTCGACATCCAGCCGTCCCCACAACGGGTGCCGTTCACGGCCTGGTTCATCCCCATGATGCCGAACATGCCCCACTGGGTACCGGTGTCCCATCGCATGTAGCCGTTCGCCACATAGCTGATGTTCACCGCGTCCGGATTGGTTTGGAGCCAGTCCAGCCAGCCCGCCTTGCTGAGCGGGTCGGACGGGTCGCGCAGGATCTGCATGTTCTTGATGTAGGGCTGAGTGTCGTACGTCCAGCCACCGTCCAGAGGCTGCCACCAGCAAGCGCCGCAGCCCTGGGGGTAGGTGTCGTCGTAGTCGCCCGCGTACATGATGACGCCGAGCCCAAGCTGCTTGACGTTGCTCAGCGACGAGGCCTTCTTGGCGGCCTGTTTGGCCTGAGCAAAAACGGGGAAAAGGATCGACGCCAAGATGGCGATGATCGCGATGACCACCAGCAGTTCAATGAGCGTAAACGCTGCCTTTTTCATGGCGTTTCCTCTGCGTCGATATGATCGTTCCGGCATGACTGGTCGAAGCGCGCACGAGGGGTGCGCGAACGTGGGCGCGGGCATCGGGTCCGGACCCCTGTTCCTCGATGAGGGCGGCGTACACGCGCTAGCTCCTCGGGCCAGGTCGTCGGCGCGCGGGTCGCGACCGCGGTTGGGAAGCGCCCCGGGGGCGGTCGCCGGCGGCAAACCCGCCGCCTTCGCCAGAACCTGGATGCTTGCCGAAGCGCTCCTCATCGGGGCTCCCTGGAACATCGCCAACCCGATGTACCAGTACATCTTACAACAGGCCCGCGTTATTGATTTGCGTGTTTTCTATGCCCTTCCGCTGGCCTTTGTTGTGTGTAGTTGGCGCGCCATTGGCGCATACCTGCCAAGACGAGGCGAGCCGGCCAACGCCGAGCGTGCATCAGCGGCCGTGTGAAGCAAGAGCAACGAAGCAAAAACGGCGCATCTGGGGCTTGGAAACGCCGGCGGAACGGTGTAACCTACGGTCGTATGAAGAAGTACATCTTCCACTCGCTCGCGTCCGGTCCGAAGACGATCGAACGTTTGCTGCGAGTGTTCCCGAAGGAAAGTCTGGACGAGCGCCGGGAACCGGGTCGCCTGACCCCCCGTGAAGCGATTGCGCATCTGGCGGACTTCGAGAAAACCCACCTGGACCGCATTCGCTCCGCCACCAAGAAACCCGACACCACCCTGGATCGCATCAACGTCAGTCAGCTCGCCGCCGAGCGTCGCTACGCGGAGAAGGACGTGTTCCATGAAGCGGAGGTCTTCGAATCGCGACGTGCGTTGACGATCGAATTCCTACGCGGCTTGACGGATGAGGATCTTCACAAAACGCTCAAAACTCCCGATGGAGAGAGCATCACTATACTGGACTACGCGGCTTCGATCGTATCTCACGACATGATGTACTTGGAGCGTATTTCGGAGCACCTGGCCAACGGAGTAGCCACGATCTCGTAGCCGCCCCGACGCTTGATCATCAACGAGAA
>CAZIIS010000069.1:0-14806 GCA_964539295.1 uncultured Fimbriimonadaceae bacterium | reverse complement strand
GCGCGCCCAAGCTCCTCGACCCCCTCGTCGATGCGCCCGGCAAGGCGCAGCGCGTTGCCAAGGTTGGTTCGGTGAACCGGGTTGCTTGGGTCGAGGGCCACCGCCCGGCGGGAGGCGTCCACGGCCTCCTCATAACGCCCGAGGTCGGCGTAGACCAGCCCCAGGTTGCCCAGGGACGGTGGGAAGTCTGCATCGGCGGCCAGGGCCCGCTCGAACGCCTCCCGCGCCTCGGGCAGCCTTCCCAGTTGCTTCAGAGCCACGCCCAGGCTGTTCTGAACGGCGGGGTCGCCAGGGGCGAGGGCCGCGGCCTTTTCGAGCGCGGGAAGCGCCTCGTGAGGACGACGAAGCTCCAAGAGCGTGCTGCCCAGGTTCAGCCAAGGGCGCGGTTCGCTCGGGTCGAGTTTCGTCGCCGCTTGGAAGCTCGACATGGCGTCTTCCCGGCGCCCTTCGGCCGCGAGGGCGTTGCCCAGGTTGTAGTGGGCGAGGGCGCTTCTGGGGTCCAAGCGGGCGTGTTCTCGGTACTGGGCGATCGCTTCGGTGCGCCGGCCCAACGCCAGCAGTGCGTTGCCCAGGTTGCCATGCGCCGCGGCCAGCCCCGGGGCATTGGCTACCGCCTGGCTCATCAGGGCGGCGCCCTCCTCGATCTGCCCGCTCTGGTAGGCGGCCACCCCCAGCATGTGCAGCGCCCCGGCATGTTGGGGCTCCAGTTCCAAGACGCGCAGGTAGAGCGCCACCGCCTGCTCCACCTGCCCGGACTCCTGCAACCCAACCGCGACGTCGACCGTCTCGTCGAGCATCGCGGCTCGTTGTTGTGCGGCCGTCACGCCGCCATCCTCCCGCACGCCGCGCGCCACTGGTCCATGTAGAGCTCCTCCAGCGAGCGAGTGAACGCCTCGCCGTCGAAGAGCGACGTGCCCTTGAGCTGCTGGCGCAGGCCGGTGCGCATCTGCTCCAACCGGGGCAGGTCGGTGGCGATGGCGAGCGCCTTCGCCACGTAGTCCTCCTCGTCGATCGCCACAAGCTCCGGCATTCCGGCGGTCATCAAGATGCTCTCGCCGACATGCCCGACGAACCGATCGCCGTGGAGGGTGACCACGGGGACGCCCATCCACAACGCTTCGACGGTGGTCGTGCCGCCATTGCACGGGAACGGGTCCAGTAGCACCCGAACTCCGCCCATCTCCTGCAGGAACTCGGCGCGCGGCACAGGACCCGAGAAAGCGATGCGATCGGGGTCGATGCCGTACGGGGCAAAGAGATCCAACGTCCGCTTCCGCGCCTGCTCGCTTCCGAAGCTCCGGGCCTTGAGCAACAGCTTCGCGCGGGGTTCGCGCCTCAGAATCTCCGACCAGACGCGCGCCGTGCGCTCGTTGATGCGGTCGGCGGTACTGAAACAGCCGAACCACACGCCTTCGGTCGGAACCGGCCGCGTCGGGGCCTCGTCGAGCATCCCGAACGAGTAGATGGTGTGCGGCAGCCGCGCGGGGCGCTCCGAGTAGTAGGCCTCCTCCTCCGGCGGAACCAGCCATTGGTCGCAGATGATGCCGTCCATCTGGTTCATGCCGGTCGTGGCGTTGTAGCCCAGCCACGTAAGCTGCACCGGCGCGGGCCTTCGGGCGAAGATGCCCAGGCGGTTGTGCGCGGTGTGACCCGAGAGGTCCACCAACACGTCCACGCCGTCCCGCTCCACCTGCTCGGCCACCTCGTCGTCGTCCATCGCGACGATCTCCCGCCAAGCGTCGGAACGGGCCTTGAACCGCTCGGCCAACTCGTCGTGCACGTTGTGGTTGGCGTAGCAGTACACCTCGAACTGCTCGTGGTCGTGCGCGGCCAGCACGGGGTCCATGAAGTAGCCGACTGGGTGGCCGCGCAGGTCGCCAGAGACGTAGCCGACGCGCAGCTTCCTGCCGTTCAGCGGCTCCGCGCGGGCGTTGCCGCGTTCGAGGGTGAGCGGCGCGTGCGCCTTCGCCCACCGCGTCGACTCCTCGAAGATCGCCTTCAGACTGTGGTCGGGGCTCAACCGCATGGCAAAGAGCAGGTTGCTGTGCGCCACCTGGCATTTGGGGTCGAGCGAGATCGCCTTGCGGTAGGCGGCGTTCGCCTCGCCGATGCGCCCCTGCTGCAAGAGCGTGGCCCCCCGGTTCGTGTGCGCGTCGGCATAGCCGGGGTCGACGGCGACCGCCTGAGCAAAGGCCGCGTCGGCCTCGTCGATGCGACCGAGGTCGCGCAGAGCGTTGGCAAGGTTGTAGATGGCGGGCCCGTAGTCCGGTGCGCGATCGACGACGGCGAGGTAAGCCTGCGATGCCTCCTCCGTCCTCCCCAGGTCCTTCAGGCAGTTGCCCATCGCAAGGCCCGCGGCGGACATGGCCGGGTCGTCCGCGTAGGCGCGCCGGTACGATTTGACCGCCTCCTCCAGCCGTCCCGATTGCTGCAGCAGCAGACCCATGTCGTAGTGGAGCGCTGGGTCGCCCTCGTCTCCGGCGCTCGTGGCGGCCAAGGCGGCCTGGCGACAAAGCAGCATGGCGCGGTCGAGCTGGCCCCGATCGCGAAACGCGTTGGAGAGGTTCAGATACGCCTCGCTCATGCCTGGCATGAGCCGGGTGGCGGTTTCGTAGGCGCAGATCGCCTCGTCGAGCCGTCCCAGTTCGCGAAGGGCGTTACCCAGGTTGTGGTAGGCCTCCGCCAGGGCGGGTTTCAACTCGATCGCCCGGGCATAGAACTCGGCCGCCTCGGCGTACCGGCACTGGTCCAGATGCACGTTCCCCAGGTTGCAATGAGCTTCGGCGTAGTCGGGCTCCAGTTCGATGGCCCGCTCGAACGAGGCCACGGCCTCGTCGGCCCGGTCCAGTTGGCGCAACACGTTCCCCAGGTTGTTATGCGCAACGGCGAAATCCGGCGCCAACCGGATGGCTTCGCGGTAGGCGGCCTCGGCCTCGGCAGCTCGCTCCAACACCTGAAGCTGAGCGCCCAGGTTGTAGTGCGCCGGGGCGAAGTCGGGCGCCAACGCCACGGCACGACGGAAGGCGTCCAGCGCCTCATCCTGCCGACCGCACCGCTTGAGCGCAGAACCGAGGTTGGTCAGTGCGGGTACCGAGTCCGGGGCGAGGGTCGCCGCGGCTTCGTACGCGGTTGCCGCGTCCTGCCACCGTTCCACGCCCGCGAGCGCCGCGCCGAACTCGAGCAAGACGTCTATGCGCGCGGGAGAGAGCTGTGCTGCGGCGGAAAAGGCGCCCAGGGAGTCCTCCGGACGGCCCTGAGCCCGGAGCACGGCGCCGAGCAACAGGTGGGTGTCGGTCAGTTCGGGAAGCAGTTCCCTGGCGTGCCAGGCCCACGACTCCGCTGCCTTCAGGTCGCCCGAATGCAGGAGGGCGTAACCCATGAGGAGGTTGGCTTGGGGGTTCCTCGGCTCCGCCTCCAGGACCTGGGCGTATAAAGAAGCGGCTTCCCCAAGCCGCCCTGCTTCGTGAGCCGCCACCGCGGCCGACAAGATGTCGGACGCCGCCGGCGCCCGCGATACCGCCTTTTGCCAGTTGTGCGCCGCGGCCGCGGCCTGCTTCTTGTTCATGGGCTCAAGACACCGAAAGATGCGGAGCCCCGCATCATTACCGGGGATTATCGGCGTCCTTACCCAGGTTCCGCACTACGGCTTCTGGCCGCCGCGCTTCTTCCGGCGCTCGACGATGCGCGCCTCGTAGCCGTTCTCGGAGGGCTCGTAGTAGGGCGTGGAGAGTTCGGCCTCGGGCAGGTAACGCTGCTCCACCCAGTCGCCCGGGAAGTCGTGGGGGTAGAGGTAACCCTTGGCGTGGCCCAGTTCGGCCAGGCCCTGCGTCGGCGCGTTGCGCAGGTGGAGCGGGATGGGCGCGGCCGGCCGGTTCTGCACGTCCTTCAGCGCCGCGTCGATCGCCATGTAGGAGCGGTTGCTCTTGGGCGCCTCGGCCAAGAAGGTCGTCGCCTGCGCGAGGATCAGCCTCGCCTCCGGCATGCCGACCCGCTCGACCGCCTCGGCCGCCGAGGTCGCGACAACCAACCCCATCGGCTCGGCGTTGCCGATGTCCTCGCTTGCCAGGATCAGCAGACGGCGCATGATGAAGCGCGGGTCCTCGCCGGCGTTGATCATGCGCGCCAGATAGTGCAAGGCGGCGTCCGAATCCGAGCCCCGCACGGACTTGATGAAGGCCGAGATCGTGTCGTAGTGGTAGTCGCCGGTCTGGTCGTACCGCACCATGGGGCGCTGCATCACCTGTTCGACAAGCGCGACCTCGACGACGCCGGCCATCGGGGCCAACAGGCTGGCCGATTCAAGCACGTTGAGCGCCAGCCGCGCGTCGCCGTTGGCGCACTTCACAAGGTGCTGGAGCGCCTCCTCGCCGATCGTGAGCCTGCGGCCGCCGAGCCCGCGCTCCACGTCGTCCAACGCCCGCCGGACGAGTTGCTCGATGTGCGTGTCGTCCAGCGGCTTCATCGGCAGCACGCGAGCGCGCGAAAGAAGCGCGGGCGCAAGCACGAAGAACGGGTTCTCGGTGGTAACGCCCACCATCTGCAGCGTGCCGTCCTCAAGGTAGCCCAGCAGCGCGTCCTGCTGCGTCCGTGTGAAGTGGTGGATCTCGTCCAACACCAGGAGCGTGGGTTGGTGGTTCAGCCGGCGCCGCTCCTCGGCCGCCTGCGCGATCTTGCGCACGTCGGCCACGCCGGTGGTCACGGCGCTGCGCGACTCCACGTACGCGTGGATCCGATCGGCGATGATGAGCGCGAGCGTGGTCTTGCCGCAGCCGGGAGGGGCCCAGAGGATCACCGAACCCAGAACGCCGTCCTCAATCGCCTTGCGAACCGGCGAGCCGGGGCCCAGGAGCTCCTCCTGCCCCACATACTCGTCCAGCGTGGCCGGCCGCATCCGCGCCGCGAGAGGCAGCCCGCTGGTCGACTTCTGACGCGGCTCTGCCGACGCGAAAAGGTTCTCGGAATGTTCCATGCCTGCCGATTCGAATATACATCCTCGCGGCCCCGGGGACCGAGAAGGGCCCCCGGAAACCCCACCGCGCGGCCCACCGTTACTTGATCATGGTAGACTCATGTAATTGAGCGCGGTGGTGAAATGCGCAAGGATTACTATCAGACACTGGGCGTGACAAAGGGCGCCGACGATAAGGAGATCAAGGCGGCCTACCGGAAGCTCGCCCGCAAGTACCACCCCGACGTGAACCCCAACAAGGCCGAGGCAGAGGCCAAGTTCAAGGAGATCAGCGAGGCGTACACGGTGCTGAGCGACCCCGAGAAGCGCAAGATGTACGACCGCTTCGGTTCGGACTGGGAGGCGGCGCACAGTGGAGGGGGCGGTTATGCGGGCGGCCCGCAACCCGGCGGCGGAGGTTTCGACTTCGGCGACGCCGGCACGGGGTTCGAGAGCATCTTCCAGCAGTTCTTCCAGGGCTTCGGGGGCGAAACCCCGTTCGGCGGGATGAGGCAGCGCGGCGTGCCACCACGCGACGTCGAGCGCCAGATCGACCTCACGTTGGAGGAGATCGACTCCGGTACCCGGCGCACGCTCACCTTCCAGGCAGACGACGCCTGCTCGCAGTGCAACGGAACCGGCCAGGTTCGGCTCGCCAACCAACAGGGGCCGGCGGTCTGCCCGACCTGCCGCGGCGGCGCCACCGTTCCCTCCCCTCGGCGCGTCGAGGTCAAGATCCCGGCGGGGATCAGCGACGGCAAGAAGCTGCGCGTGCCCGGTCGCGGCGCGAAGGGCGCCAACGGCAAGGCCGGCGACCTGTTCGTGGTGGTCCACGAAGTCCCGCACCCGACCTTCAAGCGGAAGGGCGAGGACCTGGAGGTCGAGGTGGCCGTGCCGTACACCGTCGCGGCATTGGGCGGCGAGATCTCGGTTCCCACGCTTCGCTCCAAGGTGTCGATGCGCATCCCGGAGGGCTCGCAAAGCGGCCAGGTGTTCCGCTTGGCCTCGCAGGGCATCAGCAAGCTCAGCGGCGGCCGCGGCAACCTGATGGCGCGGCTCAAGATCATGGTTCCCAAGAAGCTCACGGACCGGGAGCGCAAGCTGTTGCGTGAACTCGCGTCGCTTTCGGAGGCCGCGGTATGAGGCCCAGGAACCAGCCGGTGTACATGATCGGCGTGGCGGCCCAACTGTGCAGCGTCCACCCGCAGACGCTCCGCCAGTACGAGCGGCTCGGGTTGGTGGTTCCGTCGCGCGTGGGCGCCAAGAACCGCCTATACAGCGAGGACGACATCGAGCGCGTGAAGCAGATCCAGCGGCTCACGCAGGACATGGGCGTGAACCTCGCCGGCGTGGACATCATCCTGCGCCTGCTGGACGACTTCGAGGAGACGCGCCGAGACTACGAGCAGCAGTTCGCCGAGTACGTGCAGGAGGTTGAGACCAAGCTCCAGGCGATGCTCAGCAACACCAACGCGCCGGTCCGCAGGGACAGCCCGCTGCTGCCGGTCCCCAAGCTGCGCACCCCCAAGCGCAGGGCGTTCTAGCGGGCATCGGCTACACTGGGGCCATGCTGGCCCTGCTGTTGTCCGCGCTGTTGCTCGCGCCGAACGTGCAGACCGACGTCGTTTACCGAAAGGTGGACGGCGTTGAACTCAAGATGGACGTGTACTCGCCCGAAACCCCGGCTGCCCAAGCCCTGCCGGCGGTCGTCGTAGTGCACGGCGGAGCGTGGATCGGCGGCAAGCGGTCGGACATCAAAGCTCTGGCCGCCGCGCTGGCCTCCGAAGGGATGGTGGCTGCGACGGTCGACTATCGCCTTGCTCCGAAGCACAAGTGGCCGGCCATGCTGGACGACGTGCAGTCGGCGGTGCGCTACCTGCGGGCCAACAACCTGCGGTATCGCATCGATCCGTTGCGGATCGGCGCGACCGGCGCGAGCGCCGGCGGTCACCTGGCGCTTCTGCTCGGCATGAGGGAGACCCGTGACAGGGAGACCGACTTCTACCCGCGCGTGTCCAGCCGGGTGGCGGCGGTGCTCAACCTGTTCGGCCCCACGGACCTGGCGCACGACTTCGCGCCGGGCACGGCGGACTTCCTGGCGATCCAGGTGGTTGGGAAGAGCTTCAAGCAGGCGGAGACGGAGATCCGCGACTTCAGCCCGGTGAACTTCGTCGACGGCAAGACCGCGCCGATCTTCACCATTCAGGGGCAGGCGGACCCGATGGTGCCGCCCTACCAGGCGGACCGTCTGGACCAGGCGCTGAAGGCAGCCAACCGCCCGCACGTGTTGGTGAAGGTGCCGGGGATGGTCCACGACGTGGACATCAAGAAGCCGGCCGAACGCGACGCCCTCAAGAAGGGGATCGAGTTCCTGAAGAGCACCCTCAAAAGGCGGGTGGAGGCCCCAAAGGCCGCGGCTTAGCCCTCGGTTGCGTGCCCCAGGCGCTCCGTCTGGGACTTGTCGAGCAGCTCGCGGATCGCCGCATTTTGCTCCTCGCGGAAGGCGGTCGGCTCGCCAACGAACAGCAACCGTCCGTCGTCGAGGAAGGCGATGCGGTCCGCCACGCGGAAAACTGAACTGACGTCGTGGCTGACCACCACGCTCGTCATGCCGGTGCGGTCCCGCGTGTCCACGATCAGCCGGTCGATGGAGTACGCGGTCACCGGGTCCAGACCGCTCGTAGGTTCGTCGTAAAGCAGGATCTTCGGCTCCATGGCCAAGGCCCGCGCCAAACCTACGCGCTTGCGCATGCCGCCGCTGAGTTCGCTTGGCATCAACGCCTCGGTCCCCTCAAGCCCCACCTGCGCCAGCTTCTCCGCCACGAGCGCCTGCCGCTCCCGATGAGGGATGCGGCGCTTACGCTTGATCCCGAAGATCACGTTGTCGCTGACGTTGAGGTAGTCGAAGAGCGCGGCATTCTGGAAGACCAACCCAAGGCGGCTGCGCGCCTCGTCCGGCTGCTCCTGCACACTGATGCCGTCCACCAGCACGTCGCCAGAGGTGGGGCGCAACAACCCGCTGATGCACTTGAGGAGGGTGGTCTTCCCTCCCCCGCTGCTGCCCATGATGGCCACGATCTCGCCTGCGCCGACCTCGAGGTTGATGTCGTGCAACACCTCATGGTCGCCGAAACGGTGGCAGAGGTCGCGTACCTTGACCATCGGCGCTCCTAGGCGGTTCCGAGCGACTTGGCGCGGGCCCGACGCACGCGCTCGATGGTCGCGCCGTCCACCGCCCGCTCGAACGATCGGAAGCCCGCCAGCTCGAACCCGTGCTTCCTCGCCAGGCCGATCATCTCCTGGACCTGCTCCACGGAGACGTCCTTGCCGAGCGTGTAGCTCTCAGGCCGATCCTCCAGCGCCAGCATCATCGTCTCGCTCATGCAGGCGTATGCGGTCCCCGGAGGGAAGCCGAAGTTCAGGCCGAAATCGGGAGTTCCGGGGACCTTCACCACGCCGCCCTCGATCACCAGCACGTCGGGCCGCTCCTTGGCCACGCGAACCGACACGTCGCGCGGGCGCGCGACGTCGCAGACGATGCTCCCGGTCTTGAGGTGTTCGGGCTGCACGATGGCTGAATCGCTCGAGGTAACGCTGATCACCACGTCCGCCTGGCGCAGCACTTCGACGTCGGTTGCCGCCTCCCCCCCGACCTCATTGGCCAGAGCTTCGGTCCGCTCAGCATCGCGACCGACCACGAAGCAACGCCTGAAGCGCGGGGCGAGCACCTTCGTGCACGTGCGTCCGATCGAGCCCGTGGCGCCCACCACGGCCAGGGTGGCCTCCTCGGTCACGATTCCGACCATGTCGGCGGCCTTGAGAGCCCCCTCGATGGCCGTGGCCACGGTATAGCTGTTGCCGGTGGTGACCGCGATCGGCGAGCGTTTGGCGATCGTCAGGCCGCCGTCGCCCACCACGCTGGTGAAGGCGCCGAGGCCGATGAGCTTCGCGCCCTCCCGGGCGGCGATCTCCGTGCACTCGCAGATCTCGTCGTACACCTGTTCGAGGGGCATCTCCTCGGTCATCATCTTCGGCGTCAGCGGACAGGCGAGGAACATCCCCTCCGTCGTGGCGCCGGTGATCGACTTCACGCCCGTGACGGCGTTGGTCACGAAGGGGCGTTTGCGCCGAAGGAAGGCCGCAATCCAGGACTCGGGGAAGAGGCGCGCGATCGGGTATTTGCGCGCCGCGTCCCTAACCGTCAAAGGGTGGATGATGAAGGCAAATCGGGTCAAAGGCTTCACCCGGAGGTTGTAAGGAGGTTTTACCCGACCCGCTCAAAGGGTCGCAGCACCGGCCCGCAGCCGACGTCGGCCCGTTACGGGGCCGACGCCGGCGAGGATTGCCTAGCGGCCGAGAAGGTGGATGATGAAGGGTCGCATCCAATCGTCGACCAAGAACATCAGGCGGTCGAGCAGGTAGGTCATGCGGGTCATGACCGTGTTGCCGAAGAACGCGCCGAAGCCGACCATC
This sequence comes from uncultured Fimbriimonadaceae bacterium, assembly GCA_964539295.1. Lineage (GTDB taxonomy): Bacteria > Armatimonadota > Fimbriimonadia > Fimbriimonadales > Fimbriimonadaceae > CAZIIS01. The sequence continues at coordinate 5,385 of CAZIIS010000069.1, read as the reverse complement.
AGAAGCCAGCGTCCAAGCCTGGACGAAGCCTTGACCACCTTGCCCTGGTTCTTGAACGAGAAGAAGAAGTAGGTCATGACGCAGAGCATCGTCACGACGAACACCCAGTTGTCGAAGTAGTCCGAGGCGCGGAGTCGCGCGGTCGGCTTCGGCAGTTCCAGCATCTCGCAACCGTCTGCGGAGCACGCCAGCGCCACGCCCTTCATCGGGCTCACCGCCGTGATCGGGACGCCCCGCTTGGCGTTCCACATCATGGCGCCCTTGGGGGTGTTCGGGGCCGGGTTCTCCTTCAGCGCGAAAGCGCCGACGCCCGCCTTGGTGGGAACCAAGAGCACGCCGTTGTCGAACTGCGGGTCTCGGTACGAGGCCACGGCTGGGACGCCCGTAACCGGCGAGGACAGGTTGGCATGCATACGCTGCTCGCCGGTGACCCCGTCCAGCGCGGTCACGCCGGACTGCATGCCGACGAATACCAAGCCGGCGGTCTGCCCGATGAACGTGCCGGGCTGCGCCCACTGCCAGAGCGTCGTGCCGGTGGTCGCGTCGCGAAGCGCGAAGCCGTTCGCCATCGGCGCAACCTGCACCTGCTTGGCGACGCCGTTTGCACCGATCTCGAAGCGGGTCGGATCGGACGGTCCCTCGGCCGGCGCGGCAACCGAGCGCCCTGACGGATCGAACGCCGCCAAGCCCGCGTCGGTGGGCGTCACAACCGTCTCTCCCACGAGCGTGACCGGGCCTGTAACCTTCCCGGGCAACGCGGCTCGCCACACCTCAACGCCGTTCAGCATCTCGACGCAAAGGAGTTCTCGCCCCTTCGCCATGTAAGCCACCGAGCCGCTCAACACTGGAGCGACATCGACGCCCGGGGTGCGGAACAGCACGCGGGGCTGGGTGGCAACCACCGCCGGGGTCAAAGGCCGGAAGCTGTCGGCGACCTGCGGCATCGTCTGCCCCAGCTGGCTCTTGAAGGTAAGGCCCGCGCCGATTCCCACCGTCACACCGATGACGATGCGGCTGAGCCACATGAACCTACGGCTCAACTGGAAGTACCAGAGAAGGCCGAGCACGCCGACGAGCACCCACAGCGCGCCCCAAGGCGAGCCCTTGCCGCCGAAGAGAGCGCCGATGCCGTCGGTCATCGGCAGCCACCAGCGCGGGTACAGGATGTCGCGCCACTGAACGACCACGTAGTAGCCGGCGTTCACGCCGATGAACACCTGCATCATGACCCGGTAGACCGGGTTGTCTTTCAGCAGGTAGCTGTAGATGGCAAGCACGCAGAACGCGCTCACCCAGATCGCCCAGTTTTCAGCCCAATAGTTCATCGCGAGCCTCCCTGCAGCCGCTTGCGGGCGAACATGCCCAGGTTGCCAACGACTATGAACAGGATGATGATGAGGTAACCGAAGGCCAGGGGCACCACGAGCTTGCGGCCCCGGGTCTCGATGTGGTCCGTCCGCCACGTGCGGATCTCGTCGGGGTTCACGCCCACCGGCTCGATCTTCACGCCGTTCTTCTCGATGAGCACCGACTGGGCCGGTTCGGCCACCAGGGTGACCTTGCCATCCGCGCCCTTGACGGAGCGCTTGGCGACCGGCTTCGTCTTGAGGACGGCCGATTGCACGAACGAGGCGCCGTACTTCTGTTCGAGGAGCGTCTCATACTCCGCGGCGCCGCGCACACCGGCGAGCATTCCTCTGAGCTGCCCGCTGGCGATGTACGGGTACCAACTGGTGGTGACGATCCCGGCGCTGCCGAAGACGATCGGCGTGCGGCCGCTCGGGTCAAGGAACACGCACCAGTCCAGGTTGGGCTGGTAGGTGATGGCCCACAGCACGTGGATGTCCCGCACGCTGTTGATCTGCCGCATGATCGGCAGCTTCTCGTAGTCGTTGGTCGAAACGCCGCGGAAGTCGGACGGGAACGCCGACTTCACGCTCCGCCCGATGGCCGACATGGTGAGCGGCGCGCCGCGCGTAAGGCCCAGGTTCACCCAATCTTTGCCGTAGGTGCGGCCGTAGAGCTTGGCCTGCCGTTCGTTGATCGCTTCCGCCATCTGCGGCGCCAGCGGGTCAGCGTCGAGCGCGAAGGTGAAGAACTTGATCCCCCTCATCATGCAGTGGCTGACGACCGCCTCGTATTGGGGCCAGTTCTCGCCCTGCGAACCGCCGATCCAGTCGCTGTTGATGGCGACCACCTTCTCGGGCGGGGTGGAATCGGTCGCGTCGAACGCCGACCGCGTCTCACTCCAGATGAAGAGCGGAAGCCGGATCGGCACGATAAACGGCAGCGCCGCCGCCACGAAGAGGATGACGTACACGGTCCGCCGATTGACGGAATCGAGTCGGGCAAGGAGCTTAAGCACGGTTAGTCTTCACCCCGCATGGCCGTCGAGCGCTCCAAGTTCAACCAGTAGCGCAGTGCCGTGGCGATGGCGCCGAGCGTCACGCCGAACACGAGGCCGCGAACCAAGGCGCTGTTCGGCTGTCGAAGCAGCCACCCGGCCACGTTCGGCAACCATAACGCCTCGTAGCGCGGTCCCAACCACCCGGTCAGGTACATGCCGAACGGCGTCTGGCCCAGCATGATGATGAGGGCCGAGATCATCATCAGCGCCGCCTCCGCCGTGCGGACGCGGAAGGCGCGGTACGCGGCGCTCGCCATGTAGAACGCCAACAGGCTGAAGACGGTGGAGCCGATGGCCACCAGCACCTGGGTGGCGATCAGGTCGCTGAACGCGCGCTGCGGCGTGTTCGGCTCGTAATACTTGAAGATGCCGGTCATCAGACCGAACACGACCGCAACGAAGAAGAACGCGGCGGTGTACCAGTCCGACTCACGCTTGGCCAGCTTGCGCCCGTTCACCAACGCCAGGCTGAGCAGGCCCATGCCGAGCGCCATCGTTTCGATGATCGTGTTGAACTGGGCGGCGGTGTCGCGGTTGTCGGCGAAGAGCGTGTTCGGGCCCACCGTGATCGTGTCGCCCACCTTGGCTTCGAACGCCTGCACCTCGGACGGCTGCTCGTTCCGCGCCTGCTTGAGCACCACCAGGCCGCTCGTCAGCGCCAGCCGCTTGCTCTTCCCCTTGACCAGAAGGGTCACGGCGCCCATGTCCATGGACTGCACCCGGGCGTCGCGGATGTCGACAACGACCCGCTTGCCCGGCACGGGGGTCACTTCGGGCGATTTGTCCTCCAGGCCGTAGAACCCCTCGCCGGGGCCGAGCCGAATCGTCTTGCCGTCGGTGGTCACCACGCTGGGAGCGCCGCCGCTGGGAGACGGGACGACCTGCGCGACCTCCACCATCGCCGTGCGGAGGGTGATCGCCGCGCCGGCCCGGGTGTTCCTGGCCTTGATCTCGGTCTTCTTGATCTCGCCGCTGGAGTCGCGCTGGTCGGTCAGGATCTTGACGTCGGGGGTGATTTCCCGGCGGATCGTCTGCCCGTTCTTGTCGACAACCGTCACCACTGCGGGGTCGGATGCCACGAACACGCCCGTGGTGGAGACCACCGGGAGCGTGCGGGGGACGACGAAGTCCAAGATGAAGTAGAGGCCGGCCACGAACGTGACGACGGCGACTATGGTGCGCTTTATATTCATGGCTAGAACGTCATGATCCTCTCGAACAAGTCGATCGGGTTACCAAGCCCGAAGATCGACACACAGACGATGCCGATCACGACGAGGGCCAACAGAACGAGCTTGCCGTAGTCCTGACCGACCACGCTTCCGAGCATGGTTGGCTCGCGGCTCAGGTAGGAGGAGCAGGCAAACAGTTCCTCGACCATCACCACGTAGTCGCAGGAGGCGATGAAGAACGGGATCTGGTAGTAGTCCGCCGTTCCGGCGATCTGCATGCACCCGGCGATCTGGCCTCCTTCGCTATAAAGCAACGACGTGTAGTCGTACGAGCCAAAGAGGAAGCCGCTGGCCACCTTCTCGTCGACCATGATCTCGGTCGTCCCAAGGGCGGTGAGGTCGCCTGCGGGCGAGATGAAGCGAACCTCGCAAATGTTCATCATCTCGGGCTTGCCGACCTGCTGGAACGCGCCCTTCAGAACGCTCTCGCAGATAGGCACCATGACCGGTTGCGCCGTAGTGATGATGATACGAGTGCCGTATTGTGCGCAAACCTTGGCTACGTACTCCAGAATGCCTAGTGCGGCCAGGGTCTGGATGTTCCGGAAGGACTCGATCCCGGGGTGGAAGAGCACCGGACGGCCGAGTTCGGTGGCTCGGCCGATGGCCTCGTCGATCGCGTTCAGCCCCGATATCCGCCGGATGTACAGCGCCTTCTGGCGCCTTGCCGCGGCGATCTTCCAAAGCACCAGGCCTGAGAAGACCACCATCAGGATGAGCACTTGTAGGTTGGCGGTCTCCATCTGATGTCGTCGCTCCTGTGTCCGTCGGCGGCGCCGTTCCCGGCAACCTGGCGGGGGATGGCACAACCAGGCTCGCCGTCCGAACGAGCCGATATTACCGCCCCACTGCAAGGCGTTCCGCCCGGCGCCGGTCAAGATCGTCCGAGCGAGGTCGTCGACCGACTGCCGAGAGAGCGGAACACACCGTCCCGATGGGCATGGACGAGCGCCGGACGCGACCAGGTTCACCCGCCAAGAAAAACGGGCCACAAGCGTCGGCCGGCGCCGGCCGCCTGCAGTATGCTGGGCGGGCCGATGAAGATAAGCCTGCGCGGCGTCTCGCTCGCGTTCGAGGACAAACCGCCTCTGTTCCGCGGCATTGACCTGGAGATTGGCTCCGAGGACTACGTGCTCGTTCAGGGACCGTCGGGGTGCGGCAAGTCCAGCCTTTTGCGGCTGCTCAACCGCCTGCAGGAACCGACGGAGGGCGAGTTGCTTCTCGACGGCGAACCCGCGCACCGGCGCGACGTGACGCGCTGGCGACGCAGCATCGGCTACCTGCAGCAGACGCCGGTGATGGTGGACGGCACGGTGCGCGAGAACCTGCTGCTCCCCTTCTCGTTCCGCGTGGCGGCGGGCGAGCCGAGGCCGTCGGACGGCGAGTTGCGCGCCGGGCTGGATCGGCTGTTGCTCGGCGCCGTGGACCTGGACGCCGACGCCGCGACGCTCTCGGTCGGCCAGAAGCAAAGGGTGGCGCTGGTGCGGTCGACCTTGGCCAAGCCCCAGATGCTGCTTTGCGATGAGCCGACCTCCGCGCTCGACGCGGAATCGCGCGAGGTGGTGATGGCCGAACTGGAGCGGCTGCACCTGGAGGAAGGAGTGGGCATCGTGCTGGTGACCCACGTTTCGTTCCAGGCGAAGTCGGTCCGGCCGCGCACCTATGCGATGGACCCGGCGTTCGGATTGAAGGAGGTGACGGTGTGAGCAACCCACAGGAGATCACGCCGATCCAGCTCTGCATCGC
>CAZIIS010000068.1:0-15177 GCA_964539295.1 uncultured Fimbriimonadaceae bacterium | reverse complement strand
CTTCAGCGACGCCGGAGCGACCAACCTGTAATCCGTAGCGAGCGCGGGCACTGCCGCGAGGACCGCCAGGACCGACGCCAGGAGAACGCCCAGGCGTCGGCGCGGATACCTCACGAGAGGGCGATATTCGGCAACCATCTGATGCTCCAACTGCATGCCACCACAGGGAGGAACGAAAACGGTCCTCCTCATCATCAATGGTCGGTTGGGGAGGCGGCGGACTCCACGTGGGGAGGTTGGTGGACCAAGCACAAAGGCCCCGGACCGGTTGGTCCAGGGCCCTGAGATGGGAGGCGGAGGGCGTCAGTAGGCGACGTCCACCCACTGCCTGCGGCGGGCGCTCTCGAGCACCGCTTCGCAGATGGCCATCTCGTTGTGGCCGTCCTCGAAGGTGCTGAAATCGACCGTGTCGCGCGGCTCGGCGATGTAGCTGTAGACGCGCCAGAGGAAGTTCTTGAGGCCGTCGGGGAACGCCTCCGGGTGGCCGCCCGGGTAGTGGGCGTAGGCGCGCGCCTCGTCGGTAAGCAGCGATGGGTCCTTGATCAGCACTTCGTTGGGCTTCTCGCGGTAGCCGATGGTCATCTCGTTCGCTCGCTCCTGGTCCCACACGAGCGAGCACTTGCTTCCGCTGATCTCGTAAAACAGGCGGTTCTTTCGGCCCGCGAAGCACTGCGATACGTCGAACGAGCCGACCGCGCCGTTGTCGAACTCCAGCAACACCGATGCGTAATCCTCGGTCTTGATGTCGACCGCCTCGTAGTCGGACGCGGCAAGCAGCTTGCCGGAGTAGGTCTCGACCTCTTTCTTCGGTTTCATCCGCTGAGGGTGGACGGTGTGCAGGAGGGCGAATACGCGCACGACCTTGAGTCCGCTGATGAACTGCACGCAGTCGAGCCAGTGCGAGCCGATGTCGGCCACTGCGCGCGACTCGCCGCTCACCTCGGGCTCCAGGCGCCAGCTCCAGTCGGTGGGCAGGTAAAGCCAGTCCTGGGTGTACGAGCCGTTGATGTGGAACAGGTCGCCCACGTCGCCGCGCTTGACCATCGACCGCGCCTGCTGGACCAGCGGGTAGTAGCGGTAGTTGAAGTCGATGGCGTGCACCACGCCCTTCTTCTTGGCCGCGTCGACCAGGGCGCGCGACTCGGCGGTGGTCATCGCCAGCGGCTTCTCCGAGATCACGTGCTTGCCCGCGGCGATGATCTTGCCGCTGATCTCGTGGTGCAGGCAGTTGGGCGTGCAGTTGTGCACGACCTCGATGCTCGGGTCCTGCAGCAGGTCGTCGACGCTTCCGTAGGCCTTGTCGATGCAGAGCTGCTCGGCCTTCTGCTTGGCGAGCGCCTCGCCGTTCTCGGCCAGGGCCGCGAACTCCACGAAGCCGAGCCGTCGCGCCGCCTCGACGTGCGCTGGGCCGATGAAACCGGTGCCGACGATCGCTGCTTTGATCTTCCTCATCCTGTACGTCTCCTATGGTTGGCTTCCCCAGGGCTGTTCGCTCCATTTTGCCTCATCGAACCCGCCGGAGCCCCGGATGCGGAGGCTTCCGCGCAGGCGGTATGCCAAACTGGGACCAGGCGTTTTCGCTGGGGTGTTGGGCCGCGCGGCCGGGCGTTATGGGCGGTTGATGGGTCCAACAGACGAGGATAGGATGAGCAAACCCATCATCGGCATCACGGGGAGCCTTGGTACGGCTCAAGAGGACAAGCAGCCAAACGCGCGGGTCATGGCGAACCGGCTGTACGTGGACTGCCTGGTGGAGGCTGGCGGGACGCCGGTGGTTCTCACTCCGCAATCGGATCCGACCGAGGTCGCCTCGCTGATCGACGGGTGGTTGATCCCGGGCGGAGACGACATCGACGCTTCCTACTTCGGGGAGGAGAACCACCCCAAGGCGGAGCACGAGGGCCGGGAGCGGGTGGATTTCGAGTTTGCGCTTTGGAAGGCCATGGATCCGGCGATGCCGGTGTTGGGCATCTGCTACGGGTGCCAGTTCATCGACGTGGCTCGGGGCGGCACGCTGGTGCAGCACCTGCCGGACGTCGTAGGGAACGACGACCACAGCGGCGGAACCCGTCAGCGGTTCCACGTCGAGCCGGGGAGCCTCCTGGAGTCCGTGGTCGGCGAGCGCGAGATCGAGGGCAAGAGCTACCACCACCAGGCGGTTCGGACGCCCGGCGAGGGGCTAAGGGTGGTCGCGCGGCACGAGGACGGTACCGTCGAGGGCGTCGAGGACGCGACCGGGCGGTGGATATTGGGCGTGCAGTGGCACCCGGAACGCACGGCAGACGAACGGCCGTCGCAGAGCATCTTTGCCGCGTTCGTGGCCGAAGCCGCCAGGAGGAGCGCCGGAAGGCGCGATCGGAAGTGAGCAAGCGCCTGCTGGAGGACGCATACGCCAAGGAACTGAACGACTGGCAGCGCATCTACCAACTGGCCGGTATGCGCGAACGGGCGGCCTGCCTGGACGCCTGGCGCAAGGCGCTGAAACTGCTCGGTTACTTCGAGATGCTCCGCAGCCGAACCACCTGGTCCTCGGACCCGATGGTCGAGTTGGGGGGCCGGTACAGCATCTGGAAGCGGAACACGAACCTCGTGATGATCGACATGGAGCGCCTGTGGGGGGAGCAGGTGGCGACCGCGCCGCGATGTATGCACGCGTTCCGCGACACGACCGATGGGTTTGAACTGCTGTTTGCCGCCGTTCCCGGCGACGAGTACGTGATCTCCGGGCGGCTTCTGGTGACGTGCTCCCGCACCGAGGGCAACTAGGGCTGCGTCACAAGACCCAAGGGGAGGATTACGGGGTTTTTGGGTCGGGCCCGACTCCGAATTGAACCTTGATATCGCCGCATGCCGGCCCTCACACCGGCCCGCAAGGTTGCCGGATTTTCGTTCGGCGTATCCTGTTGCGGCCTTTTCGGCGCACCATGTGTTGCACCAACCATCGTGCGAAGCCAAGACGCGCATAGCAGATTCGCTTCGCCGAGTTCGGTCGGTACCGTGTCGCGACGCTGTCGTTTGCGCCGCCGTACTGAGTCCGTGAGAGGGAGATACTCGGATGAACATCCGCACCGTACTTGCCGCAACTTCCCTAACCTCCGCCGTTTTGGCGAGCACGCTTCCGCTGGAAGCGGCGACCTTCACCGGCGTCCAGGAGATAGGGGGCTACATCTACTCTGCTCGGGCCACGTTCACCGAGAACGGGCCTTACCTTGACCTACTGATCGAGAACACCGGCGCTCAGGTCGGAGACCCGGGGCAGGTGCTGACCTGCGCCTTCTTCGACCTGGCCGGGTATCCGACGTTGGCACCCCACGCCGCGTCGGTCGGACCGGGTTCGGTGGTTCTCGTGGACAATGTCGCGGCCTCGCCCGCCACGGTCGACCTCAACGACGAATGGGCGTTTCGCTCGAACCTCGGCGCCAACCAATGGGGGAACGCCCATTACGGCGCGGGCGCCACGGGCTTGGGCGGCGTCTTCGGGCCGGGCGACGTGTTCGCCGGGCACGCGAACGGACGGCCGGGTGGCGTCGACTTCGGTATCGTGCCGCTCGGCGGAACCGCTTCGCAAGGCGGGCTCAGGGGCCGCGAGTTCATCCAGAACGGCGTCCTGCTGCAGTTCAGTCTGCCGGACGGCTATCGATTCGACGAGTCCTCGGTTTCGAACGTGTGGTTCCAATACGGGACCAGCCCGGGGGAAACCAGCGTCCAGGCCGTTCCGGAGCCGTGCATGCTGGGCGCGCTGGGCTTTGCGTTCCTGGCGGTGGCTCGGCGTCGCCGCCGATAGGCCGCGAACCTCGCGGGGTGCGTGCCGGGCGCCGAAGGAAGGCCCGGCTCGCCCCGGCCTGCGGCAAGGAACACCGGAAAGCCGATGCGTTGTGACCCGGCACTTATACTAGATACCAAGAAGGTATTGCGCTTTGTGCCGAATTCTCGCATTATATATAGCGTAGGAATAGGGTGTGGGGCGGCTACCGCCCGAAGCGCGCGCCGCATACGCCTGGGGAACGTAACGCTTGTCGGGTGTTCGTTGGTTCCGGGCAATGAGATGGCGATGAGGAGGGAATCCAGATGAGGATGCGAGCAGCACTTGCCGCGGGTTTGGCCCTGGCGGTTTGGACCGCGACGACAGTTCCTGCCGGCGCCGTGACGTTTTACGGTTCGGAGACGATGGGCGGCTACACCTATTCGGCGGAAGCGTCCTTTTCGATGAACGGGGCGTACCTGGAGGTTCTGCTGGCGAATACGGCCGCCGAGGTGAAGGACCCGGCGGGCGTTTTGACCTGCCTGTTCTTCGACCTCGCCGGAGACCCTGTTTTGTCGCCGTACTCCGTGACGCTGGGCGCCGGCTCGTCCATGGTGTTGAACAACGTCGTCCAGTCGTTCGACGCGACCACGATGAACCAGCAGTGGGCGTTCCGGTCCGGCGTCAACGATACGCGTTGGGCGGGCGCCCGTTACGGCGTGGCTGCCGCGGGGATGGCCGGGGTGTTCGGGCCGACTGACAGCTTCGCCTCCCAGGGCGGCGTCTCACCGGACGGGGTTGGTTACGGGGTGGTCTCGGCCGAAGGGACTGCCGACCAGGGAGGGTTGAAGCGAGACGTGTTCGCCAGGAACAGCGTCCTGATCCGTCTTCTGGCTCCGCAGGGTTACACCTTACGCGGTGATTCCGTGTCGAACGTCTGGTTCCAGTACGGTAGCGCCCCCACGGAAAACAGCGTTCAGGCCGTCCCCGAGCCGTTCACGATGGGCGCGCTCGGCGCAGCGTTGGTTGCCGCCGTCTTCCGGCGAAGGCGCTGACCCCTCGGAGCAAACGACGCGTGCCCGGCGAAGCGACCTCGCCGAGCACGCGTTTGCGTTAGCAGGATGCGCCGTTACCGCTTTCGGCGGAACAGCGCGAGCGCGCCGAGCGCCAGCGCGGCAAGACTGGCCGGTTCGGGCACAGGGTTGTCGCAGTAGATGTGCGAGCCGGGTCCGCCGGTGACGTGCAACACGGCGTAGACGTCGTCGGGCTTGCCCGCTCCGTGCGGGTCGGCGACCTGCAGGAACGAGTTCTCGCTCAGTCCCGTCCCTGCGACCTCCCACTCGACCGTCACCCCGGCCAGCAGCCGGTTCGGGTCGTGGTCGCCCACGAAGAGCGCGTTGTAGTCGAGTTCCTCGTCGGAAACCGTGAAGTTTCCGACCGTGGGCACTGCCTGGAAGGCATCCGGCAGCGGAGTTAGGGTGTAGAAGTCGCCGGGAACCGAGGTCAGGTTCAGCCACAGCTCGTCCAAATACGCGTTATTGTCGTCGTAGAGCTTGCTGGTCAGGCTGAGCAAAACCTTGTTCAGGCCTCCCGCATCGGTTCCGTTGTCCTGGATGACAAGGGTTGCCCACGGCGCCGCGCCGTTCGGGTCGGCGCCGGTCAAAGCCTTGTTGAAGTCGAAGATCACGGTTGCATTCGCCGCAGCCGCCCCAACGAGGAGCCCAGCGGCCAACGCCAGTCGAGTAGTGTTGTTCCGTATCACTGTCGTCCTCTCCTGCGGGTAAGGGATGGCCCGGACGATCCCCTCCCATGCCCGAGGGCGTGTGAAGTTCCCACCGTCCAGTCCTTTCTTCGCAAACCATGCGTGGAGCGGCTTGCGCCGCTACCCGCCATCACTCACCAGGAGCGGTTTCCCCGCACCTGGTGACTATTGTACAGCGTGATGAGTGAAATGAAGAAAGTTGCTTGCGCGGTGATGGGAAGATGGGGTTACGGCGCTGGAGCGGGCGCGGCCGCCCCGTCCGCCTCAGGTAAGGGCGCTTCGGGCGTGCGAATCGCCATCGTGAAGCCCATCGCGGCAAGCCCCAAGGCGATGGCCGCCACCACCCAGGTGAGCGCCTTTTCGGAACGCTGCATGGCGAACTCGCGGCGGTTCACGAGCAACACGGTGCAACCGATGGGCGCCATCGCCGGGAGCATCCCCAGGCTGATCGGGCCGATCTGGGTCCCGCCGAACACGATGACCACCAACAGGTAGCCGCAAACCACCGGCGTCAGCCACTTGACGGTCTGGCGGGTGCGCATCCCGAAGCGGAACATGCAAACGAAAAAGGTGGCCATGAAGAAGAGGTCGGCCGGTCCCACCATCGCGAGGGTGACGACGTGCGCGCCGGGCCGCTGGCTCGCCTCGATGGTGCTTTGCACCTTGGGCACCTTCATCAGGACGTTCTGGGCCATCTGGGTCTGCTCGCGCACCATGCGGTGGGTCGGCGCCACGGGCGCGAAGACGAGAAACATGTCGAACCCGGCCAGAAAGAGCGCGATCGGAAGCACCAGGTTCTTGTCCTTGATGAGCTGGGCCAGCAGTGCGCCAAGGCCCTGACACCAAAGCAGCAGGCCGAACTGGCCGGCCGCATCGACCAGGACGAAGGCGAGCCCGCTCGGGGGCAGCACGCGGGTGTTCAGGATGGCCGCGGCCCCGTGCAGAGCCGCGCCGAGGAGCAGGAAGCCCAACCCGAGTTTGGGGGTCCAGGGGCTCGACGAGGCGCCAAACATGGCCGCGATCGGCGCAGCGACGAAGATGATCGACACGACCAGGCTGAGCACGATGCTTGCCGTCGGCGGCACGGCGACCAGCGCCAGCAACACCCGCAGCGCGAAGAGCATCGCCGCCGTCCACCAAAAGAGGCGCAGGCCGCGGGAGCTAGGGGACGGCAACGCCCTTCTCCTGGCTCGGCCGAGGGGCTCCTATCGTCTCCCGGTACACATCCAACACGCGGTCGGTCATCACCGGCACAGTGTACTGGCGCGAGGTGCGCCGCGCGCCATCGGAAAGCCGGCTGTAAAGCGAATCGTCGTTCATGACGCGCACCATCGCCGTCGCCATATCGTTCCGGGAGTTGGCCAGAAGGTAGCCGTTCACGTCGGGTACGACCGCTTCGCCCGCGCCCCCGCCGCGCACCACGAGCGCCGGCAGGCCGTGGGTCATCGCCTCGACCACCACGAGGCCCTGGGTTTCGGTGGTCGAGCTGAAGACGAACAGGTCGGCCGCCGAGTAGTACCGGTCCAGTTCGGGGCGGGGCACGAAGCCGACGAAGGTGACCCGGTCGCCGATGCCCAGATTGCGGATGAGGGCCAGGCAGTCCTGCCGGGCGGGACCGTCGCCGACCAACCAGAGCCGGAGGTGGGGGTCTTCGGCGAATGCGAGCGCCGCGGAGGAGAGCAGCATCCCCATGTTCTTCTCCTTGGCGATGCGCCCCGCGTAGACCATCACCTTGTGCGACGGCGCGATGCCGAGCGATTGCCGGACCTCGCTGCGGTTGCCTGGCCGTGGCGGGATGACGCCGGTCGGGATCACCGTGATCGGGCGCTTGATCGAGTGGCGCTGCAGCCAGCGCAACGACGCCTCGCTGGGCGTGATGACGTGGTCGACGCTGTTGTAGTAGAAGTTGGTGTGCTTGGCGATCTTGTAGCGAATGTAACGCTTGGGGAAGAACGGCACGTAGTGCGCGTACTTGTCGTAAAGCGTGTGGTAGGTGGAGACGATCGGGATCTCGTGCGACTGCGCCCATCGCAACCCCACCAGACCGATGGTGAACGGCGTGTGCGTGTGGATGACGTCGAAGCGCTGTCGCCGGAACTCCAGCAGCATCGGATAGAAGGGCGGAAAAGCCAGCGGATAGCCGCGGGTCCAGGGCGTTTGGACGGCGGGGAACCGGTGGGTGTTGGGGTCCGGGTCCCGGTAGTTGAAATGGGCGCTGGTGAAAACGTGAACCCGATGCCCCCGTTCGCGGAGTTCGCGAACCAGGCAGTCGATGCTGACGCTTACGCCGTTGAGAATGGGCAGGGCGCTGTCGGAGAAGATCGCGATGTTGAGCGGCTTGCCGTCCAACCCTACTCCTCGGGCAGCCTGCCGTGTTGCTCGACGAACTCCACCACGCCGCCGAGCCGGAAACGCCGCTGGCCGCCCTTCGTGCGGTGATGCTTCAGCCAGCCACGGTTCGTGTAGCGCCGGACGGTGGCCGGGCACACGCCCAGCAGGCGGCTTACCTCCTCGAGCGTGAGCTCGGGGTCGAGAAGTCGCATGATCAGCTCCTGTCGAGATTCCTTGAACGGCCCGTGGTAGTAGTGGCTCGTTACCGAGTCGTCGAAGAAGTGCGACAGGAACTCGATGTTCTTGGGAAGCGCTTCCCAAAGCGCTTTGACGTTGCCGTCGATCGCTTCGCCGTCTGGTCCGGGGGCCTTGGTTCGGCGAGGTCGCGGGGCGCTGAGACTGGTTTTGCGGAACCGCTCCTTGCGCTCGACGACGGCCTTGCCTTCGGCCGTGCTTCCATCCCCATCGCCGCGCGAACCCGACCGCGGCTTCTTGGGCTTGTCCAAGAACGCGTTCTCGATGTAAGCAAGCGGATCAAAGTCGGTTTTTTTGGTGCTTGCCATCGTCGTTCTGCCTTCCTAAGTGCTACTCATGCGCCTGACTTGCGTCGCTGCCATTCTGGCGACGCTAGAGGATCAGCATAGCATCTCCGAAGCTCAAGAAGCGATAACGCTCTCGCAATGCTTCGTTGTATGCATTCATCACCGCATCCCTCCCTGCGAGTGCGGAGATCATCATGAGCATGGTCGTACGGGGCATGTGGAAGTTGGTGAACATCCCGTCGACAGCTCGGAAGGTGTACCCCGGCAAGATAAACAGCCGTGAGACCATCTCGCCGGCGGGTACCTGTCGCGGGCCAGTGGCCAGGCTCTCCAGCGTGCGTACGGTGGTGGTACCTACCGCAATCACCCGGCCCTTGCATGAGGCGATCGCCTCGGCGGTGGACTCGGGCGCCCGACATCGCTCGCCGTGCATCACGTGCTCGCCAAGGTCCTCATGCTGGACGGGACGGAAGGTGTCGATGCTCACGTCCAGGCTGACCCGCGCCAGCTTCACGCCCCGCGCCGCCAACTGCTTGATGACGCCGGCGGTGAAGTGGAGCCCGGCGGTCGGCGCGGCGGCGCTTCCGGGGGTCTTCGAGTAGACGGTCTGGTAGCGCTCGGGGTCGGCCAGCGCGGCGTGGATGTAGGGCGGCAGCGGAACGCGACCGACTCGCGCCAGCGCGTCGTTCAGGTCGCCCGAGGCAGATAGGGTGAGCCGCTTCCGGCCTTCGCCGAGGTCGTCGGTGACCAAGCCGTGGATCCCTTCGCCGAACGCCACCTCGGCGCCCGGCCTGAGCCGCTTGCCGGGGCGCATGAGCGCCACAAAGCCGCCTGGCGTGCCGGTGGGCGCCAGCAGAAGCGCTTCGACTTGCCCGCCGGTGGCGCGTCTGCCCAGGAGCCGCAGCGCCGTCACGCGCGTGTCGTTCATGACGAGCAGGTCGCCGGCTTGGAGAAGGTCGGGCACGTCGGCGAACCGGCGGTGCTCCACCGCCCCGGTATCCCGCCGAAGCACCAACAGGCGCGACGCGCTGCGGTCGGCCAACGGCTCCTGCGCGATCAACTCCTCGGGGAGCTCGTAGTCGTAATCCGAAAGCCGATGGCCGGCTATCGTCGCATCGCTTCCGGCAGGTCCGCCAGCGTGTTCAACACCGTTTTGGATGAGCATGGTTGACTGCGGTCGATGAGCAGGCATCGCATGCCGGCTCGTTTGGCGCCGATGAGGTCGTCCAGCGGATTGTCGCCCACGTGGAGGGTTTCATCGGCCGACACCTTCATTCTGCCCAAAGCGACCTCGAAGAGCGCCGGGTCCGGCTTTTCGACCCCCTCCTCCATCGACGCCACCACCACGTCGAAGTAGTCGTATAGGCCGAACTCGCGCAACGAACGGTGTAGCGAGATGTCCCAGTTGCTCACCACGGCGAGACGGTAGCCGTCCCTGCGGAGCCGGTCCAGGCAGGGCCGCACGTCGTCGAACAGCTCGAACACCTGCGTTTCGGGTCCGAAGATGCGCCGGTCGGCTTCGGCGCCCACGGCGGGCGCCAGCTCCTGCGACAGGCCGATCTGCTCCAACCAATCCTCCGTGAGGTTGCGCCAGAAGCAATCGACCGTCTTCTCGTCGCGGGTGCGGTTGAGCTCGCGGAACTCGGGGTAGCGGCTGCGCAAGATGGCGTCGTACGCCGCTTCCGCGGTTACCGGGTCGTGGGCCAGCCCGAGTGCGTCCAGGCAGCCGACCGCAAGGGGCGCGGGTCGCCAGTCGACGCCGAGGAGCGTCTCCGCGCAGTCGAAGGTCACGGCGCGGAAGCTCATGCCGTCACCATCCATTCCAGATTGCGGTAGGGGCTGTCCATCGTGCACCGCCGGTGTACCCCAGGCCCGCGAGGGGTTCGAAGGCAACATGCCTCACTTGCCCGGCGTAACGAAGTACCATGCTCAAACGACTGGAGGGTAGACCATGAAACGAGCATCGATTCTCATCGGAGCGGCGGTTCTCGCGATCGCTGCGGCCGCGTATGCGGCCGATGGCTTCAACCTCAAGCGCGTTCCCAAGGTCGATCAGACCTACACCTATAGGCTCAAAGCGGTGACGGAGGTCCAGGGCGTCAAGGCGGAGTTCGTCTCCACCGTGGTCGAGAAGGTGACCGAGGTCAAGGAGGACGGGAGCTTCTCGATCGAGGAGACCCAGAAGGATGCGACCATCCTTTTTGGCGACAGCGAGATGCCCGTGGCGGATCAGGTGACCGTCATTCGGTGCAAGCCGAACGGGCGCGTCACGGAGTTGAAGGCCGTGAAGCCCGATTCCATTGGAGGGGACGAATACCGCGTCTCCAACCTCACCTCGTTCATCGTTGAGAAGGACGCCTACAAGGCGGGCGACAAGTGGGAGGTCAAGATCGAGGAGGACAAGGAGAAGGGCGTCGTCCCGATCACCCAGCAGTACGAAGTGCTCGGTCAGGAGAAGGTGAACGGCATCGAGTGCGTGAAGGTCAAGGTGATCGCCAAGGAGACCGAGGGGGCGGACCCCGCCTCCGCCGAGTCCACGGTCTGGATCGACCCCTCTGACGGGGTGAGCGTGAAGGCCGTCTTGGAGCTGAAGAAGGCCCCGATCATGCAGATGGTCTTGAACGGCAAGATGACGATCGAGCGCGGCGACTAGTTCGCGCCATACGCGCCGATGAGGCAAGGCCCGCCGTCGACCGGCGGGCCTTGCCTCGTTCAGCCCCGCCTGCGCCGGGGCTTCCTTTCGCCCCGAAGTTCGTAGCACGCGCGGCAGCGCGCCTCGTAGGCCTCGGCGGCGCCGATCAGGATGACCGGGTCGCCCTTGTGCGCGGGTTTGCCGTCGATGGTGCGGTAGGTGTGGCTGGCCGGGCGGCCGCACTTCATGCAGATGGCGCGAAGCTTCACCACCTCGTCGGCCACCGCGAGCAACTCGGGCATCGGGCCGAACGGCTTTCGTCGGAAGTCCTGGTCCAGGCCGGCCAGCACCACGTCCACCCCGCCGTCGGCCAGGCCGACGACCAGGTTCACGATGCTCGCGTCGAAGAACTGCGCCTCCTCGATGCAGACCACGTCGGTGTCGTCCTCGATGGCGGCGGCGAGCGCCGCCACGTCGGGCACGGCCTGCGCCTCGTGCCGGACGCCCATGTGGGTGACCACCATCGCGTCTTCGAAGCGCCGGTCGATGGAGGGCTTGAAGACCTGCACCTTTTTCCTGGCGTAGAGCGCGCGGCGCGCGCGCCGGATGAGCTCCTCGGTCTTGCCGGCGTACATGCTGCCGCAGACCACGGTCAGCACGCCGGGTTCCTTCATCCCTCGTCCGGGCCGCCTTCGCCGGCCAGGTCGTCCTCGAGCATCTGCTCCATCTCGTCGGAGAGGTCCTCGTCCATGGCCTTGCCCATCTCGCGCACCATGGAGCGCATCTGCCTGGGATCGTCCGGTTCGCCCATCGTTTCGAGCCGATCGGCCATCTCGTCGATGCGGTCGTCCTCGTTTCGAAGGCGTGCGAAGCGGCTCACCAGGCGGCGGACGTCCGTGCTGCCACAGTGAGTGCAGGCCTCGCTGTCGGGCTCCGCGGTCATGCCGATGAGCGCGCTGAAACGCTTGCCGCATGCGTTGCATCGGTACTCAAAGACAGGCATCGACGCCAATATACCGGGCCTCGACGCCGCGGGACCTTGCCGCGGGACAGGTGTCATACTCGGGTCATGCCGGAACGGTTGTGGGCCCCGTGGCGCTTCTCCTACGTCACGCAGGCCGACGCGAATGCGATTGAAGGGTGCATCTTCGTCGAACTGCCCCAACAGGACAACGACCGCGACAACCTCATCCTCTACCGAGGCAAGACGGCCTTCGTGATGCTCAACAGCTTCCCCTACACGAACGGGCACCTGTTGGTCGCGCCGTATCGCCACACGGGGGACATGTCGGAACTGAACGACGAGGAGCTGCTCGAGATCAACCGGTTGGTCGCCGCCGGCCTGCGATGGTTGAAGGCGGTCTACAACCCGGATGGGTTCAACGTGGGGATCAACATCGGTCGCGCGGCCGGAGCGGGAATCCCGACTCACATCCACTGGCACATCGTGCCGCGCTGGAGCGGCGACACCAACTTCATGACCACGCTCGCCGACGTCCGGGTGATCCCGCAGGACATCAAGGACTCGTACGACCGGATCGCCGAGGCCGCCAGGAAGGACCCGGCATGACGCTGGAGGAGCTTCGGCAGGAGTGTCTGGTCTGCCGCGACTGCCCTCTGGCCGAGCGCCGCACGAACGTGGTGTTTGGGGAGGGTAACCCGGCCTCGCCTTTGGTGCTGGTGGGCGAGGGCCCGGGCGAGGAGGAGGACAAGACCGGTCGGCCGTTCGTTGGCCGCGCCGGCAAACTGCTCGACCAGGCTCTGGCCGACAGCGGCCTTTCGCGGGACGACGTGTTCATCTGCAACACGGTCAAGTGCCGTGCGGCGGATTGGTCGAGCGGGCGGCCGCGCAACCGCGCCCCGCTTCCCGACGAGGTGGCCGCCTGCCGCCGCTGGCTCGTTCCGCAGCTTGCGGCGATCGCGCCGAAGGTGATCCTCTGCGTGGGCGCGCCCAGCGCCAAGAACCTGATCAAGCCGGACTTCCGCATCACCAAGGAGCGGGGAACCTACTTCCCGTGCGAGTTCGCCCGCACGGCGATGGCCACGCTCCACCCGGCCTACATCCTGCGGCAGCAGGGGGCGGCCTCGGACGGCGGGTATTCGCTTTTGGTGGCCGACATCTCCCGCGCGTGGGCGGCGGCCCAGCGGTTGGCGCAGAAGGGGCCGAAGCCTGACCCTGAGCCGGAGAAGCCCGCGGACTCCCTGTTCGACCTCGTCTAGTCCATCCCCGCAATATCGCCGATACAATGACCTCATGGGCGTCCGGTCGCCCGTAGTGGGCGGGGCGCCTTGCTAGGAGTGGAGGCTAGCTTAGGAGGTAGCCCAAATGGACGAGCGCGACAAGCTCACGACGGAGGCGGGCGCACCCGTCCCCGACAACCAAAACTCCCAGACTGCCGGGCCGTACGGGCCCGTGTTGATGCAGGACCATCACCTGATTGAGAAGCTCGCGCGGTTCAACCGCGAGCGCATCCCGGAACGCGTGGTGCACGCGAGGGGTTCGGGGGCGCACGGGTATTTCGAGGTCACGCGCGACGTCAGCCAATGGACGCGCGCGAAGTTTATGGAGGCCGTGGGGAAGCGGACCGAGGTGCTCGCCCGGTTCTCGACGGTCGCCCTGGAGCGGGGCTCGCCGGATACGGTGCGCGACCCGCGCGGCTTCGCGCTGAAGTTCTACACCGAGGAGGGGAACTACGACCTCGTCGGCAACGACACCCCGATTTTCTTCATACGCGACCCGCTCAAGTTCCCGGACTTCATCCATTCGCAAAAGCGCGACCCCCGCACCAACGTGCAGGAGCCGGACGACGTTTGGGACTTCTTCTCGAACTCGCCCGAGGCCACGCACCAGTTCGTATGGCTGTTCGGCGACCGGGGCATCCCGTACTCCTACCGCCACATGGACGGGTTCGGCTCGCACACCTTCCAGTGGGTGAACGCCAAGGGCGAGGCGTTTTGGGTGAAGTACCACTTCAAGACCAACCAGGGGATCCGCTGCCTGACGTCGCAGGAGGCGGCGCGAATCGCGGGCGAGAACCCGAACTTCCACCACCTGGACCTGATGCAGGCGATCGAACAGGGCGACTACCCGTCCTGGACGCTGAGGATGCAGATCATGCCCGTGGAAGAGGCGGCGACCTATCGCTTCAACCCGTTCGACCTGACCAAGGTTTGGCCGCACGCCGATTACCCGCTGATCGAGGTGGGACGGTTGGTGCTGGACCGCAACCCCGAGAACTACTTCGCCGAGGTGGAGCAGGCGGCGTTCGACCCGGCCAACTTCGTGCCGGGCATCGGGCCTTCGCCGGACCGAATGCTGCAGGGACGGCTCTTCGCCTACGGCGACGCGCAGCGCCATCGGTTGGGTGTGAACCACACGCAGCTTCCGGTCAACCGCCCGCACGCGACGACGGTGCACAACTACGGCCGAGACGGCGCGATGCGCTTTGACGACAACCTTGGCCGGACGACCAACTACGAGCCGAACAGCACGGGCGGACCGGTGCAGACCAACGTGCCGCTTTACGCGGCGGTCGAGTTGCGTGGAACGGCGGCCGCCCACCCGTTCCCGAAGCATCGCGAGGACGACGACTTCGTCCAGGCCGGCAACCTCTATCGCTTGATGAGCGAGGAGGAGAAGACGCGCCTGGTGGAGAACATCGCCGCCGGGCTCGCCGGCGTCAGCCGCGCCGAGGTGGTCGAGCGCAGCATCGGCCATTTCAGACGGGCCGACGAACGGTTGGGTGAGCGGCTGGAGAACGCCGTCAAGGTGTTGCGCGTCGGGCGACCGTACGTTTCCTGACCCGCGGGGTATCGTGGCGCCGAACCCCCGTGGCGGTCGCGCCGGGGGCTCGGCGAGGTTGACGATGGAGGCCGCCGCGAAGCGGTTCCAGCGCGGCGCGCCCGAGGCGACGATCCCGACGTAGCCGTAGAGCCTCACCCCGATCGTGTACTTCGCGTCGTCCGAGAGGAAGAGGAGGGGCACGAGGAAGCCGTTCCAGGCGGCCAGGAAGGCCGTCATCGCGCTCGTCGCCAGGACGGGCAGGGAGAGGGGGAGGACCAGGCGGAAGAGCACGTCCGCCCAGCCCGCGCCGTCGAGCTCGGCGCTCTCCTCGAGCGACTTCGGAAGCGAGTCCAGGAAGGCCGTCGAGGTGAAGAGCGCGAAGGG
>CAZIIS010000067.1:0-15284 GCA_964539295.1 uncultured Fimbriimonadaceae bacterium | reverse complement strand
CTCGGAGGTGGCAAGATGAGGACTAGAACCCACGAAATGCGGGCTTTCACGCTGATGGAACTGATGGTTTGCGTCGCGATCATCGCCGTGTTGGCCGCGATCCTTTTTCCGGTCTTTGGTGCGGCCAAGGAGCGGGCAAAGGTAAGCGTTTGCTCCTCCAACCTGCGACAATTGGGCGCGGCCATTATCCTTTACACGCAGGACAACAGCGGTTACCTTCCGCCGTATCTTCAGATGGATAAACTCCTAGCGAAGGTCGCGGAATGCAACCCCGAGCAGACGATTCCAGAACCCGAAGAGGAAACCCGGATGCTCGTTGCGTCGATGATGCCGTATGTGCGGAGCAAGGACCTGTTCTTCTGCCCGCTCGACCGCGTGGCGCGCCAGGACCTGTTCTACATGGACTTCAACCACTTGTTGACAAGCTATGAGTTTGCCGGCTTCCCCACAAGGGATGCCCGGTCGAACACCTTCTGCGACCTCGCCCAGTGGCCGCCGCACCGCTCGTTGGCCTTTGCCGAGGCGCGAGGCGACGGGCTGTGCGGGGACATGCTCGGGTCCAGAGATGCCCGCAACGACGTCTGGTTCTTCAGCGATGCTCACGCGAGCAACCACGGCGACAGCTCGAAGAAGGCGCAGGTGGTGCACGCGGACCTGCATATCGAATCGTTCCCGATCTCCATCAAGATGGACGCCCCGCCCGAGGGTTGAGCGGCGCGGGCCGGCAACCCGCCGGCCACGGGAGCCCGGAAATGCCCCTAGAGAGGACGCCTCAAGACCCGACCGCTCAGCCAGGGAAGGGAACCGGCTTGCCGGAGGCCTTCTCGATCGTCATCTTAGCGCCCCAGCCCTTCAGCTTCCGCCCGAGCAGCCGCGCCAGCTCCGCCGCACGCTTGGGCTCGGCCGAGGCCAGGTCGTGCTCCTCGCCGACGTCGTGGCCCAAGTCGTACAGCTCCACCCGACGCGACATGTGGAAGTAGATCAGCTTCCAGTCCCCGCGCCGGATGGCGCTGAACGGCTCGATACCCGGCCCGTGCGGTCCCCAGAAGTTCGGGTAGTGCCAGACCAACGTGCGGTCCCGTGCATCGCGCCTGCCGCGCAGCAGGTTCGCGAAGCTGCGACCGTCCACCTTCGGCGACTTCGCCCCGGCGACCTCGAGCGCCGTGGAGAAGAGGTCCTCGATGATCACCGGCGTGGCGCAGGTCGAGCCCGGCTGGGCGACGCCCGGCCACTTGACGATGCACGGCACGCGCAGCCCGCCCTCATAGGCCGAGCCCTTGCCGCTCTTCAGCGGAAGGTTGTGCGTGTTGGGCGCGCCGCCGCGCCCCTCTGCGCTCAGGCCGCCGTTGTCGGAGACGAAGAACACCACCGTGTTCCGCTCCTGGCCGAGCGCCTTGAGTTCGTCCAGCACCTGCCCCAGGCTCAGGTCCATCCCCTCGACCAGCGCCGCGTACCGCGCCTCCTTCGGGTCGAGCCCCGCCGCCAGGTACCGGCCCACGAACCGCGCGTCGGGATCGAGCGGCACGTGCACCGCGTAGTGCGCCAGGTGCAGGAAGAACGGCCGCCCCTCGGTCGTGGCCTTGCGCAACTGCGCGATCGCTTCGCGCGTCAGCGCATCGGTCAGGAACGTCTGCGAGCCGTAATACTTCTCAAGCCCCGGCACGCCCCAGGGGCCCGGCACGTCGTTGCCGTACATCCGCTCGGGCAGGTAGCTGCCCGGCCCGCCGGCGGCGTGTCCGGCCACGTTCACGTCGAACCCCAGGTGGAGCGGGTCGGCGCCGGGCGTGCCGATCGCCCCGAAGTGCGCCTTGCCGATGTGGATCATCTTGTAGCCCTGCCGCTTGAGCGCCTGCGGCAGCGTCTCGGCGAGGACCGAGAGCGGCTGGCCCGGCGCGTTCGTGACGCCGTTCACGTTCCAATCCGGGGGCGCGAATGCCGGGTCGGGCCGGTCCGTCTTCTTGCCCGGCTCCAGCGTCCAGTTGGTCACCATGTGGTGCGCCGCGTTCAACCCGGTCAGCAGGCTCACCCGCGACGGCGAGCAGACCGGGCTGGCGCAAAACTGCGTGAACTTCATCCCCTCCGCCGCGAGCCGCTCCATGTTCGGGGTGCGGTAGCGGTCGTTAAGGGGCGTGCGCCGCGAGTGGAACGGAACCGACGTGTCCTGCCAGCCCATGTCGTCCACGACGAACAGCAGGATGTTCGGGCGCTGCGCGGCCTGATCGACGGGGGCCGAACAGCCGGCGGCGGCAAACGCAAGGGCAAGCAACGGAAGCATGGCCCATTATGGCCAGGGCTTAGGGGCTGGACAACCGCGGTTGTGGAGCTAAGGAATGGTCGAGGCGGCGAGATTCGAACTCGCGACCCCCTGCTCCCAAAGCAGGTGCGCTACCAGACTGCGCCACGCCTCGACGATCCTCAATGGTACCAGACTGCCCGGCGCCGCCCGGCCAAGCGGCGTCAGCCGCCGAGCCACGCCGCGAGCTGGTCTCGCATCACCGACGCCACGACCAGCGCGGCGCCGAGCGCGAAGCCCAAGGCCTTCGCGGCGTTCAGCCGCTCGCGCGCGGCGATCATCGTCAGCGACACCCCTCCGAGCAGCGAGATGCCGTGGCTGAGCGGGAACGCCACGCTGGCGGGCAGGCTGAGCGAGGTCAACATGCACAGAAAGCCGAGGCCATTGGTCGTGCCCGCGAAAGCGCCCGCCTTCCACTCGGAGGCGTCGAACCGACGCCGCTCGGCGCTCAGGCCATGCGCGGAGAGCGCGATCGTCGCGGTAACCAAGAAGATGAGCACCCCGTAGGCGGCGGTGCTCCCGCCGCCGAACGCTTTGTTCTGGAGCTTGCTCAGGGTTAGGAACGTGCCGTTGGCCAGAAAGAGCCCGGCAAGAGCCAGCACGAACCCCTTGGCGTTGCCGGCGTGCACGTCCCCGGCCTGTTTGATGCCCCGGCCGAAGAGCCCGATCATGCCGACGAACAGCGCCACGAGCAGCAGGTCGGCCCAACGCACCGGCTCGCCGAGAAACGCGAACGCGGCGATCGGCAGCAGCAGCGACAGGTTGGTGATGGTCCACGTGACCGACGCCGGGCCGAGCGAGTTGGCCTTCAGCAGCGACACCACCGCCAGCACCAGCATCACGCCCGACGCTCCGGCCAGCGCCCACAGCCGCGGGTCGCCCCAGGCGCCCGACTGCATCGTGGAGGCGGCCAGCATCACCATCCCGCTGATCAGCGCGTAGACCACCTGGAAGGGAAGCGCTCGGCAGCCTGCGGCGTCCGCCCGCTTGTACGCCAACCCAAGCCCAGCGTAGAAGACGCCCGCCGCGGAGGCGGCGGTGAGCGGGATGACGGGAAGAGAGGTCATGGGACGGCTCGATCGTACCCATTGGCCGGGGCCGGGCCTTCAAATGGCCCGACGGTACAATCCGGCCGATGGTACCGCCCTCCAAGCGATTAGGCAACGTTCCCCCTTACCTCTTCTCTGAGATCAGCCGCATCAAGCGCGAGGCCATCGAGCAAGGCGCAGACATCATCGACCTCGGCATCGGCGACCCGGATCAGCCCACCCCTCGGCCGATCGTGGAGGCGCTCAAGGCGGCCGTCGAGAACCCCGAGACCCACCGGTACGACGAGTCGGCCCGAGGTTGGGCGCCGTTTCTGAAGGCGGCGGCCACCTGGTACCAGTGCGAGTTCGGCGTGTCGGTCGACGCCGACACGGAGGTCGCCCAGCTCATCGGCAGCAAGGAGGGGCTCGCCCATTTGGCGTGGGCGTACGCCGATCCCGGCGACGTGGTGATCGCCCCGAACCCGGGCTACACGGTTTACAAGGTGAACGGCCTGATGGCCGGCGCGGAGGTCTACGAGACGCCCCTGAAGGAGGAGGCCGGCTTCCTGCCGAAGCTCGAGGACATCCCCTCGGACGTCGCGCGCCGCGCTAAGCTGTTCTACGTCTGCTACCCGCACAACCCGACGGGCGCGGTGGCCACGCGCGAGTTCTACGTCGACCTGGTGCGATTCTGCAAGGAGTACGACATCGTGCTGGTCAACGACATGGCCTACGCCACGGTGACCTACGACGACTTCCGGAACCCGACCGTCCTGCAGGTCGAGGGCGGCAAGGACGTCTCCATCGAGTTCCACTCGCTCAGCAAGATGTTCAACATGACCGGTTGGCGCCTGGGGTTCGTGGTCGGCAACCCGGACGCGGTCAACACGCTGCAGAAGCTCAAGAGCAACATCGACTCGAAGCAGTTTGCGGCGATCGCTCAGGCGGGCGCGGTTGCCCTGACCGAGGTGAACAACGACGCCACGCGCGCCGTCTACCAGCGCCGACGCGACCTTCTTTGCGACGGCCTCAACTCCATCGGCTGGAAGGTGACCAAGCCGAAAGCCACGTTCTACGTGTGGGCCCGCGTCCCCGACCCGTCGATGACCAGCGCCGAGTTCGCCGCCGCTCTGCTGAGCCGCGCTCACATCGTGGCGATCCCTGGCAACGGCTACGGCTCGAACGGCGAGGGCTACGTGCGCATGTCGCTCACGCTCTCCGGTGACAAAGATGGCGAGCGGTTCGCCGAGGCCGTGCGCCGCATCAAGGAATCGGGCCTCATCCCGTCCACGTCCCGTGCCTAGCACCTCCACCCAACTATCGTTCGACGAGGCCGTGGCCGCCCTTGGCCGCCTGCGCAAGCGGGGGTGGCGGCTGGGCCTCGACCGCATGGAGGCCTACGTGCGGCTCCTCGGGCTGCAGGACGCCTTGGGCGCGACCGGTTCGCCTTCCTACGTGCACGTCGCCGGCACAAACGGCAAAGGGAGCACCACCGCCTTCATCCAGAACCTGCTGCTGGGGCAGGGCTACCGGACTGGGGGCTTTTTCAGCCCCTACGTTTTCGATGTGCGCGAGCGCGTGCAGTTCGGCGGCTCGCTCATCCCCCGCGAAGACTTCGCGCGGCTGGTCTCCGAGATGCTGGAGGTCGGCAAAACGCTTGAGAACGGACCGCTCGGCGGACCGACCGAGTTTGAACTGAAGACCGCGCTCGGCTTTGCCTTTTGGCGCGAGCGCCATGCCGAGTGGGTGGCGCTGGAGGTGGGTCTTGGCGGCCGGCTCGACTCCACGAACGTGATCACCCCCGCCGCCGGCGTCATCACCAGCATCGGTTACGACCACATGCACATCCTGGGCTCGACGCTGGAGAAGATCGCCACGGAGAAGGCAGGTATCGCCAAGCCGGGGCGACCGTTGGTCGTGGGCCAGGCGCCGGACGAGGCTACGGCGGCCATCGAGCGCGTGGCCCGCGAGGTCGGCGCCCCGCTGTGGCGGTTCGGCCGCGAGGTTGCGCTGAGCCCGGAGAGCGACGGCTATCGGGTTTGCACGCCGGGCGGCTCGTACGGCGGGTTGGTTCCCGGGATCGCGGGTGCGATGCAGGGACACAACATGGCGCTGGCGATCGCCGCATCGGAAGCCGCCGGTGCGATTCGTAAGCCGGAGCGGATCGCCGAGAGCGTGCGGCGGGTGGCGTTGCCGGGGCGTTTTCAGCACGCCGAATGGCGCGGTCGACGCCTGATCCTGGATGGCGCGCACAACCGCGAAGCGGTGGACGTCCTGATCCGATCGCTGTTCGAGGAAGCGCGGCCGGGGGCGAAGCATCTCTACTTCGAGGACCGGGCGGCGTACGACCAGGCTTTCCAAGAGTGGCTGGCCCAGGCGTCGAAAGAGCCGCGCATCGTGCTTGTGAGCGGCATGGTGCAGGGGCATGAACCGGCGGCTTTCTACGGGCCGCTTGCCCCGCTCATCCGCCAGGCGCACCTTTCGGCAGTGAAGATGGAGCGCGCCAGGGACCCTGAGGAGTTGTGCCGGGAGGTCGGGGGCCTGTTCCGATCGGTTGCCGCGCACTCCGACTTCGGGTCGGCCCTAGACGCGGCGACCGAGGCCGCGGGGGACGACGTCGTGCTCGTTACGGGCAGTTTCTACGTGGTCGGCGAGGTCGGCGCGCTCATCGGACTCGCTTGAACCAAGACGGAAAAGGGCCCCGGCGGTTACCGCCGGGGCCCTTTCGTCGTTCGGAGCGGGCCGGCTTTAGCGGGCCTGCTCGAAGGTCAGGCGCGCCTTGTACTGGTTGCCCTCGAGCTTGAGCTCGCACGGGCAGCCGCACGACTGGAGCAGGCGCAGCATAGAGGCGTTGTCGGTGCCGACGTAGCCCTCAAACGCCTTGATCTTGAGTTCCTTGGCGCTGGCGACCAAGGCGTCCACCAACGCGCGGCCGATGCCGCGGTTCTGCCAGTCGTCGAGCACCGCGAAGGCGATCTCGGCCACGTTGGTCGATTCGTCGAGCTGGAACCGGGCGCTGCCCAGGATCTGCTCGCCGTTACCGCGGGAGATGGTGGCGACGAACGCATTGCGCGTCTTGTAGTCGACGTTCACCATGTCGCGGACCGTCTCGTTCGACAGCATGCGGACCATGCGGTTGAACCGGCGCTCGACCGATTCGGGCTTCAGCGAGTAGAAGTACCGCTTGACCGCGTCCTCGTCGGTCGGCATGACCGGCCGAACCGCGATCGTCTCGCCGGTCTTGATCGTGACCCGCTTGGCGCAGTGGTCTGGGTAGACGTGGGTGAGGGTCGGCTGGTCCTTCGGGATGTAACCGAGCTCCTTCGCCTTCTCCATCAGTTCGTCGCGAACGTCCGGGTGGGCGATGCGGATGAGCGCGAGGGCGCGCTCACGGACCGACTTGCCGTGCAGATAGGCGATGCCGTACTCGGTGGCGACGTAGTGGGCGTCGCCGCGCGAGGTGACCACGCCGGCGCCCGGCTTGACCATCGGCACGATGCGACTGACGCCCTTGTTCGTGCGCGAGGGAAGCGCGATGATCGGCTTGCCGCCCTTCGACCGGGCCGCGCCGCGGATGAAGTCGACCTGACCGCCGATGCCGCTGTAGAAGCGGGTACCGATCGAGTCGCTGACGATCTGGCCCGTGAGGTCCACCTCGATGGCGCCGTTGATGGCGATCATGTCGTTGTTCTGGGCCACGACGAACGGGTCGTTCACGTAGTCCGACGTGTGGAACTCGAAGAACGGGTTGTTGTCGATGTAATCGTACAGCTTGCGCGTCCCGTTCACGAAGGTGCAGATAACTTTGCCCGGGCGCAACGTCTTCTTCCGGCAAGTGACGACCCCGGACTCGATCAGCGGGATGAGGCCGTCGGCGAACATCTCGGTGTGCACGCCAAGGTCGTTCTTGTCCTTTAGGCCGTCGAGCACCGCGTCGGGGATATTGCCGATGCCGGTCTGGATCGTGGCGCCGTCAGGGATCAGGTTGACGATGTGCCGCGCGATGGCTCGGCTGATGTCGTCGATGTCTCCGGGGGCGTGCTCGAGCACCGGGTAGTTTGTGCGAACGAAGGCGGTCACGTCCCTGACGTGCAGCATGCCGGGGCCCATCGTGCGGGGCATCTGCTCGTTGATCTCGGCGATGATCACCTTGGCCGTCTGGCAGGCCGCCAATCCGATGTCGACGCTGATGCCCATCGAGCAGTAGCCGTGCTCGTCCGGCGGGGAAACGGCGACCACCGCGACGTCGACCGGAGTCTGGCCGCTGTAGAAGAGCTGCGGGATCTCGCTGAGGAAGATGGGAGCGTAGTCGGCGTAGCCCTCGTTTACCGGCTTGCGGATGCTGGCGCCCATGAAGTACGCCAGGTGGCGGAAGTTCTCCGAGTAGAGGGGGTTGGCCGTCGGGGCGGCTCCCATGAGCAGGATGTGCACGATCTCAATGCCGTGCAACTCGTTGTGGCGCTTAGCGAGGGCGTTGAGCACCTCTACGGGCTGGCCGCAGTTCGAGCCGATATAGACGCGGTCCCCGCTGTTGACGAGCTTCACGGCGTCGTCTGCGGAGACAAGTTTGCGTAAGTACTCTTCGTTGATGCTGGGACTGTTCATGAGCGGTAAATGCAGTCGACTACGACGTCGCGGATCTCGGGCTTGGCCCGCAGAAGGCGCGCGACCAACTCGACCTCGGCGCGGACGTCGGGAGGCCCTCCTCGTAGAGCCCGGACGACGCCGCGTATCGTCACCAGGCCGTGGGACACATGAATGTCCGCGAGCGTCAAGTCGATCTGGCGCTTGGTGAATTCCCGGCGCGCAAGTTTGGCTGCCTGAATATCGTTAGGGTCGGCCATCGTAGCGACCTCCTGGTTCGTATGCGGCTAGTTTAGCCTACGGAGTGCCTTTCCGACAGGCCCGCAACGGTACTTCGCGCTCGCCGGTCGGGCTGGCACGTAACGCCCGCTCCGGTGCACAATGAAGGGGATGGTCGACCTGAACAAAACTCAGCTTGGCGCGCCCCCTTCGATGGACGCGAACAAGACCGTGATGGGGATGGCGCCGACGGTAAACGCCACCATCACCATCAAGCCGGTGCAGTGTCCGGTGTGCAAATCCACCAACCCTCCGGGGGTGATGTTCTGCGTCGAGTGCGGCCTGATCTTCGACCGGGCGTTGCCCGAGGACGCCTTTGGCGCGCCTGCGGTGGAGTTGCCGTGCCTGGTCGAGAGCGCCGGCCGCGAACATCAACTTCGGCCGGGCGCGAACGTGATCGGCCGACAGGCCGACATCGTTGTCGACGACCCGCGCGTCAGCCGACGGCACGCGCAGGTCACCCTGACCGGTTCCGAGGCCACCGTGGAGGACCTCGGAAGCACCAACGGCACAAAGGTTGGCGGACAGGCGCTCGAACCGGGCAACCCGGTTCCCCTCGCCAGCGGCGTCACCGTCAGCCTGGGCGGCTTCGAACTCACCCTTTCCATTCCCGGCGAGACGGGCAAGACGCAGGCTGCCATGAGCGGACGCACGGCGGCGATCTCGGTCGTCCCGACGGTCTCCAACGCCGTCGCCTGGCTCGTTTTTCCTGACCACGAGGTTCCGCTTGAGAAGGGGTTGCACACCTTCGGACGCAAGTCGGACAACGCGATCCCCATCTCGGACCCCTACGTTAGCGGACACCACGGGGTGTTCGAGGCCACGGACGACGGCCTTTTCGTGACCGATACCGGAAGCACCAACGGCACCGTGCTTAACGACGCGAAGCTCTCCCCCAACATGCGCACGCGGCTCCAGAAGGGCGACGTGATCCGTTTGGGCAGCCTCGAAGTCGGCGTTCGGTTCAAAGAATAAGGCTGTACACTGGGGCGGCCACGGGACACCACATGGACGAGATTACCGCTGAGTACACCGCCGAGGCCATCGCGCCGAACGCGGAGTTGCGCGTAAGGCCGCGCGTCACGGTCGGCTGCAAAAGCGACCTGGGGCGCGTCCGCGAGAACAACGAGGACAAGCTTGAGTACTACCTCTGCGAGACCGACGCCCAGTTGGCCACCAAGGGGCTCATCTTCGTGGTGTGCGACGGCATGGGCGGCCACGAGGCGGGGCAGATCGCCAGCGAACTCGCGACCAAGACCTTCATCGACGTCTACCTGAACCATCCCAGCGAAAGGCCGGACGAGGCCGCGCGAAGCGCGGTCATGGCGGCCAACCGCTTCGTGCTCGACGTGGCGCGAGCTGTCCCATCGCGCCGCGGCATGGGCACCACGCTCAGCGCGCTGATGATCGTGCAGGACCGCGCATTCATCGCGCAGGTCGGCGATTCGCGCGTCTACCGCTTGCGCGAGGGTGAACTAACCCCGATGACCGTGGACCACACTTGGGTGGAGGAGGCGGTGCGCTCCGGGATGATGGACCGCGAGACCGCCGAGCAACACCCGTACCGGCATGTGCTCACGCGGGCGGTCGGCACGGAGCAGGACGTGGCGCCCGACATCTTCCAGGACGAGGTCAAGGTTGGCGACGTCTACATGCTCTGTTCGGACGGGCTCACCAACCACGTGACCGACGAGCAACTGCCGGGGCTACTCGCCGAGGGCGGACCTTCCCAGATCGCCTGGAACCTGGTGAGCCACGCGCTGGTGGGCGGCGGAAGCGACAACGCCACCGTGCTCGTGGTCCGCGTCGACGCGCTCGAAGTGGTCCAGCAGCCCAGCTAACTCCGCCTGGGTGTATGCTGGGCGACGGCCCGCGCCGGCGCCGGCCGGGTTTCGTGAGGAGGCGAAGCGATGTTCGTGGGGATCGTCAGGCTCAAGGTACGCGACGGGATGTTGGACGATGGGGCCGCCCTCTGGCGCAGGGCCGCCGGGGCGCTTCCCAAGCAGAACGGCTTCCGTGGGGGCGTGCTGCTCAAAGACCTTCAGCACCTCACGCTGGTGCACATCGGCTTCTGGCGCACTCGCGCCGAGTGCGAGGCGTTCATGGACTCCCCCGATTGGGCGGCGTTCGCCAAGACGCTTGCCAAGGTCACGGAGGAGCCCCCGAAACGCGAGATGATGGAGTTGGTCGGCTCCGTCGGCGAGAAGCTGTTCGGCTAGGCGCTCGCCTGTTCGGCCTGCTCGGCCTCTTGGTGCGGGAACTCGATTCGCACGACGGAGCCTTTGCCGAGTTCGCTGTCGATCGACACCTTGGCGTCGTGCGAGGTGGCGAGATCCAGCACCACCTTCGTACCGAGCCCCGTTCCCGGCGTGCGTTCCCACCCCGAACGCACCTCGCCCGATCGGATCCGCTCGATCGTCTCCTGCGACATGCCCGGGCCGTTGTCCTGCACCTCCAGGACGTGATGGTCCGCGTCGAACCGGCACCGAACGGTGACCTTCCCGAAGCAGGCGTCATCCTCGCCGGCGTGCTGCGCCAGCCAAGACTCGGGGATCGTCTCCCGCACCGCCTTGATCGCGTTGCTTACCAAGTTCTCGGAGATGCGCATGACGAACAGCTCGTCGAAGGCGAAGTCCGGCGCGTCGTCCTGCATGTCGTAGACGATCTCGACGTGATTCTGCCGCGCGCGGCTCTCCAGGTAGGCCACGCTCTGCGTCACCACCGACTCGAACGACTGCACCTTCTTCTTGGGCGCCACCTTCTTGCCGGCAGCCAGGTCGTTGATCAGCCGCGCGTAGCGGTAGACGCGGTCGCTGTACGGCGCGAAGACGTCGGTGTAAAGGCTGTCCAGCATCTCCAGGTGGACGCGTGCCTTGCCCTTGACGCCGGATTCGTCCAACCCGGCCCGCAGCCCGTCCAGGTTGCGCCGCATGTCCGGCAGGAACGTCACCAGCACGCCCGCCTTGTTGGCCAGGTCGTGCGCGGTGCGCCCCATCCCTTCGAGCGACGCCACGCGGGTGCTCCTCGTCAGCAGCTCGGAGTTCATCAGCGCGAGCGTCGAGACCTCCGACAGCGTGTCCAGCACCGCCGCGTCCGTTTTGTCGAACGGCGCGTCCCGCTTGTTGACGAGTTGGAGCACTCCGATCGGGGGCATGTCTGCCACCTGCAGCGGGACGGTGATCATCGTCGTCACCGGTATGCCCGTGATGTCCACGATGTCCCGCCGAGCCGGGTCTCCGCCCGCCGGAAACTCGCTCGTCTCCGCCCTGCCGCTGTGGAACACACGGCCCGCCACGCCGAAATCGTCCGGGATGTCGCGCATCTGCAACTTGCTGGCCACGTCGGCGGGGATGACGTGCTTGAACTTCAGCGTTTGCGCCGCGGGGTCGTGCAGGTAGATCGTGCCTCCGGTGGCGCCGACCGCCTCGACGCAGATGGAAAGGACGTCCCGAAGGACGACCTCCATGTCCCCCAAGCTCGCAAGCTTGCGGGTCGCTAGATGAACTGCGGAGAGCAGGCGCTCGAATTCCGGCATGACCAAAGTCCTATTTTACCCATTCACGAAGGAAGAGGCACGCGAGGAAGAGACGCCTCGCATGCCCCTGTTGGTTCGCCCAACTGCCGAAGGCGGATTCACCGACCGCGGAGGAAGCCAAGGTCAAGCGCTCCGCGGACGGCGGCGCCCGTTTCGGAAACCACCACCACGCCGCCATCCGATGGCTCCACCGACGCGACGCGGCCGAAACCCTCCGGCGTCTCGAACACCGCGTGGATCGTCCCGAACGCGAACGGCTCCTCGGGCGTGAACTGCCGCACGGTCGGCACGCCCAACCTGACGATCGGGTTGTCGGCGGCGCTGGCCGGAAGGCCGAGGTGGCTGTAGGAGGTGACCTCCTCCACCCCTAGCACGCCGCGATGCCTGCCATTCCAGGGCGAGTAGTGCCGGCCGCCGTTCGACATCCAGAAGACCGTGGTCGTCAGCGCGCGCGGGTCCTTCAACTGAACCCACGCGTATCGCTCCTCGGGGAAGACCACCGCCGACCAAGCGAGCTCCTCTCCGGGACGGTTCACGACCTGAACCAGGTCCTCGTAGCCCTCGCGCGCGGGGTATTCGGTGAGGTCGGCTGTGCCGCCCTGAGTTGTGGGCGCCGCGCTCAGGCTCTCGAACTCCGCACCCTGTTTCAGAAACTGGTAGCCGCCCTTTGCCGGAACCTCGAACGGTACCGGGCAGACCTGGCCATAGACGATCGGGCTGGTGGAGATGAGCCCCCGCGACCGGAACCGCAGCATGGCGTGCATCCCGTAGCTCATCGGGCCGGATAGCCCCGAGATGACCTGCTTCTGGTAGAGCGCCGCCTGGCCGGGAAGCGTGCGCACCGTTCGCTCCACCTTCGCGGGCGGGTTGGTGAGTTGCATCCCGACGGTGACGCTGCCGCCGTCCGAGCGCAGCAGCGTCCACTTCTCGTTGGCCGTCTGGCCGTGGGCGGGGAAGACGCGGCCCTCGAACGGCTCCGCCGATTCGCCGAACGGCATCGCAAAGAAGTCGCCCCGTAGCACCCGTAGCAACGGCGGAACATCCAGTCGTTCGCCGAACCACGGCGCCAGATTGTAGGGTCGCACCGCTCGGCTGCCCAGGTTGTAGAACACGGGCCCGGCATGCGCGCCGGTCTCCGTCACGAAGGCCTCCGTGGTCCCCGAACCCACGCGCCACGAGCGTTCGCCGCATACCAAGGTCGTATCCATATCGCCTGGCATCATATCCCCATCGAAGCGGGTATGTATGTGAGGTCTGGTGAAAACGTCATGCTTACCACGCTAATGCTGGTCCTGGCCATCGGGGGCGCGCCCCAGCCGGCCACGATAGACCTTACCGAGGCGCTCGCCATCGGCCCGTTCCGCTACGGAGGCCGAACGCCGTTCTCCGCCGATCCGATCCAGGCCGCGGTCGTCCGGGGGACGTGGAAGGCGCCCAAGGCCGGCGACGCGGTGGCCGGCCAGCATTGGATGTCCGTTCGGGCCGGGCGCGACGGGTGGTTCCGCGGAGACGCGCTCGAGGGCGGTTACGTCTTCGCCGAGGTCGATTCGCCCACGGAACGTCCGATGGTGCTGGAGGCCGCAGGGCACGGTATGGTCTCGGTGAACGGCGAGCCGCGCACGGGGGACGTCTACTCGACCGGTTACGTCCGGTTGCCGGTGCAGCTTCGGCGGGGGCCGAACGAACTCCTGTTCACCGTCAGCCGCGGGCAGTTGCGCGCGAAGCTGGTCGAAGCCCCCGCGGGCCCCGTGGTCGAGACCCGCGACGCCACCCTCCCCGACTTCGTGGCGGGCGAGAAGCAGTCGCTTTGGGGGGCGGCGATCGTGATGAACCCGACCTCCGCCACGGTGCGCGGGCTGCGGCTGCGGGCGTCGGTCGGCGATGCGACCATCGAGACCGCCCTGAAATCGATGCCTCCGATGTCTACGCTCAAGGCGCCGTTCCGAATCCCGGGCGGGGATAAGAAGGCCGGGGGCGTGGCCAAGCTCAAACTGGAGCTGGCCGGAAAGGGCTCCTCGGTCACCTTCGATGTTCCGGTCAAGGGCAAGGGCGAGCGGCACAACCGCACCTACGTGAGCTCGGTCGACGGCAGCGTGCAGTACTACGCGGTGCTGCCCGCCAAGCCGATCCCTGGGCAGGACGCCAAGGCGCTCGTGCTCTCCGTCCACGGCGCCAGCGTCGAGGCCTCGGGCCAAGCCGCGGCGTATGAGCCCAAGAGCTGGGCCAACCTGGTCGCCGCCACCAACCGCCGTCCCTACGGGTTCGACTGGGAGGACTGGGGGC
This sequence comes from uncultured Fimbriimonadaceae bacterium, assembly GCA_964539295.1. Classification (GTDB taxonomy): domain Bacteria; phylum Armatimonadota; class Fimbriimonadia; order Fimbriimonadales; family Fimbriimonadaceae; genus CAZIIS01. The sequence goes on along the minus strand of CAZIIS010000067.1, from coordinate 1,282 downwards.
GCATCGAGGCGATGGATACGCTCGCCGAGGCCGAAGCCTACTTCCGGCCCGCCAAGGACCGCATCTACCTCACCGGCCACTCGATGGGCGGCCACGGCACGTGGTACTTGGGCGCCTGCTATCCCGACCGATGGGCGGCCATCGCCCCGAGCGCCGGGTGGATCAGCTTCGCCACCTACGCCGGCGGCAGCTCTCTGTCGAGCCGTGGGGCGACCGATTCCATGTTGTCAAGGGCTTTCAACGTGAGCGACACGAAGCTGCTCGCTCGCAACTACAAGCTGGAAGGCGTCTACGTCCTTCACGGCGACGCCGACGACAACGTTCCGGTGAGCGAGGCACGGGACATGCGGCTAATCCTTTCCGAGTTCCACCGCGACTACGACTGGTACGAGCAGCCCGGCGCCGGGCACTGGTGGGACGCCAGCGACGAGCCCGGCGTGGACTGCGTGGACTGGGCGCCGATGTTCGACTTCTTCGCGCGCCACCGGCTTCCCGAGAGCCGAGAGGTGCGCTCCCTGGAGTTCGCAACCGTCTCGCCGGGCATCTCCTCGACCTGTCACTGGGCGACCATCGAAGCGCAGGAGAGGTCGCTCGAGTTGAGCAACGTCGAGCTTCGCTGCGACCCCGGCATGCGGCGCTTTGTCGGCACGACGCGGAACGTCCTGCGGCTTCGCCTGAACGTCGCCCACCTGGCGCCCGGCGCGCCGCTGGCGCTCGACATCGACGGCACGAAGCTGGAGAAGCTGGCCTGGCCCAAGGAGAAGGAGCTTCGCCTGGAGAAGGCCGAAGGGAAGTGGCGTCCGGCGGGCGCGTGGAGCCCGGCGGACAAAACCCCGGCGCGCTGCGGCCCGTTCAAGGAGGCGTTCGGCCGGAACATGATCTTCGTCTATGGCACGTCGGGCTCCCAGGAGGAGAACGCCCTGAACTACGCCAAGGCGCGGTACGACGCCGAGTGCTGGTGGTACCGGGGCAACGGAACGGTCGAGGTGATCGCCGACCGCGACTTCAGCGACAAGGCCACTCGCGACCGCGGAGTCATCGTCTACGGCAACGCCGACACCAACTCGGCCTGGGAGACGCTTCTCGGCGACTCTCCGGTGCAGGTCGGTCGGAACCGCGTCGTCGTGGGCGAGAAGGTGCTTGCCGGCGACGACCTGGCGTGCCTTTTCCTGCGGCCTCGGCCCGGAAGCGCCGTGGCCGCGCTGGCGCTCCCTGCATCGACCGGCCCCATGGGCGCCAGGGCGGCGTTCCGTACGCCCTACCTCTCGGCCGGCGTCCACCT
>CAZIIS010000066.1:0-15336 GCA_964539295.1 uncultured Fimbriimonadaceae bacterium | reverse complement strand
CCTCCCCCTGCACCCCCTCCGCACGCCTTCGGCTACGGAGGGGGAGGACGCTGCGGCCCGCCGACACAAACACCCCCCCGGCGTCCGAGCTATGCCTTGTCCACCCACCGACCCTCGCCACCCCGCCAAAAGCCCATGCGCGCCGCCGACCGGCGCGGGGGCCACGTAACACCAGACGCGGGGCGGCCGGACCTGGCCCGTAACCCTCACAGGTAATATGGCGTTCTGGCGCGGCGCCCCGCGCCATCACTCCCCATGACGGACAACACCGAACGACAGAGCGTGGAGGTCGACATCGCCTGCGTGGGCTTCGGCCCCGCGATGGGCGGATTCCTCACGACGCTCGCCCGCGAACTGGTCGACGAGACCGGCATGCCGAAGCTGGAGAGCAAGGCGATGCCCGGCATGCCCCTGCAGGTCATGTGTTACGAGCGGGCCGACGACCTCGGGTTCGGCGTCTCCGGCGTGGCCACCCGTGGCCAGGCCATCCGCGCCACCTTCCCCGACCTCGACCTTTCGCAGGTGCCGATGGCCGCGCCGATCGCGTCGGAGAAGCTGGTCTACCTCTTCGACCCGATCGGCGCCAGCCGCCGACCGCTCGACGTGAAGCTGATGGACGCCGCGATGTCCGTTCTCGGCAAGAAGCACTGCGCCGCGGAGTTCCCCTTCACCCCCAGCTTCCTCAACAAGCACGGCGGCATGCTTCTCGGCATCGGCCAGTTCAACCAGTGGGTCGCCTCGCAGCTTATGATGACCGGCCTCGTGCAGCTTTGGCCTGGCACGCCGGTCGCCCAGGCGCTCGTGGAGAACGGCCAGGTGCAGGGCGTGCGCCTGGCAGACCAGGGCGTCGAGAGGAACGGCGATCCCACCCCCGCCTACATGCCCGGGATGGACGTGAAGGCCGCCCTTACGGTGGTCGGCGACGGCCCGGTGGGCGCGGTCGGCCGCCAACTCGATGAGGCGCTCGGAATGCCCGAGGGCCATCACAAGCGCCACTGGGCGGTCGGCATGAAGTTCGTCGCCGACCTGCCGGAGGGCTGTCCGCTCGAGCCCGGCACGGTCATCCACACGCTGGGCTACCCCGAGCCCGAGATCTTCGGCTTCTTCTACGTACACCCGGGCAACGTCGCCTCGTTCGGCGTGTTCGTCCCCTCGTTCATGGAGAACCCGGTGCGCACCGCCTACCGCTACCTGCAGCACTGGATGCAGCACCCCTACATCTGGCGTTACCTGGAGGGCGGCTCGCTCCGCTCGTGGGGAGCCAAGAGCCTGGACGAGTCGGGCGCCCTCGGCGAGCCGATCCTCGTGGGCGACGGCTTCGCACGCATTGGCGAGGGCTCTGGCAGCACCAACGTACTCACGGGCTCCGGCGTCGACGAGGCGTGGTCCACGGGCTGCATGCTGGCCGAATCCGTGGTCGAACTCGCGAAGGAGGGCAAACCCCTCGATGGCGAGAACCTGGAGGCCACTTATCTGCGGCGCAGGCGCGCCAGCGCCGTCCAGAAGGGCGGCGAGGTCGCCAAGCACTCCCGCGACGGCTTCACCCGGAGCTTCCTGGCCGGCATGGTCGGCATGGGGCTCGCCGGCTTCACGGGCGGCGCGCTCAACGTCCCCGGCAAGCCCGGCGGCGCTCGCCGGGCGCCCACCATCGAGGAGTACTTCAAGGGCCGCGTCTCCGCCGAGGAGATCGCCCGCATCCGCGAGAACTGCGCCAAGGCCGGCACGTCGCTGCACGACGCCCTAATGGACCGCTGCGGCTGGCCCAAGATCGAGTTTGACGGCAAGCTGCTGGTCTCGCACCAGGACGCGCTGCTCATGGGCGGCAAGGTTCAGGCGCCCGCCGGCTTCGCCGACCACGTGGAGTTCGTCTACCCGAACCTGTGCGAGCAGTGCGGCGAGAAGGTGTGCATCGAGCTATGCTCGGCGCAGGCGATCACGCCCGGCCCGAACGGCGTCCCCGCCTTCGACCGCGAGAAGTGCGTGCACTGCGGCGCGTGCGTCTGGAACTGCACGATGCGCAACCCCGACGACCCCGAGAAGGGCGCCATCCGCTTCACCGCGGGCGCCGGGGGATTGCACTCCGCCGAGAACTAGCGCCGGCGCCGAGCCAGCAGCCCGGCCAAACCCAGCCCAAGGACCGCCAACGTCGCCGGTTCCGGCACGCACTCGACCGTCAACTCGGGCAGCGTAGTCGGCCGCAAAATCGCCACGTCCTGGCCCGAGAACCGCGTGACGAACGTGCCAATCGTCTCGTCCCCGCCGTCGTCGTACAGGCCGATGGTACGTCGATCCCCGAGTTGCAGAGAGGTGTTCCTGAAGCCGATGTCGAACGCCCGCAATCCCGCGGAGGCGTCCACCGGTCCGGAGCCGTCGAGCATGCTGGCCATCAGCGTGTGGCGCATCCCGTACGGTTGCAGGCCATCGCCGGGCGCCATCGTCGTGGTGGGCAGGGTGAGCTGGGCGCCGAAGGCCGTGGTCTGGTTGAACACCGCGGTCAACACCAAGTTCCCGTTGTCGTCCGTGTAACCTGCGTCGTACGCCTCGTTCGGCGCCAACCCGCCGTTGATCGGCAGTCCGTTCGACGCTTGCGCCCAATCGTAAGCGATCATGAAGTCGGAGAAAGAGTGGTTGAAGCCGGAGTCCGAGGTTTTGTACCAAACGGAAAACTCCACCACCGATCCAGCCGGCCCAACGCAAATCGTGTCGATCGGCGTCGTACTGCCGGTGTTGGTGAACCAGTATTCGATGGTCGTCGCCTGCGCGTGCGCAGTCAGGCCAACGAACGCGCAGAAAGCCAAGGCGAGAGTTCGTGTCGTCATCGATCGTCTCCTCAAAAAACAAAACCCAATTGCTACTTCCATTATGTTATCAAACACTGCTAGCTAGCGAACCGTTTTTCGCCACAGACAACAAAAGCCCCGCGCCGAAAGGCGCGGGGCTTTGATGCACTATTGCGTGATGGTGAACTGGGCGGTCTTCACCACCCCGCGGTAACTGGCCGTCACCGTCACCAACTGGTCGCTCGGGACCGCCGTCGTCGTGATCGTCGTGCTGGCCGTCGTCCGACCAGCCGGAACCATCAGGTTCGCCGGAGTCGTCGCGTAGCCCGAGTCGTCCGACAGGGCGATGACCGTCATGAACCCGCTCGGAGCGGGGGCTTCGAGCTCGACCGTCACCCTCACCGACGTGCCGCCAGTTACGCTCGTCGGGCTCACGCTCACCGACTTCAGCGTCGCGTAGTAGATCACCGTCATCTTGACCAGCAACGGAGCCGTCACCGAAACGCCGTTCGCCCTCGCGGTGATGATCGACGTCTCGTCGCGCCGAGTCTTCGCCGTCTTGATCGTGAAGCTCGCGGTCGTCTGGCCCTCGGCCACCGTCACCGAATACGGCCCGACCGTCAACGGCGAACTGTAGCGGAGCGTCACCGCCTGGCCGCCGGCCGGCGCCGGACCGCTCAGCGTCACCTTCGCGGAGACGCGAAGCCCGCCCACAACCTCCGTCGGGTTCAGGTCGATCTGGATCGGAACCGGCGCCTTCACCGTCAGCGGCGCCGTCTTCGTCACCGAGCCGAGCGTTGCGGAGATCGTCGCCGAAACGTCGGCGGCGACCGCCGTAGTCGTGATGGTGAACGTTCCGGTCGTCTGGCCCGCCGCCACCGTCACGGACGCGGGAACCTGGGCTTGGGCCGCGCTCGACGAGAGCGACACCGTCGTACCGCCGGCCGGAGCCGGGCCGTCCAGCGAGACCGTGCCGGTGGCCGTCAGGCCGCCCGGAACCGACGCCGGTTGCACGTCAAGCGCCGTGAGCGAAGCCGCCTTCACCGTCAGCGTCGCGGTCTTGGTCACGCCGAGCGTCGCGGAGATCGTCGCGGTGACGTCCGCCGCCACCGCGCTCGTCGTGATCGGGAAGTCCACGCTCGTCTGCCCCGCCGGAACCGTCACCGGGGAGCTAACCTGCGCCGCGGCCGTGTTGCTGCTCGCGAGCGTCACGGCGATTCCGCCGCTCGGCGCGGGGCCGTTGATCGTCACGGTCCCGGTCGAACCGGTACCGCCGATCACCGAGGTCGGGTTCAGCGAGAGCGCGGACGCGCTGGGCGCGTTCACCGTCAGCGTCGCGGTTTTGGACGTCGCGTTGTACGTCGCCGTGATCGTCGCGGTCTGATTGGTCGCCACCGCGCTGGTGGTGATCGTGAAGTCCGCGGTCGTGTGGCCGGCCAACACCGTCACCGATGCCGGGACGGTGGCCGCCGCCTTGTCGCTGCTCAGCGAAACCGCGGTGTCGGACGACGGAGCCGAGGAGAGCGTCACCGTGCCGGTCGCGCTCGTCCCGCCGACCACGCTGCTCGGGGTCACCGTCAGCGACTGAAGCTGCGGGGTCGCGGAGACCAACTGGCCCATGGTGATGGTCGCAGCGTACGACGTCCAGGTGCCGGTACCGCCTGCGTCGACGTCCTTCATCGTCAACGTCCAGGTCCCCTGCGGGTTCTCACCCCAGAAACCAACCGCCTCGAACGTCCAGCTCAGGTTGCCCGAGTCTCCCGAATAGACCCTCATCAACCGGATCGTCGTTCCGCTGGGTGAGGTCAGGTATGCCTCGAGGTCGCCCCGATAGGGGTGGGCGGCGATCAGGTTCACCGTCACCGCCTCGACCGGCGTCGTCGCGCTCACCTGGAAGGTGCGGGTGACCCCAGTCTGGTTGTTGTCGGGGATCGCCTGGTTGACGGACACCGTTCCGGTCGAGTGGCTCTGCAGCGTGGAAACGCCTGTGTACTTGACCGCCTCGGCGACCAACTTGCCGGCGTTGACCTTTCCGAATCCGTAGTTCTGGTTGAACTTCAGTCCGGCGCCGTTGGTTTTCCATCCGCCGTCGCTCGTCGCCGTCGTATCCGAAGCGTCCACCACGTCGCACGTCCGCGCGAGCAGGTGTTTGGCAAACCGCACGTCGAGGTTCGGCTGCACCTGCTTGACCAGCGCCATGACGCCCGCAACCAACGGAGTGGACGACGAGGTGCCGCCGAAGTCGTCCGTGTAGTTGTTGTCCGGGAAGCCGTTGTAGCCGCCGGTCCCCGTCCGGTCGGTCGTGGTGATGCCCCAAGTGGACGAGCTGCTCGGCGCGGTCACAAACACGCAGGCGCCGAAGTTGCTGTAATAGGAGAACTTGCCGTCCTGCCCCAGAGCCGCGACGCAGATCGCGCCCGGGTGGCTGCCATAGATGCTCTTGTTGGAGTCCTCGGCGACGCTGCCACGCTCGTTGCCCGCGGCGTAGCAGTGAACGGTCCCCGCGGCGGAGGACTGCGTGATGCCGCTCGCCTCCGTCGTGTCGTTCACGTAGGTATCCGCATAGCCGTAGCTGTGGTTCTTGATCTTGATCGACCGGTTGCTGCCGGTGCTGTGGTAGACCACGGCGTTGTAGAACATCGACGACGTGCCGGAGTTGAAGTCGCACCGCAGCCCGGCGAGCGACGCATAGGGCGCAGCGCCGGTGACGCCGATGCCGTTACCGCCGCGCGCCGCGGCCACGCCGGAGGTCGACACGCCATGCATGTCGCTGGTGTTGACCGGCGACGGGTCCGAGTCGTTCTGCCCGAAGTCCCAGCTATCTGCCGCGTCGTAGTTCGGCGCCAGGTCGGGGTGGTTCTTCTCCAGGCAGTCGTCGACGATACCGATCACGACCCCCTGGCCAGTGATGTCCGCGTCCCAGGCGGGCTTGACGTTCGCGTCGATCCCGGTACCGTACTCGTTGATCAGGTGCCACTGGCCGTGGTAGCCCGTTGAGGGCGTGTTCTTGTGGAAGTACGGGTCGTTGGGCGTGAAGGCGAACTTCGTGTGACGGACGATGGCGTTGTTCCCCACGAACTCCACGCGCAGGTCGAACGGCAACGTCGCCTCAAGCGCCGACGCGCGAGCAACCGAGTTGGTCGAAAAGACGAACGTGAACCCCGCCTCCCTCAGAGGCTGCACAAGCAAGACGTTGTAGTCCCTCGCAAAGCGCCGAACGTCGGCGCCCGGTTTGAGCCGAACGAGGATCTCGTTCGTGACCTCGTACGGCCTCACGATGGGTTCTGGTAACCGCGGTTTCTGCAGGCCGGGATTACCCGGATCGAGCTTTGGCGTCTGTGCCAGCGCAGACGAGCTAAACCCACCAACCAGCAGTCCCGCAAGCAAAGCGACGCCAAGCGGCGCCACGCGCGACAACTCTATATGTTTCATCTCCAGATCATTCCTACGCGGAAATCAACCTCGGCGGCCCTGAAAAACCGCCGGCGGCACGACCCACGACGCGCCTTTGCGCCCGCTGGGCCTTTCCCCATTATGGACCCGAGAAGAGCAAGATTGGGCGTGCAAACTACTGTATTTAGGGGTCCAGGCCGATCAAAGCCTGGCCCCCTTGCCCGCTATCGGGTGATGGTGAACTGGGCGGTCTTCACCACCCCGCGGTAACTGGCCGTCACCGTCACCAACTGGTCGCTCGGGACCGCCGTCGTCGTGATCGTCGTGCTGGCCGTCGTCCGACCAGCCGGAACCATCAGGTTCGCCGGAGTCGTCGCGTAGCCCGAGTCGTCCGACAGGGCGATGACCGTCATGAACCCGCTCGGAGCGGGGGCTTCGAGCTCGACCGTCACCCTCACCGACGTGCCGCCAGTTACGCTCGTCGGGCTCACGCTCACCGACTTCAGCGTCGCGTAGTAGATCACCGTCATCTTGACCAGCAACGGAGCCGTCACCGAAACGCCGTTCGCCCTCGCGGTGATGATCGACGTCTCGTCGCGCCGAGTCTTCGCCGTCTTGATCGTGAAGCTCGCGGTCGTCTGGCCCTCGGCCACCGTCACCGAATACGGCCCGACCGTCAACGGCGAACTGTAGCGGAGCGTCACCGCCTGGCCGCCGGCCGGCGCCGGACCGCTCAGCGTCACCTTCGCGGAGACGCGAAGCCCGCCCACCACCTCCGTCGGGTTCAGGTCGATCTGGATTGGAACCGGCGGGCCAACCACCAACGTGTCGCTGGCCGACGCCGCAATCCCGCCACCGTTCGTGTAGGTCCCGGTCAGGTAGTAGGTTCCCGAGGGGCTCAGGTCGAGGCCGGTCAGCGTCACCGTGTTGCCGTCGGGCACAACCTCGGTGTCCGCCATCACGTCGTTCCCGCCCGCCGTCCGGCCGACGCGGAAGACGATCGAGTCAAGGCCGGTCTCGGTGTCGTAGCCCCAGTGCTGCACGGTCAGGCTGTTGGCGGTGTGCCCCACGATGTGGAACTTCGGCACGACCGGCGCGGTCTCGTCGCCCGTGAAGCCGCCGCACCAGAAGTCCAGCCCGTTCTGATCCGACCCGGCCTTGACCACCGCCTTTTTCGTCTTCATCGACCCCAGCGGGTAGGTCCACACCTTGTACGTTCCCGGCGGCAACGCGCCGAACCGGTACGTGCCGTCGGCCCGCGTCGTGGTGGTGAAGGTCGTCCCGCCCGTCAGCAACTGCGCCTTCACGGCAACGTTCGCCATCGGCGTCGCGCCGTAGTAGACGATCCCCTTCGCCGCGCCGACCGACGCGTTGCGCGTCGTGCCGTCCTGCAGCAGGGTCGCCATGTCCAGCACGCCGTAGCCCTGGTCGGCTCCCCAGGCGCCCAGCGGCATCCCCATCACGTCCGCCGCCGAGGCTTCCAGCGCGCGGAACGCCCGGTCGTTGGACCACCCATCCTGCTGGTCCAAACCCTTCGCCGCGTAGTAGAGCCCCGCCGCGCCGGACACGATCGGCGTCGCCATCGAAGTGCCGGCGAGGTACGCGTAGTTCAGCTCGTAGGGCGGATAGAGGTTCGGGTTGTTGTAGAGCGCGCCCGGCGTCCGCATGGCGGTCGAGTAGACGAACTGGATGATGTAGTAGTCCACCCCGACGTTGATCCAGCCGCCGGGAGCGGAGATGTCGATGTAGTCGCCCGTGCCGGCGTAGCCGTAGGTCGGATCGTTGGCCGGGTAACCGCCCTGTCCGTTCGCGGTCACGGCCAGCGCGCCGCTGCACTGGGCGGGGTAGATCGGCCCGAGCGGCCCGCCGCCGCTGCCGCTCTCGTTGCCCGCCGCGACCACCAGGCTGCCCTTCTGCCAGGCGTAGGTCACCGCGTCCTGGAACACCTGCGAGTAGCTCGTGGTCCCGAGGCTGATGCTGATCACATCCGCCCCTTGGTCCGCCGCGTAGATGATCGCCGCCGCCGCATCGGCATCCTGGCCCTGGCCGTTGTCGTCGATTACCCGCAGCACCATCGCCCGGCAGTTGTAGCCCGAGCCGATGACGCCGTGGCCCGCGAACGAGCCGTTGTTGCCGGCGGCGACCGCCAGGCCGGTGACGTGCGTGCCGTGCCCGTTGACGTCCTCCACCGTGCCGTCCGGAACGATCTGGCCCAGCACGAACTGCTTGCTGAGCGACTTCTCGAGCTGACCGCCCTGAGAGGTATCGCTACCGGCGCCGCCGGCGTTGATGAAGTCCGGATGGTTCATGTCGCAGCCGGTGTCGATCACCGCGATCAGCGGCGCGTTCGCAGGCTTCGTCGCGGCGGTGTACCAGACGTTGGGATACTGCGACCACGCCTCAAAGGCGTTCACGTCCAGAAGGTGCCACAGGCGCCTAAAGTGGGGGGGCTCCTCTTCGCCCAACGAGAGGTAGAAATCTTCGCCGTCCTCCATCGCCGCGTAGTCCGGGTCGTTGGGGGTCGGTAGCAGCGGGTAAAGGCGGTGCATCGGCTGGGCGTAGAGCACCTGCGGGTCCTTGGCGATCTGCGCGGCGGCCACCTTCGGGTCGACGTTGGTCGGGATGCGCCACGCGGTCCAGCCCGTCCTGGCGATGCGCGAGACGTAGCTGGTGGGAGCCGCGAAGGTCCGGAAAACCTGACGCGACGTCGCCATGGTCCGCCGCCCCACGGCCTGAAGCTGAACGGCCCGCGACGGCTTCGTCTTGACCAGCACGTAGCCTGGCGTCACATCCCCTTTGGGCCGACTGATGAGGCTGCGAATCAGTGCCGACCGGGCCGGCTGCGGCTGAGCGCCGAACGCCAAAAAAGGCGTCAACGCAGCAAGGAGAACGAACCACTTTATCCGCATCGAACTGCTCCGTGGGAGACCTGCCGAGACGCGCAGGCTCATTTCAGTCTATAGCACGGCCCGGCACTTGTGCCGTCCAAACACAAGCCCACACCTCAGACCGCCCTCGCAGCGACCCAGTTCCAGCAATAATGCCTGGCGGTCAGACGAAAAGGGGGCGAGCCAACGCCTTGGCTCGCCCCCGCGGAACTCAGAGGAGTTCGATCATCTTGCGGACGCCTGCGACCGGATCGGCGCCCAGGTCCACGCGAAGCACGCGTCGACCCTTGCTCGCCAGCGTCTCGCGATCGCCGAGCGCCTGCGCGGAGCAGAGCTGCGCGAAGCCGTAGCATCGCCCCGGCAGCGCTGCGTCCTCCGCCACGTCGGCGGTGAACTGAACGTACAGCCCGTTGGCTGGGCCGCCCTTGTGGTACTGCCCGGTCGAGTGAAGGAACCGCGGACCGTAACCCAGCGACGTTGCAGCTTTCGAATGGTCGCGGATGCGAGCCTGCAGTTCCTCGAGCGCCGCGTTCAGTTCTGGCGTCTCGGCCAGGAACGCCATCAGCGCCACGTAGGCTCGCGTGTCGGCGCCCTCGCAGAAGAGCCTCAGCGCAGCCCGAACGCTCGCCGCTTCCTGGCCGCCGTAGATCGCCAGCCCGTCGCCCACCACCGTCGGTTGCTCCTCCGGCAGCGCGCCCTTCTCCTCAATCTCCTTCAGGAAGCGCTTGGTGACGTCCTTGCTCTCCTGCACGTTCGGCTGGTCAAACGGGTTGACCTGCAGCGCCACTGCCGAGATGGCCGTGGCGATCTCCCAGCGGTAGAACTCCGCGCCCAGTTCGAGCGAGTCGCCCATGTCGATGTCGATCACCGGGAACCCGGCCGCCTGGAGCGCCTGAATCTTCTGCTCCTCCGGAGACTGGCCACAATGGATATGGGCGAACACCCGGTCCGGACCGTAGGCCGACGGGTCCGCCAGCCGTTCGCCCGCCACGGGCAGGACGCCGCGCTCGTTCTTGCCCGTGCTCTCGGCGATGAGCTGTTCGAGCCAAAGCCCGAGCGAACTCAGCCGCCCTGGGGTGACCAGCGTCAGCTTGTCCACCCCTTGCCGGGCCAACTCGCCGATCGCCGCGCCGAGTTGCGCGCCGGGCGCCGCGCTCGCCGCCACGTCCGCGCCGTTGGCCTCAACCATGGCGATCGCCCGGTCCAGCAGCCCCGCCACGTCGATGCCCATCAGCGCCGCCGGAACCATGCCGAAGTAGGAGAGCGCCGAGAACCGGCCGCCGATCTCCGCCCAGTTGAGGAAGACCTTGCGGAACGACCGCTGTTCGGCCGAGGGGCCGAGCGCCGTGCCGGGGTCGGTGATCGCCACGAAGTTCTCCCCCGCGCGGTCCCCCTTCACCCTCTTCACAGCATCAAAGAAGTAGTCGTCGAACGCCACCGGCTCCGCGGTCGTTCCCGACTTGCTGGCCACGATGAAAAGCGCCTTCTCCACCGGCCCCATTCGCTCGACCTCCAGCACCCGCCCGGGATGCGTGGAGTCCAACACGGCCAGCGGCAGCCCTTTCCCCGGTTCGGCCAACGCATCGGAAAGGACCAGCGGCGCCAGGCTGCTACCACCCATTCCGAGCAGCACGACGCGCTCGAAGCCGGCCTCGCGCACCTCCTGGGCAAATGATGTCAGCTCCGCCACCCGCTCCCGAAGCGTGCGCGCAATATCCATCCAGCCCATGAAGCCGACCGCCGAGCGGTCGCCGGCCTCACAGCCGAAGAGCGTCGCATCCTTCTGCCAAAGCCGCTTCATCGCCCCGTCGCGGTCGAGCGTCTCCAGCCGCTGCTGGACCGATGAGGCGTAGGCGCCTAGCGAAAAGCTGCTCATAGTATCAAGAGGATACTATCGGAGACCCGGTACCGCACGGAAGGTCGGGCCCCTCGGACGGCGGCGCGGTTCGCCGGGCCCTAGCGTTTTCGAGCCCGCGCGTGCTGGAGCATAAGGAACTCGCTCAAGTTCTCGATCGTCACCATCCCCAGCAACCGGCCGTCCGACATCACCAGGATCGGCGAGCGATCGCCCCCGCTGAACAGCTCCAGCGCCTTCTCCAGCGGCGCATACGGCGCCAACGACCGGAACTCGCGCCGCATGTACCCGGCAACGTAAGCCCCCGGCCCATCCTGGGCCAGCCCGCGCGCCACGTCCGAGCGCTCCAACAACCCCAGCACCTCGTCGCCGACCACGATCGGGAAGTCCTGCTGCGCACCCTCGATCAGCATGTTCGCCGCCACGTCGAGCGTCAGCCCGCTCTCGATCGTCGCGACGTGCGTCATCATCGCCTCGCTGACCCGGCGTCCCTCCACGATGCTTCGGCTCACCGTGGCGTTCACCTCTTGCGCGGCGCCGACGAACACGAAGAACGCCACCAGCATCAACAGCACGCTCCCCGCGAAAAGCCCGACCAGACCGAACACGATGGCGAAGAACTGGCCAAAGCCTGCGGCGATGCGCGTCGCCCGCTCGTCGCTCATCTTCAGCCCAAGGAGCGCCCGCAAGACGCGGCCGCCGTCCATCGGGAATGCGGGGACCAGGTTGAACAGCACCAGCGCCACGTTCGCCACGAGGAGGCGTTGCGCAAACGTGCCGCGTTCGAGGTCCGGTTGCCAGAACGCCGCGTGGCCCTGCAACGCCAACACCACCGGCACCAGGAGCCCCGCGATCACCACGTTCACCGCAGGCCCCGCGAGCGAGATCCAAAGCTCCTGGGCGGGCTTGGGGCGTTGCTCGATCATCGCAATGCCGCCGATCGGGTAGAGGGTGATGTCGCGGGTTTTGATGCCGTACCGCTTGGCCACCAACGCGTGCCCCAACTCGTGGAACACGACGCACGCGAAGAGGGAGATGATCAGCAGGACCCACATCGCCGCGCCCTGCGCCTGGTTGGCCAGGGCCACCCAAACCAGAAGCAGGAAGAACGTGAAGTGAATGCGCACCGGGATGCCCGCCACGGAGGCTATCCGAAACGACCAAGGGGTTTCCGGCGCCTTCTGCGCCTTTTCACGTTCGTCCACGGAACTACCTTATCACAGCTGTCTTGGCTCTTCCTCGGCCTTGTCGTCGCCCTCCAGCACCCGAAGCCCAAGGTCCAGCCGCGCCAGCTCCGATTCGGCGGCCGCCAGGTCTTCGCGCAGCTTGGGGATCCTGCCCCGGTAAAGCGAGTCCGCCACATCGACCGCCGCGTCGTACGCCTTCTGCGCGGCGGCGCGTTGCTGGTTCACCTCGGACTCCAGCGCAGCCCGCTTCACGGCATAGCCGATCTGCATCGCCAACCCCGCCGCCAAGGGCACGCAGGCCACGATCAGCGCCAGCAACCCGAACGGCGTATCCGGCCCGATCCGGACCTGCACCATCGCCAAGGTCGCATAGGCCACCAGGTAGAGCCCGATCACCCCGCACCCGATGCCGCCGCTGAACAGGCAGCCCTGCTGAAGTCGCCCCGCCTCGCTCAGCGAGGCCTCCAACGCTTGCCGGGCGCGCCCGTCCACCTCCGATTTGCGCTGAAACGCCTGCTTGACCGCCTCCTCCCTTACCTCCCAGGCCGCCTTCAACGCCGACCGCGAGCTGTCGACCTCCTCAAGCCGCTCCCGACGACGCCGGCCCAACTCGGTGCGAATGAAGTGCAGGGCCTCGTTCGCCCGCCGCTGCGCCCGGTGCGTGCGCACCATCGCCTCAAAGAAGTTGGCGGAGTCAAGCCCGTTCGCCAACTCGCTGATCCCTTCCGAAAGCGGCCCCGGCAACACGATCTCCGTCGCCGCTTTCTCTTGAGCCTGCTTGACACGAGACAACGCGCGGGCCCACGACGCAAGCCCCTGCCGCGCCCGCTCGCGCGTGCCGTCTTGCAGCCGCGCGATCGCCTCGCTCAACACCTCCTCGCTCACTAACATCGGGTTGGCGCGCACCAAATCCCATCCACCATGCTACGACAATCCCTTCATTCGCAAAGATACCTTGTCGGCCCCTTATATTCCCTAAGCGTCATACTCGCCCCGCCGGTCGTAGGACCACTCGGATAGCAGATCCACAAGCGCCAACGGGTCCGTCCGGCCGAAATACTCGAACAGCCTCCCGACCTCCTCCTGACGATCGGCGAAGCCGCCGACCACCGTCGCATCGAGCAGCGCGTCCGGGTCCTGCCGCACCTCCAGCGCTTGCTGCAGCCAGTTCAGGGCCCCATCCAGGTTGCCCGTCAGGTACTGAATCCGCGCGATGAGCCGCGACGACAGGACGAACACCGAGCCGCGCGAAGCCCGCGAATGGAGCGCCGCAGAAAAGAGCGCGTCGATCACCGCCTGCGGCTCCTCCTCCAGGCGCCACCGCAACCAACCGGTGTAGAGCGACACGACCGGGTCCGGTTCCTCCTCCCTGCCCACGGCACGTTGCTCCAACGCCTTCTGGGCCCGCCGAAAGTGCGTTACGCGGCTCGCCGGGCTCTCGCCGATCCCGTCGATCGTCGCGGAGATCGCCTCCTCCATCAACTCGCGGTGCCGCCCGTTGAGGTTCAGGAGGTACGCGTCGATCTCCTTGTTGAACTGCGCCTTATCCGTCAACACCCGCACCACGTGCTCGTCAAGCAGGTCGCGCACGCACTCCGTTCGGTCCTGAACGGCGTAGGAAAAGCCGCTGGATGGGTCGACCACGCGCTCGAGCGCCGGTCGCATCGCCTCCAGCCCCTCGGCGAAGCTCCGCGCCTGCGCCGCCCGCTGCGCTTGCAGAAGGTCTACGCGCCAGGCATTCACCAACCCGAGAGCCGCGTCCAGCCGCCCTAGAGCGTTCTGGGCGAGCCACACCAACAACCTCTCGCGTTCGAAAGAGGCGTGGAGAAGCTCAAACCGAACGTCTATGTCGGCCGGGGGGTGTTTCTCGTCGGCTTGGGTCAGCAGCTCGCTTAGGTCGGCCATCGAACGTTCCTTCGCGGCCCGGCGACGGGAGCGGCCCCCATCGCTCCAGGCCCGATCGCAACCACGCGCCGAAGAGTACCCGCGCCGACCGTTACTCGGCGTATGCCCCCGAGCGGTAGGGGTTGGCACTCTCGATCTGGCTGTCGGCGCCGCGCAGCCGCTGCGCGATCACCCGGGCCAGGTTCGTCATGAGGTAGCCCTCCATCACGACGTCCTGCCTCATGAACGCGCGCAGCCGCGCCGAAGGGATCGCGGCGACCCGCACCCGGCCCACGCACAACGCCGTGGCGCTTCGGGGCTCCTGGTCCACCAACGACACCTCGCCGATCACGAAGCCGGGTCCCGCCTCCATCAGCACCTCGCCCCTCCCCGTCATCACGTTCACCTGGCCCGCCAGCACCAGATAGAACTCGTCCGCCGGTTCGCCGATCCGCACGATGGCGTCGCCGTCGGCGTACTCGCGCACCTGGGTCGCCGACGTGATGCGCCCGATCTGTTCGTCGTTCAGCCCCTGGAAAAGGTAGTTGCAGCTAAACGCTTCCGGTAACAACATCGCCGATCGCTCCTTGGCCAACTACATCAGCTCGACGGCCGATTCGCCGAGCACCAACTCCTCCAACGCGCCGTTCCGCTGGGCGTTGAGCGCCCGCAGGCGCTTCGCCAGCACCAGGCTCAGGTTGCGCATCAGCGTCGCGCGCACCTGCGGCCTCCTCGCCATCAGCTCCCGAACGGCGGCGGCAGGAAAAACCGCCACGATCGACGGCCCCACGCTCACCACGGTCGCCGAACGGGGCTCCTCGTCCACCAATGCGACCTCACCCACCACGCTCCCGGCCTGCAGCTCCGCCACGTCCTGCTCGTTGAACAACCGCACCTTCACGGCGCCCTGAAGCACCAACATGAAGTCCTGCCGCCGGTCGAACTGGCGTATCAACACGTCTCCCCCCTCGTACCGCCTGACCGTCGCCAGCCGCGCCATCGCATCGACGTCCTGCGCCGATAGGCCTCGGAACACGTATCCGGCTTCGATGCCCTCGATCAGGTCCATTGGTTCCTCCACGCGCAGCTTCATTGTAAAGGAACTACGCCGTTCCGGCAAGCCTGTCTCACACTCAGACCGACAACCCCGCCGCAACGGCTCGGACCCCGGGTCGGGCAGGGCAGGGCGGCCCGGACGATGCGCAGCAACCCCCGGGCCCCCTGTTCGCGGTTTGCGTTCCCCTTTCCCTTGCCGGCCAACTCGTTCGCGAGGCAACGGGTGCCCGCGCCGCAGGGGAAAGGGGAGACGGCCACCCAAGTCTTGGCTGTCATCCCGAGCGCAGCGAGGG
>CAZIIS010000065.1:0-15362 GCA_964539295.1 uncultured Fimbriimonadaceae bacterium | reverse complement strand
CTGCACCCCGCCGTTCCGCAAGTTCGACGACAACGAGGCGTCCGAGTCGTGGGCTCACATCTTCACTCCCTACCCGGACGGCGCCACCGCCTGGAACGCCATCCTCAAGCGCGAGCCCAAGTGCGTGGAGTGGTCCGAGGCCGACGTGCGCGCGATGCTCGAAGGCGAGGCGGCGGAGCGCTCCGCGGCCATCGTGAAGCGGATCGGCCCGAACGAGTTCATGCGGTTCAAGGTCGGCGAGGACGGCATGCCCTACCGCCCGCTCGGCCCGGGAGACTGCACCGTCGCCGTCGGCTCCTCCGACCGAGACGCCGGGTTCCTGGAGGGCAAGGCGAGGGCTTACGCCGAACAGGCCAAGTCCGCGGGCGCCAAGACCGGCGCGATCGTCGTCCAGAGCGCCGATGACCCGACCGCTTTTCCCGCCGACCATGTCGTATGCCTGCGCGTCCCGAAGGAGGCCGGGCTACTGGCCGCGCCGACGCGCGCGGGGCTGAAGATGCTGCTCAACGCCCTTTCGACATGCACCATGGTCCGGCTCGGACGGGTTATGGGCAACACGATGGTCTGGGTGGTGCCAAGCAACCTCAAGCTGATCGACCGGTCCACGCGCTATATCCAGCGCCTGGCGGGGTTGGGGTACGAGGAGGCCTGCTACCTGCTTCATGAGGTGATGGAGTACGTGGCGCCGCGCATGGCCGCCGACCAGGCCTACCCGCCGGTCGTCGGAGTCTCGGTGCTCCGCGCCCGCCAAGGCCTGACAAGCGAGCAAGCGGAACGGCAACTGCTGGCCGAGTTGGGCGTAGACTGAGCGCCAGAGAGAAGTCGTCATGAAGGTCACCTATCGCGCCGTCAAACGGGAAGAGGAAGCCGCAACGCTGAAGATGTGGGTCGACGTGTTCGACGTCGAGGCGGAGTTCTTCCAGACGCTGCTCGACGCCGAGCCGAGACGGCGCCTTGCGCAAACGCAGGTGGCCGTCGACGAGTCCGGGCGGATCGTCTCCTCCCTGCAGTACTTCGTGCGCCGCATTCGCGGGCTGGACGGCAAGGTGCATCGGGTTGGCGGCATCGCCAACGTCGCCACCATCCCCGAGGCGCGCAAACAGGGGCACTCCGGACGGCTTCTTGAGCGGGCCAAGAGGGAGATGGCGCGCCAGGGCTGCGAATGGTCGTGGTTGTTCTCCGGCGTCAACCCCCATTACGAGAACCACGGGTGGCGCGCCATCCCCAAACCCTATCGCAAGGGCGCCGTCGCGCCGGAAGCGCCGGTCACGGAGGGCTACCGAGTCGAACGGGTCTGCGGCGAACGCTTGGTCGCGCTGCTGCCTGCCTTCGCGCGCATTCAACTAGCGTTCAACGAGCGACGGCCGTGCACGACGGTCCGGTCCAAGAAGGACTGGCTGGTACCGATCCATTACCAAATGGCAAGCCATCACCACATGATCGTAACAGCGGCCTTCGCCGGCCGGCGCCGCACGCCGTGCGCCTACCTGGCCGTTGGGCCCGAGGCCGAGAAGCACTACCTGGCCGAGGTCGCGGTTCTGCCCGGCCACGAGCCAGCCGTCGCCGCGCTGTTCGACGACGCGCGGCGCGACGCCCAGGCTCACGACGTCAAGGAGGTCGTGGCGCTGCTCCCCTCCGAACCGATCATCGACGACGCCCTGCCGCGCATCGTCGAGGTGAAGGACGTCGAGACGTGGTACTCGTCGATGGTGCTTCCCCTGGTCCCGACGGTGACCGACGGCTACCTGGACCGGCTGTACGGCGCCCCAGGAGCCCATTACTGGCGCCTGGACGGTTTCTAGCCCGGAGACCTACCGCTTTCCGGGCCAAACATGGGCAAAACCCCTCGCTTGGGGCGGGCAAGGCAGGAATCGGGGCGTCAGATCGTTAATAATGAACCCGATGTGTCCTCGGCAACTGGAGTATTGCCGGAGGGGAGGATGTTGTGTCGGAAACCATGTTCCCGCACGCCTCCGAAGCGCAAGGCGCACTGGAATCCGCGACCTTGGGCCACGTTCGGCCGCGAAGCTCGCGGCCATGCTCGACCCAGACCCAACGCCGCAGGCGGAGTGCAACGGTAGCACACGCCTCGCCAAGCGCGGACGCACCGAGAATGGCAACTTGGCACGCCAAGACCTCTCGAGGAAGCCACTTTCATGAGCAAAAAGAATTTCACCACGATCGACGGGAATGAGGCTGCGTCTTACATAGCCTTCAAAACCAGCGAGGTCATCGCGGTCGCCCCGATCGCCCCATCGTCTGCCATGGGGGAGAACGCCGACGCCTGGGCAGCCAAGAACGTCCCGAACATCTGGGGCGCAGTCCCGTCGGTCGTCGAGATGCAGTCCGAGGGCGGCGCCGCCGGCGCGGTCCACGGCTCGCTGCAGGCGGGTGCGCTGACCACCACGTTCACGGCGAGTCAGGGGTTGCTCCTGATGATCCCGAACATGTACAAGATCGCCGGTGAGCTCACGAGCACGGTCTTCCACATCTCGGCTCGCTCGCTTGCCATGCAGGCGCTCTGCATCTTCGGCGACCACGGCGACGTCATGGCCACCCGCGAGACCGGCTTCGCCATGCTGTTCGGCAACAGCGTCCAGGAGGCGCAGGACATGGCGATGGTCGCCCACTCGGCGACCCTCAAGTCGCGCGTCCCGTTCCTGAACATCTTCGACGGTTTCCGCACCTCGCACGAGGTCCAGAAGATCGAGCAACTCACGGACGACGAGATTCGCGCGATGATCGACCCCGAGTTGGTCAAGGCCCACCGCGAGCGCGCCCTTTCGCCGGACCGCCCCAAGATGCGCGGCACCGCCCAGAACCCGGACGTCTACTTCCAGGGTCGAGAGACGGCCAACCCCTACTACGAGAAGGTCCCCGGCATCGTCCAGGCCACGATGGACGACTTCGCCAAGCTCACGGGCCGGCAGTACCACCTGTTCGACTACTACGGCGCTCCGGACGCGGAGCGGGTCATCGTGATCATGGGCTCCGGCGCCGAGACGACCGAGGAAACGGTCGAGGCGCTCAACGCCCAGGGCGAGAAGCTCGGCCTCCTCAAAGTCCGCCTGTACCGCCCGTTCTCCGTCGAGCACATGCTGGCCGCGTTGCCGAAGAGCGTGAAGGCGATCGCGGTCCTCGACCGCACCAAGGAGCCGGGTTGCGCGGGCGAGCCGCTCTACCAGGACGTGATCACCGCCCTCGGCCAGGGCATCATCGACGGCCAGCTCGCCGCTTTCCCGAAGGTTGTCGGCGGCCGCTACGGCCTGGGTTCGAAGGAGTTCACCCCCGGCATGGTCAAGGCCGTCTACGACGAACTTGCCAAACCGAAGCCGAAGCACAACTTCACCGTCGGCATCATCGACGACGTCTCCGGTACGAGCCTCAAGGTCGACTCGAGCTTCTCCGTGGAGGCCCCCGACGTTCGCCGCGGCATCTTCTACGGCCTCGGAGCGGACGGCACCGTCGGCGCCAACAAGAACACCATCAAGATCATCGGTGGCGAGACCGAAAGCTACGCGCAGGGCTACTTCGTGTACGACTCGAAGAAGTCCGGCTCGGTCACCATCTCCCACCTTCGCTTCGGCCCGAGGCCGATCAAGAGCATCTACCTCATCCAGCAAGCGAACTTCGTGGCCTGCCACCAGTTCGGTCTGCTCCTCCGCTACCCGGTTCTGGACTGCGCGCAGCCTGGCGCGACCTTCCTGCTTAACAGCCCGTTCGGTCCGGACGACGTGTGGAACGAACTGCCGAAGAACGTCCAGAAGCAGGTCATCGACAAGAAGCTCAAGTTCTATGTGATCGACGGCTACACCGTCGCTAAGAACACGGGCATGGGCGCTCGCATCAACACCATCATGCAGACCGCCTACTTCGCCCTGAGCGGAGTGCTGCCGAAGGATGAGGCGATCGAGAAGATCCGCCAGGCGATCAAGAAGACTTACGGCGCGCGCGGCGACGCGATCGTGCAGAAGAACTTCGCGGCCGTCGACCAGTCGCTCGAGCACCTCTTCGAGGTCAAGGTTCCGAGCGCGGTGACCAGCACCATCGAGATGCGCCCTCCGGTTCCGCCGCAGGCGCCCGAGTTCGTGCAGAAGGTCACCGCCGAGATGATCGCCGGACGCGGCGACTCCATCCCGACCAGCCTGCTCCCCGCCGACGGCACCTATCCGACCGGAACGGCGCAGTGGGAGAAGCGCGAGGTCAGTCTGGAGGCGCCGGTCTGGGAGCCCGACGTGTGCATCCAGTGCGGCAAGTGCGCCTTGGTCTGCCCGCACGGCGTGGTCCGCGGCAAAGTCATCTCGGCCGAGGACCTGGCCAAGGCCCCCGAGGGCTTCCGCAGCGCCAAGCCGAAGTTCAAGACCCCCGGCGACGAGGTGTTCACGATGGGCGTCTCGGTCAAGGACTGCACCGGTTGCGGCCTCTGCATGGAGGTCTGCCCGGCCAAGGACAAGTCCAACGTCAGCCGCCGCGGCCTCACGATGAAGCCGATCCTGGAGATGACCGAGGGCGAACTGGCCGCGTGGGACTACTTCGTCTCGCTGCCGGACGTGCCGAAGACCTCCGAGCCGCTCAACTACAACAACGTCAAGAACCTGATGCTGAAGCGCCCGCTCTTCGAGTTCTCCGGCGCTTGCGCGGGATGCGGCGAGACGCCGTACGTCAAGTTGATGACGCAGCTCTTCGGCGACCGCGCGATCATCGCGAACGCCACCGGCTGCTCCAGCATCTACGGCGGCAACCTGCCGACCACCCCGTACGCCATCAACCAGGAGGGCCGCGGCCCGGCGTGGAACAACTCGCTCTTTGAGGACAACGCCGAGTTCGGCATGGGCATGCGCATGGCCATCAACGCCCAGCGCGGCTATGCCGAGAAGCTCCTGGGCGACCTGAACGTGCCGGCGGAGCTCAAGCAGGGCCTGCTCGCCAAGTCCTGCGCCGAAACCGGCGGCTACGAGGGCAAGCGCGAACTGGTCGCCAAGCTCAGGGAGCTGCTCGGCAAGGACGGCAGCCCCACGGCCGAGGCGCTCGAAGACTTGGCGGACGTGTTCGTCGAGAGGTCCGTCTGGATCCTCGGAGGCGACGGCTGGGCCTATGACATCGGATACGGCGGACTCGACCACGTGCTGGCGAGCGGAGCCAACGTGAACGTGCTCGTGCTCGACACCGAGGTCTACTCCAACACCGGCGGCCAGGCCTCCAAGTCGACCGCTCGCGGCGCCGTAGCCAAGTTCGCCGCCGGCGGGAAAGCCTCTCCGAAGAAGGACCTCGGCCGCATGGCGATGGCCTACGGCAACGTCTACGTCGCCACCGTCTCGATCGGCGCCAACGACGCCCACGCGATCAAGGCGTTCACCGAAGCCGAAGCCTTCGAAGGACCGTCGCTCATCATCGCCTACGCGCACTGCATCGCCCACGGCATCGACATGCGCAAGGGCCTCAGCCAGCAGAAGACCGCCGTCGAGGCGGGCTACTGGCCGCTCTACCGCTACAACCCGGCCTTGGCCGAAGCGGGCAAGAATCCGTTCAGCCTTGACTCTCGCAGGCCAACCGTGGCGCTCGAAGACTACGTCTACTCCGAAGCAAGGTATAAGATGCTACAGCGCAGCAACCCGCAGGCTGCTGCCGAGCTGCTCGAGTTGGCCAAGAAGGACGTTGCCGACCGCTGGGCTATCTACGAGCGGTTGGCCAGCACTCCAGGAGGCTAGTTGATGAACCTCGACACCGCCTATATGGGCCTGAAACTAAAGAGTCCATTGGTCGCTTCGGCATCACCGTTGTCGAAGGACCTGGACGGCATGAAGAAGATGGAGGACGGTGGCGCCGCTGCCATCGTCATGTTCTCGCTCTTTGAGGAGCAGATCATCCACGAAAGCGCCTCCATGGCGCACTATCTCGACTATGGCGCCGAGAGCTATGCCGAGGCCCTCAGCTACTTCCCCGAGCCCAAGGACTACAACGCGGGCCCGGGGGATTACCTGAAGCTTATAGGCGAAGCCAAGAGGAACCTCAGCATCCCCGTGATCGCCAGCCTCAACGGTCTTTCGACCGGAGGCTGGACCGATTACGCCAAGGAGATGGAGAGCGCTGGGGCCGACGGCATCGAGCTTAACATCTACTACATCCCCACGGACCCGAACACGTCGGGCGCCGACATCGAGCGCCGCTACATCGACGTCGTGAAGGCGGTCAAGGCCGAAACCAAGATCCCGATCGCGGTCAAACTCGGCCCCTACTTCAGTTCGACGGCCAACATGGCCAAGCAGCTTGCCGACGTGGGCGCCGACGCGCTCGTGTTGTTCAACCGCTTCTACGAGCCCGACTTCGACCTCGACGAGATGGCCGTGAAGCCGAGCCTCGTGCTCAGCGCTCCCCAGGAGATGCGCCTTCCGCTTCACTGGATCGCCATCCTGTACGGCCGCGTCCCGGTGGACCTGGCCGTGTCGAGCGGCGTGCACAGCCACCTGGATGTGCTGAAGTCGATCATGGCGGGAGCAAACGTCGCCACCCTCACCTCAAACATCCTCCGCCGAGGGGCCGGCAGGTTCCGCGAGATCCTTACCGACCTCACCCGGTGGATGGAGGAGCATGAATACGAGTCGATCGAGCAGATGCGCGGTAGCATGAGCCAGCAGCACATCGGCGATCCGCTCGCCTACGAGCGTGCAAATTACATGAAGGAGCTGCAGTCGTTCCGACCCGACCCGTCCGGGCTCGGCCTTGCGTGACGATCGCACCGTCCAGCAACGATTCGGGGGCGGCCCCTCAGGGTTCGCCCCCACTCAGTGCGGAGACCGCCAACTATGACTGAAACTAACCTGGCCGCCGACGTTTCGCTCGCCGTCAAGAAGTGGCGAAACAAGCGCGGAGCTTTAATAATGGTGCTTCATGAGATCCAAGGGCGCCACGGGTACGTACCCCGCGCGATCGCCTTGGAGCTCGCCAAGCAGATGCGCGTGCCGTTGGCGCGCATCTACGAGGTGCTGACTTTCTACAACTACTTCTCCTTGGAGCCCCCCGCGCGCCACGTTATCTCCGCTTGCATGGGGACGGCCTGCTACCTGAAGGGCACGCCCCAGGTGATGGAGGCGTTCAAAAAGCGACTAGGCGTCGACGTCGACCAGCCCACCGCCGACGGCAAGTACTGCCTTCAGACGGTCCGCTGCGTCGGCTGCTGCGGCATGGCCCCGGTCGTCGTGGTGGATGGCGAGGTCCACAGCAAGACCGCGCCGCACGATGTGGACAAGATCCTCGCGCAGTGCGAGGCTTCGGAGGGAGCGTAAACAATGGCCCGCATTCAGAAAGACGACCTTGACGGCATCCGCGACCAGCGGCGGGCAGAGCAGGGCGACTACATCCGTATCGGCATGAGCACCGGCGGCCTCGCCGCAGGCTCCGAAGCCGTCTATCAGAAGCTTCTCGAAGGCATCCAGGAGCGCGAACTCAACGTCTCGCTGCTCAAAGCCGGCTGCATGGGTTTGGACTTCGCCGAGCCGCTTGTCGAGGTGAACGTCGCCGGCGCCCCGCGCACCATCTATGGGAACGTCACCCCGGAAACGGCCGAGCTCATCCTCGACTCGCACGTGATGTTCAAGCGCGTCGTGAAGCGCCTCGTGGTCGAGGAGGCCGAGAACTTCGTCAACTGCCACGACGCCGACAAGCCCGAAAAGACGAAGGACGGCGTGGTGAAGCAGTACCGCATCGTCACCCGGAACTTCGGCCTAATCGACCCGGAGGACCTGAACGATTACATCGGCGTCAACGGCTTCCAGGCCCTGAAGAAGGCGCTGTTCGAGATGACGCCGCAAGGCGTGATCGACGAGATCAAGGCGGCCGGCCTCCGCGGCCGCGGCGGCGCAGGCTTCCCCACCGGCGTCAAGTGGGACATCTGCCGCAAGAACGAGGCCGAGCAGCACTACGTGATCTGCAACGGCGACGAGGGCGACCCCGGCGCCTACATGGACCGCGGCGTGTTGGAGAGCGACCCGTTCTCGGTCATCGAGGGCATGATGCTCGCCGGTTACGCCGTCGGCGCCACGCAGGGGTTCTTCTATGTCCGCGCCGAGTACCCGCTCGCCATCGAGCGGATCGAGAACGCCATTCGCCAGTGCAAGCGCTCCGGCCTTCTCGGCAAGGGCAGCCTGGGAAGCGACTTCAGCTTCGACCTCGAGGTCCGGCTTGGGGCCGGCGCCTTCGTGTGCGGCGAGGAGACCGCGCTGATCGCCTCGGTCGAAGGAAAGCGAGGCACCCCGTCCCCGCGCCCGCCGTTCCCGGCGGCCAAGGGCCTATGGGGCATGCCCACCGTCATCAACAACGTCGAGACCCTGGCCAACGTCGCCCCGATCGTCGAGAAGGGCTCCAAGTGGTTCACCGGCATCGGCCTCGGCAAGTCGACCGGCACCAAGGTCTTTGCCCTTACCGGCAAGGTCCAGCACCCCGGCCTGGTCGAGATCCCGATGGGCACGCCGCTTCGCGACATCGTGTTCGGTATCGGCGGCGGAGGGCTGGACGGCAAAACGATCAAGGCGGTTCAGACCGGCGGCCCCTCCGGAGGCCTGATCCCCGCTGAGCTATTCGACACCCCCGTCACTTACGAGCACCTGGCTCAGGTCGGGTCCATCGTCGGCTCGGGCGGCATGATCGTCATGGACGACGGCGACAGCATCGTCGACATCGTGAAGTTCTACCTGGGCTTCTGCGTCGAGGAGTCCTGCGGCAAATGTGCGCCGTGCCGGATCGGCGGCAAGCAGATGCTGCTCATCCTCGAACGCCTGGCCGACGGGAAAGGCGTCCCGCAGGACATGGACCACCTACGCCGGATATGCCGCACCATGAAGGCCGCTTCGCTTTGCGGCCTCGGGCAGTCTGCACCGAACCCCGTCATGTCGTCCATGCGCTACTTCGACAACGAGTACCGCGAGGCGCTTGCGCGAGCCCAGGGAGCCTGAAGCGATGACCGTCGATACCAAGAACAAACCGAAGAAGACCACCTCCGATAACATGGTGCACGCCAAGATCAACGGGATCGAGGTCGCTGTCGAGCCGGGCACAACCATCCTCGACGCCGCCGCCAGGGTGAACCTGCGCATTCCCACGCTCTGCAAGCACCCCGACCTCCCGCCGACCGCGTCCTGCGGCATCTGCATCGTCAAGATCGCCGGCTCGCCCAAGATGCCGCGCGCCTGCTGCACGCCGCTCGCCGAGGGCATGGAGATCACCACTCACGACCCCGAGGTCGTGGCGATGCGACGCGACGTGGTGAAGATGATCCTCAGCAAGCACCCGAACGAGTGCTTGACCTGCGGGCGCAACGGCACCTGCGAACTGCAGAAGCTGGCCGCCGACTTCGGCATCCGCACCCAGCAACTGCCGTCGGTCGTTCCCGACGCCGAGCCCGACGACTCGACCAAGACGATCGTGCTCGACCCGCGCAAGTGCATCCTGTGCGGCCGCTGCCTGACGGTCTGCCAGGAGATCCAAAACGTCTGGGCGCTGTCGTTCCTTGAGCGCGGCTTCGAGACCCGCGTGGCGCCGGCGGGCGACATCTCGCTCTCCGAATCGCCGTGCATCTCGTGCGGACAGTGCTCTGCGCACTGCCCGACCGGCGCCATCTTCGAGTACGACGAGACGGAGAAGGTCTGGGACATGATCCGGGACCCCGACCTGCACTGCGTCGTGCAAATGGCCCCCGCGGTGCGCGTCGCCGTCGGCGAGGCGTTCGGCTACGCCCCCGGCGCCAACCTGACCGGCAAGCTCTACTCCGTCCTGCGGTACATGGGCTTCGACAGCGTGTTCGACACCAACTTCGGCGCCGACCTCACCATCATGGAGGAGGGCTCCGAGTTCGTCGAGCGCTTGCTGCACGCGAAGGGCGAACTGCCGATCATCACGAGTTGCTGCCCGGCCTGGGTGGACTTCATGGAGAAGTACCACAGCGACATGATCGAGCACTTCTCCACCTGCAAGTCGCCGCACGAGATGGTGGGCGCCCTGTCCAAGACCTACTATGCGCAGAAGATGGGCATCGACCCCGCCAAGATGCGCGTGATCTCCATCATGCCGTGCACCGCGAAGAAGTACGAGGTGCGCCGCGGCAAGGAGATGTACGTCTCGGGCTACCAGGACGTCGACGTCTCGCTGACCACGCGCGAACTTGCGCGCATGATCAAGCAGTCGGGGATCGACTTCCCCGGCCTCCCGGACGCCGAGCCCGACCTGATGCTGGGCGACTACACCGGAGCCGCCACGATCTTCGGCGTGTCCGGCGGCGTCATGGAGGCCGCCCTCCGCTCGGCCTACTTCCTGGTCACCGGCAAGGAACTGGAGGAGATCGAGTTCAAGGACATCCGGGGGCTCAAGGGAGTCAAGGAGAGCGAGGTCGACGTCGGCGGCACGAAGATCCGCATCGCCGTCGCCCACGGCATGGGCAACGTCGAGACCGTTCTCGACAAGGTGCGCGAGGCGAAGGAGGCCGGCGAGGAGCCACCCTACCACATGATCGAGGTCATGGCCTGCCCGGGCGGATGCGTGGGCGGCGGCGGCCAGCCGTACGGCGTGACCGACGACTTCCGCAACAAGCGCGCGCAAGGGATCTACCAGGACGACCGCGAGCATGCGCTCCGCCGCTCCCACCAGAACCCCCACGTGCAGCAGCTCTACAAGGAGTTCCTTGGAAAGCCGCTTGGCGAGAAGTCTCATCACTTGCTGCACACGACCTACAAGGCTCGGCCGACCTACCAGCGCTAGAGCCGTTTGGGCGAGCCCCACGCCGGGGCTCGCCCCTTCGGTCCGGCGTGGTCCGTGCGCCGACGGCGGTCCTGCGGGTACCGTTTTGTTTAGGATTCAATGCCAACTCCGCCCATAGGCCGGGAACACATTCTCGCCTGGCTACATGAGGAGAACCCCGAACGACTCGAGGCGCTTTGGAGGCTTGCCGACCAAAGGCGTCGCGAATGCGTGGGCGACGAGGTGCATCTTCGCGGCTTGATCGAGTTCTCCAACGTCTGCGGCAGGCAGTGCGCCTACTGCGGGTTGCGACAGCCCAACACGAAGCTTCGCCGGTACCGGATGACGGCGGACGACGTGATGGCTTCGGTGCGCGAGGCCGAGCGCAACGGTTTTGGCGCCGTGGTGCTCCAATCGGGCGAAGACCCTGAGCTTGACCCATCCTGGTTGGCCGGTCTGGTTCGTCGCATCCGACGCGAGACGAAGCTCGCCATCACGTTGAGCGTGGGCGAACGAGCGCCCGAGGAGTTGCGGCTCTGGCGGGAGGCCGGCGCCGACCGCTATCTGCTTCGGTTCGAGACCAGCAATCCGAAGCTATTCGCGAGCATCCACCCCGGCTCCGTCTTCAGCCGCCTGGACCTCCTGCGCGAGCTGGGCCGCCTGGGTTATGAGGTTGGCAGCGGCGTGATGATCGGGATTCCCGGCCAAAGCGTCGACGACCTGGCCGGCGATATCCTCCTGTTCGAAACGCTGAACCTGGACATGATCGGCGTGGGGCCGTTCATCCCCCACCCCGACACCCCGTTCGGGCGGCTCGACCCAAAGCGGTGGCTTGACCGGCCCGGCCAGACGCCGAACTCGGAACTGATGACGTACAAGGTGTTGGCGCTCACGCGGCTCGTATGTCCGTACGCCAACATCCCAAGCACGACCGCGCTCGCCACGCTGAACCCATCGCAAGGTCACCGGCTGGCGCTCTCGCGCGGCGCAAACGTGGTGATGCCGAACGTCACCCCCGCCCGGTTTCGAGAACAATATGCAATTTATCCCGACAAAGCTTGCATTGATGTCGGCGCCGACGGGGCCCTGACGGACCTGGCGTCGCACCTGGCGGCGATCGGCCGCACGGCAGGCAAGGGGCGGGGCGACTCCCCCAACAAAGGCCGCCGAGCTACAGACTGGACGAAACGACGATGACGAACAACGAAATGAGCCGGAACGCCGTCGACTTCATCGACGACGCGCGAATCCAAGGTCTCCTGCAGACCGCTCCCGACCGAGCGCGCGTGCGCGAGGTCATCGCGAAGAGCCTCGAAAAGCGGGCGCTCACCCTCGAAGAGACGGCCGCCCTCCTCGTCGCCGACGACCTCGAACTGGTCGAGGAGATGTTCGAGGCCGCGCGCGAACTCAAGCGCCGCATCTATGGCAACCGCATCGTCTTGTTTGCTCCGCTGTACATCGGCAACAAGTGCATCAACGATTGCCGCTACTGCGGTTTCCGCAGGAGCAACACGTCGCAGATCCGCCGGACGCTCACCCCCGAAGAGCTGAGGAGCGAGGTCGAGGCCCTGGAGAACTCCGGCCACAAGCGGCTGATCCTGGTCTTTGGCGAGCACCCGGCCTACGGAGCCGAGTACATCGCCGAGTGCGCGCGACAGGTCTACTCGGTCAAGGTTGGTCGAGGGGCCATCCGCCGCGTGAACATCAACGCCGCTCCGCTCGACGTCGAGGGCTACCGGGTCGTGAAGTCCGCGGGCATCGGTACGTATCAGATTTTCCAGGAAACCTACAACAAAGAGGCGTACAAGAAGTACCACCCGCAGGGCACGCGCAAGGGCGATTACCTGTGGCGACTGGACGGCCTGAGCCGCGCCCAGGAGGGCGGCATCGACGACGTCGGCATCGGCGCCCTCGTTGGGTTGCACGACTGGCGCTTCGAGGTGATGGGCCTGGTCTCGCACGCGCGCTTCCTTCAGGAACGCTACGGCGTCGGGCCGCACACGATCAGCTTCCCACGCATCCAGCCGGCCAGCGGCCTCTCGATGGACGAACTCAGCCTGGTTTCCGACCATGACTTCATGCGCCTGGTGGCCATCCTGCGGCTCGCCGTGCCCTACACCGGCATGATCCTCACCGCCCGCGAGAACCCCGAGTTGCGGAACAAGGTGCTCGCCTTTGGGGTGTCCCAGATCGACGCCGGTTCTCGGCTCGAGATCGGCGGCTACACCGAGGAGCTCCACTCGGAAACGCAGGTGAAGGACAAGGAGCAGTTCGTGCTCGGCGACATCCGCTCGCTCGACTCGGTCACCCGGAACCTGGCCGAAAACGGCTACATCCCCAGCTTCTGCACCGCCTGCTACCGGCTTGGTCGCACCGGCGAGAAGTTCATGGAGTACGCCATTCCCGGCTTCATCCAGAACTGCTGCACGCCCAACGCGATGACCACTCTTCAGGAGTACCTGACCGACTACGCCACGCCCGAAACCCGCGCGGCCGGCCAGGCGCTCATCGAGGCCGAACTGGCAAAGATGCCCGAAGGGCCCCAAAAGCGCCAACTGGCCGAGCGGCTGCAGACCATCCGCCAGACCGACCAGCGCGACCTATTCGTCTGAGGCAGCCGGAGCCAAGGCCGCTATGTGAAACCTGGCGGCTTAGGCTCCGGTATAATCCTTGAACCCCGGCGCACCGGGTTTACGAGGCATCGATGAAGCGCTTCTTCCGCTGGCTCAAAGCCCTTTTCAACAGGGGGATGGACAAGCTCGAGGACCCCGAGCTCATGCTCGACCAGGCCCGACGGGACATGCAGCAGGCCCTGATCAGCAACCGCGAGAAAGCGGTCCAGGCGATCACGCAGAAGAACCGGCTTCAGCAGATGCTCGACGAGGCCACGCGCAAGTCGACGCAGCTAGAGGGCCAAGCGACCATGGCGCTGCAGCAAGGCAACCGCGAGTTAGCTCGCCAGTTCCTGCGGGAGAAGGCCGCCAACGACACCACGCTGGAGACCCTGAAGACCACCCTCGCCCAGGCGCTGGAGACCGTCGAGACCGTCAAGGGCGCCATCAAGCGCCAGGAGCAGGACGTCCGCCGCAAGACCGCCGAAGCCCTCGCGATGAAGGCTCAGTGGAAGCAGGCGCAGATTCAGACATCCATCAGCAAGGCGCTGGAGGGGCTGACCTTCGAGAACGAGTTCGAGGGTTCCTTCGCCGCCGCCAAGGAGCGCATCCAGGACAAGCAGGCCGAGGCCGCCGCTCGCTCCGAGATGCTCGCCGGCAGCGTCCAGGGCAAGATGATGGCCATGGAGGACCAGGCGATGGACTACGCCGCCGAGGACGAGCTCAAGAAGCTCGAGGAGAAGCTCGGCATCGGCCAGGCCCCGCAGGCCGCCACCCCCGCCCAGGCCCCCGCCGACTCGGTCGAAGCCCAACTCGAGGAGCTCGAAAAGCGCCTCCAACAGGGCCAGCAGCAGTAACCCCGCCCGCCCTGCTTCCTCTTCGGAGGCAGGGCGTTGATCTGTCTTTTGCTCCCCACTTCGGGCCTATACCGCCGCCTTTGGTGATATGATGGCGTGTATGGGAGAGTTCACACGGGTCGCCGGTGCAACGGCCGGCGCATTCCACAGCACTCCGTATGGCCACAACCGCGGCCGCCGTTGCCTGGGCATGTCAGACGCTTGCGTGAGGCTCTGAAGCCGCTGGGAGAACCACCGTGACCTGGGGCAAACAACCGGCGGGCTGGGTGGAGGGGCTCGCTTTCTGACGTTCCGTACGAGGAATTCTCGTATATCCGGTTCCTTGCCTGTCATGAAAAGCCTGCGGTCTTGTTTCGGGACCCTGGCGACTGCATCGCCTGGGCCCGCCGCATCGAGAGCCTTTCCGTCTGATCGCCGGCCGGGTAACGCGCTGTCGATGGCGACAGAACGTGAGTTGGTCGGGTCTGGGAGGCCTCCTCGGGGCTTCCAAAAAAGGAGGAGCATCACCACGTGAACACAGGCAACGGACGCACCGTTTTCTGTTACCGTAACGTCTTGATCGCAAAAGGGGTGTGGTTGCAAACGCATATGGGGCTAGGGGGAGTGGATGGCCGGGCTAGTCGCGCGGCATAGCCTAGCCATGCATTGCCGATACGGCAGCCGTGCTCACGACCGGGCCACCGCCCAGGGAGATATTAACGCACATGATAGGAAATTCAGGTAGAAACGAACGCTCGGTCGAGCAGGGCGCTTTGCTGTACGCCCATACGCCCCCTTCCGGCTCCGACCGCTTTCACCTGCTGTCGGACCATCTGAACGGGGTCGCCGAGAACGCATCGCGCTTCGCGGCGAAGTTCGGCGCCGGGCCGATCGGCCGCCTTTTGGGACTGGTCCACGACGCCGGCAAAGCCTCGCCCGCTTTTCAGCGCTACCTTCAGGCGTGCTACAAGGGGACCCCGGCAACCAAGGCCCCGCACAGCGACCCCAGCGCCGCCGCCACCGACAACCTCGGGCCGTTCGCGATGTGCGTCTTGGGCCACCATGCCGGGTTGCCAGACAATTCGGGCACCAAAACCCGCCTGCGCGAAGCTGACCCCGATGCCACCAAAGCCGCCAAGGCATTGCTCTCAAACGCCGAGTTGCCTTCGATCCCCCCGCATCCGGCGAT
>CAZIIS010000064.1:0-15468 GCA_964539295.1 uncultured Fimbriimonadaceae bacterium | reverse complement strand
TGGCTTTGATGGTCTTTGGCGCGGGGTTCATCGTGCGGGCGTGCGTCGCGGCGCTCAGCAAGGCGGAGAAGGCATGAAGCGGCTTGACCGCTACGTGCTGAAGGAACTGACCGTGCCCTTTCTCATGGGCTCGGTGGTGATCGGGCTGCTGTTCATTGCCAACGAGTTCATCGCCGTTTTCAAGAACTTCGAGCTGAGCCATGTGCCGTTTGTGGCCGTGTTTCAGCTTGTTATGTTCAAGTTTCCTCACTGGCTGAGTTTCACATTGCCGACTGGCATGGCGTTGGCCTCGGCGCTGGCGCTTTCGCGCCTGGCGCGCGAAAGCGAGGTGACGGCGATGCGGGCGGCCGGGGTCTCGGTGAAGCGGATCCTGCTGCCGGTGGCGCTGGCCGGGGCGCTGGTGGCGGTGGGCAACTTCCTGGTGGTGGAGAAGGTGGCGCCGCCGGCGGCGCGCGCCTACCAGCGGTTGCTGCAGGAGTTCATCTTCTTCTCGTCGGCGCCCAAGTTCCAGTCGAACGTGATGCGCAAGCTGGACCGCTACACCGTGAGCATCGGCACGGTGGAGCGGGGCGTGCCGGGGCAGGTGCTGCTGACCGACATCGTGGCGATGGAGCGTCCGCGCACCGGCGAGGTCTGGATCTACACCGCCGACAGCGGCGTCTACCAGGACGGGGTGTGGCGGATGCGACGCCCGTACCTGCGGATGCTTCGCGGGCTGGATATGTTCGCGGCGTATCCGAGCAAGGACCTGGTGATCAACGAGCCGATCCGCGTTTCGGAGCTCTTCACCCCGCCTCAGCCGGACCAAGAGACGATCGGCGACCTGGCGCGGGCGATCCGACGCAACGCCGAGGCGCACCAGGACACCACGCAACTGCAGGTGGCTCTGCACGTGAAGTACAGCCTGCCGTTTTCGTGCCTGGTGTTCGCGCTGACCGGGGCGTTGCTGGCGATCTGGTTGTCGAAGGCCGGGCCGTTCGTGGGCGTTTTGTTAAGCCTTGGCCTGGTGATCTTCTACTATAACGCGCAGGTGATCTCCACCGAGATCCTGGGGCGGAACGGTTGGGCGCCCCCGGTCCTGGCCGCGTGGCTGCCGAACCTGATTGTGCTGGCGATCGGCTTCCTGGTGATGCGGAGGACCGAGTGAGGGCCCTGGGCGTGGGCCTCGTCCTCTTGGCCGCCTCGGCCTGGGCCATCGGCGGCGAGCAGGTGGCGCCAACGGAGGCCGGGGGCGCGCTCCCCGCGCCGAAGGACAACGCCGAGAACCGCCTGGAGGTGAAGAGCGCGGCGCGGTGCATCCAACAGGGCACGCGGCTGGAGGCGGAGGGGGATGTGCACATCACCTTCGCCGGCTACGACATCATGGGCGACCGGGTGGTGGGCGATACCGCCACGCGGGTCTTCACCGCCGAAGGCCACGGCCGGCTGGAGGGGAAGACCGAGCAGGTGCGCGGCGACGTCGTGACGGTCGACCTGCGA
This sequence comes from uncultured Fimbriimonadaceae bacterium, assembly GCA_964539295.1. Lineage (GTDB taxonomy): Bacteria > Armatimonadota > Fimbriimonadia > Fimbriimonadales > Fimbriimonadaceae > CAZIIS01. The sequence continues at coordinate 13,989 of CAZIIS010000064.1, read as the reverse complement.
AACGAGACGTTTCGGTTTGAGAACGGGCGGGCGAAGATCTTGCCCGGGCGAACCGGCGGCCGTACGGCCGAGGACGTCTTCTTCCGCGGCCAACGCGGCGAGGGCAAGACAGAGAACTTCGACACCCACGGCGGGAGCTTCACCAGCTGCAACCAGGAGGACCACCCACACTTCCAGATCGACGCCGAGTCGACCAACGTCAAGCCAGGGAAGCGCGCGGTGTTGCGCATGGCGAGGTTGCGCGTGCTCGGGCAGACCCTGCTTCGGGTTCCGGTCGTCACGGTGCCGTTGCTGGAGAACGGCGAGCGGTACATCCCGGAGTTCGGGCAGTCGCCGGACGAGGGCTACTACGCGAAGACGCGCATCAGCACGCCGCTGAGGGGAGAGAGCTTCGTGGACACCCACGTGGATCTGTATAGCAAGCTCGGGGCGGGGCTTGGACAAGACCTGAACTACGGCAACCGGTCGATGGCCGGGGTGCTGAGCGTGTACGGCCTGGTGGGCAGCACAGACACGCTTCTGCTCAACGCCCGGCACAAGCAGCGGCTGTTGGGGGGCGACCTGATCCTGGACGGCTCCTTCCAGCGCGACAACTACTTGACGGCGCCGGACACCAAGCTGCTCAACACGCGAGCGCAGTACGCCACGCCGTGGCAAAACGGCTCGACGCGATTGGGCTACACGCGGGTGCAGAGCGATACGACCAACTATCGGTCCGCGAACCAGACCATATCCGTTACCGACCAGCACCGGTGGACCCCGCGCCTGAGCACGCAGGTGGACGCAAACCTGACCCGCAACGAGAGCGTGCCATCGCTGGGCGAGTCCAGCACCTCGGAGCGGGTGGACCTGCGCTTCTTGGGGCGGCAGGAGTTCCGGTCGTTCTCGGCGGAGTTGCTCTACCAGCGCAGCGTTCCGGTGGGGGAACAGGCGAGCGGCTTCTATGGCGCCAGCGACCGGACGCCCTACCTGACGGTAAGGACCGACGCGCGCAAGCTGTTCGGCGAAGGCAAGGCGGCGCGGGCGCTGCCCTTCCAGGGGGAGCTCTCGTGGGGCGAGCTCGCAGACCCGACCGGCGATGGGACGATCTCCAAGCTCGGGCTCGACCTGAGCCTGCGCAAGGAGGGACGGGGGCGCGGGGGGAGCGGCCTGCGCTACGGCGGACGGTTCGTGCAAGGCGTGTACAGCGACGACACGGCGCAGTTCGTGGGGAGCATGGACGCCGCCTATGGGCTGGCCTTGGGGCGAGACTCGATGGCGAACCTCACCTATCGGTACGTGCGGCCGCAGGGCTACACGCCCTTGGCGGTCGACCGAACGGCGCGCAACGACGCGTTGGCGTTCGACGTGACGTCGCGGGTGAGCCGCGCGCTGACGCTCTCGGCGCAGACCGGCTACGACCTGCTACAGGCGGACCAGGGCGAACCGCCTTGGCAACAGGTCTTCCTGCGCAGCGAGTGGACGCCCGGCAAGGACCTGCGCTTCCGGACGCAGGCGAACTACGACACCTTTTCGAACGTGTGGGGGCAGTTGCGCTTTGACTTCGATTGGCGGCAGGGCTCCACGCGCTACACGGCCGCGGCGCGGTACGACGGCCGCCGCTGCCAGTGGGCGGGTGGCAGCCTATGCGTGCAGGGGTTCCGCACCGGCAAGGTGACCGCGTCGATGCTGTGGGACTACAACGGCTACACCGAGCAGCTTGACGCACAGCACTACTCGCTGGTCTACGACCTGCACTGCGCGGAGGTCGTGTTCGAGATGGTGGACAACGCGGTCGGCTTCCGCTCGGGCCGCCAGTTCGGGCTGTACCTGCGGCTGAAGGCGTTCCCGTTCGCGACGCCGTTCGGAACCGGCCAGCGCGGCCAGGCGATCGGCGCGTCGAACAGCTACGACTTCTAGGAGCTGGCGCTAGAGTAGTGGCGCAGGGCGAACCGCCAGAACCAGCGCGCGAAGGCCAGGGAGAGAAGCGACCAGAACAGACCCAGCCCGACCATCGGTAGGTCGAGCCCCTTCGTCAACTGCCGTGCCGGGACGGTGGCGAGGAAACCAAGGGGGATGTAGAAAATGAGCAGCTTTTGCAAGAAAGTATTGTAAATATCGAGTGGGAACCTCGCCACCTGCATGGCGGTCTCGCCGAGCACCCAAAGGTTATCGACCTTGACCAACCAGATCCCGAGCGTCATCATCGCCAGGTTGAGCGAGTAGTAGAGGAGGGTCGCGGCGACCGCGAGCGCCAGGTAGGCGGCCCACTGGGCCAGGCTTGGTTGCGAGCCCGAGGTCAGCACGCCGTACACCAGCATCCCGGCGCCGGCGATCAGCGAGCCGAGTTGGTCGAAGTTGAACCGGCGCATCGACACCCAGAACTGGGTGTCCACCGGCTTGGCAATCACCGTGTCCAGCGTGCCCAGGCGGACTTGGCTGGGGATCTCGGCCACCGACATGAAGAAGGCGGACATCACCGAGCCCAGGACGAAGCAGGTGGAGGCAAGCACGAACGCCTCGCCTCGGTTCCAGCCCGCCACGCTTTCGGCGTTGGCGTACAGCACCAGCACAACGAGCACGAAGAAGAGCACCCAGATCAGGTTCTGTGCAATTTTCGCAAAAAAGTTTACACGAAACTCTAGCTCCCGCTGGAGCGAGCTGACGAAAAACGCCTTATAGATGCGAAGGTAGCGTCTCAGGTTGGGAAGAGTACCACTGGGCGGAGGCGTCGGCCGCGGACGTATACTCCGGCCATGCTAGGCCTGCTCCTCACGTTGATCGTGGCTTCCGCGATCACCCTTGGCGCCGCCGGGTGGTTGCGCCGCTGGACGGAGGAGCTCGACCCCGCGGAGCGGATCGGCATATGCGGCCTGCTTGGGCTGGGGACGCTCGGCCTTGCCACCTTCCTGGTGGGACTCGTTCCGGGGTCGCTGGGCTCGGCGCGGTTCGTCACGCTCGGCTTGCCCGTGGCCGCCATCGCGGTTGGGGGCTTACGCAGTCGGCTCTCGGTTTTCCGCTTCGCGTTGCCGAGGGGCGCCGCGATGCTGTTTCCGGCCGCGCTCGGGCTGTTGGCGCTGACGGCGCTTGTGGCGGTCCTTGCGCCGAGTACGACCGCGGACTGGGACAGCCTGGCCTACCATCTGGCCGTTCCCAAGCTGTTCCTGGAGAGCGGCGCCGTGCGGTTCGTGCAGGGGATCCACCAGAGCAACTTCCCGGCGACGGTCGACAGCCTTTTCACGCTTGGCCTTGCCTACGGGGGGCAGTCGGGCGCGAAGGCGTTTTGTTTCGTATACCTTTTGCTGGGCATGGTTGCATTGTTCGGCCTCGGCCGAAGGCTTTACGGGGAGAAGGCCGGCTGGTGGTCGGCGCTGGCTTTCGCCGGCGTGCCTGTGGCGATCTGGGAGAGCGGCACGGCCTACATTGACGCCGCCCACGGGCTCTACGCAGGGTTGGGCACGATCTACGCGGCCTGTGCGCTGGCCGACTCGGAGCGGCGGCGGCAGGCGTTTCTGCTGGCCGGGGCGATGCTCGGTTTTGCGGCGGGGAGCAAGTACACCGGGCTGCAGGTCGTCTTTGCCGTCGGCGTGGTGTGCCTGGTCGGCCTGGCCGCGCGCAGGCAGGTGAAGGCCGGGATACGTCCGGCGTTGGCGGCGCTCGCGTTGGCCCTGGCGCTGGCCGCGCCGTGGTATGTGAAGACGGCGGTCTACACCGGCAACCCGGTCTTTCCGTTCTTCTCGAGCGTGCTCGGCGGGCGCGATTGGGACGCGTGGCGGGCCTCCATCTACCAGAACGAGCAGCAGAGCTTCGGGGTGGGGCGCACGGAGCACGGGCGCGACGTGGCGCAGATCGGGCACGCGGTGCTCGGGCTGGCGTACCAACCGGGGCGGTACGTGAACCCGGGGCAGGACCAGGGGATGGGCTTTCCGACCGGCGCGATCGGCTTCGCGGTGCTGGTCGCGGGGGCGTTCTGGGCGGCGTCGGGGCGGATGGGCGCGCGCGAGCGGGCGGTGATGGGCGCGGTCGGCGTCCTGTTGTTGATGTGGTTCTTCCTGAGCCAGCAGAGCCGCTACCTGACGGTGGTGGCCGTGCCGTTGGCGGCTCTGGCCGGCGCGGGGGTGTCGCGGCTGCGGCTCGGGCCCGTGCTCGCCGCGGCGGTGGCCGTGCAGGCGGGCTACAGCTTCTTGCTGCTCAAGGTCACGCAGTTCGACGACCAGATGAAGGTGGCGTTCGGGCGGGTGAGCCGGGAGGATTACCAGGCGGCGGGGATCGGCTTCTACGAGGCGAGCCAGGCGATCAACGACCGACCGGACCTGACGAGGGTCGCTCTATATGAGGAGGTTTTCGGCTACTTATTGGACAAACCGTACTTCTGGGCCAACCCCGGGCACTCGAAGCTCATCCCCTACGAAACGCTGAACGACGGGGACGCCTTCGCGGACAGCCTGCTCGGGCTGGGCTTCAGCCACGTCTACGTGAACCTGATCGTGCCGTGGGAGTCGCCGCAAAGGCCGGGGATCGCGGCGCGGTGGGCGCACGACGCGGGGCTCGGGGGGCCGTCGCCCGAGGGGCTGACGCCGGAGGACCGCGCCTTCATGGCGCGCGACCTCAACCTGAAGTGGAGGTTGCTGATGGCCGATGCGGCGATGCGGGGGCGGTTGGTCGTGGCGCAGACGTTCACCACGTCAAGCGGCCGGCCGAAGGGCGTGCTTTACACGTTGCTGCCAGGCGAGCGGATGCCCCGCGCCGCGGGTCCTTAGCGGAGCGGATTTTGGCGCGGTATAACGACTTCGGTTAACGGGCCGCGCAAGGGCGATGCGGCGTCGGAGCACGCAACATGTCGAACCCTGGTCAAGATATGCCGGACCTCCCCGTCGAGGAGACCGCGGGCGGCCGTCCCCATGTCGGGCTTGAGCACCGAGCCACGGCGGAAACCGAATTCGAAAAGCGGCGCGGGATAAGCAACGTCGAGATTCGCCGCGGCTACGTGCGGGTGCACGTCTCCCGTCTGGGCGAACCGGTGATGGACGGGCGCCTGCGCGTCCTGGACGCCATTCGCAAAGCGGGCGTCAGCATCGACTTTCTGAAGTTCACGCAGTCCGGGGCGACCTTCATGGCGCCGGAGGGGACGGCGGAGACGGTGCGCAAGTCGCTCCAGCAGCTGGGGGTGACCTTCTCCATCAAGAGCGACCGCTGCATCGTGTTGGTCGATGCGGTGAACATGCGCGACGAAGAGGGGCTCATTGCGAGCATCGTGGCCGAGGCGATCGGCAGCGGGGCGCGCATCGACCATCTGGGCGACATGCACGACCGGTTGCTGATGGTCACCGAGGTTGCGGCCGGCGAGGAACTCGCCGAGCGGATTCGCGGCCGGTTCATGGGAGGCGCCCAGTGAAGATCAAGGTGATGAAGTTCGGCGGCACGAGCGTCGCCACGCAGGAGAACCGCATCACGGCGGCGCTGCGGGTGATCTCGGCCAAGGAGCAGGGCTATTCGCCGGTGGTCGTGGTGAGCGCGATCGGGCGGAAGGGCGCTCCGTATGCGACCGACACCCTGGTCTCGCTGCTGCGGGAGGTGGATGCGGCGGTCGAGCCAGACCCGCGCGAACTCGACATGATGATGGCCTGCGGCGAGATCCTGTCGGCGGTCATCTTCGCGCACACGCTCAAGACGCTCGGCCACTCGGCGCAGGCGTTCCGGGGCGGCCAGGCGGGCATTCGAACCGACGGCGTGTACGGCAGCGCGCGCATCCTGGGCATCAAGCCGGTGGCGCTGCTCGGCTGTTTGAAGAAAGGGAACATCCCGGTGGTCTGCGGCTTCCAGGGCGTGTGGGTGGAGGGCGGCATGCCGGGCGCGGAGTTGACGACGCTCGGGCGCGGCGGCTCGGACACCACGGCGGCGGCGGTCGGCGCGGCGCTGCACGCCGAGGCGGTGGAGGTCTTCACCGACGTGGACGGCATGAAGACCGCCGACCCGGACTTCGTGACGGAGGCGCCGACGCTTCGCTCGGTCACCTACAACGAGGTGGCGGAGATCGCGCACCTCGGCGCGAAGGTGCTGCATCCGCGCGCGGCGGAGATCGCCATGCGATTTGGCATCCCGCTTTGGGTGAAGAGCACCTTCAGCGAGGCGCCGGGCACGGAGATCGTGCCGAACCGCGACCTGCCCGGCCGGCGGGTCACGGGCGTCACCCACGCGGGCAAGCTGGTGAATCTCACGTTCGATATGCGGGAGGCTTCGGACGAGCAGCGGCCGCTGCTCGAGGCGCGCATCTACGAGATGCTGGCGCGGTACGGGGTGAACCTCCACATGATCAACATGAGCCCGTCGGGGATCGGCTTCGCCGTTCCGCGCGAGCAGTACCCGCTGATGACGGAGCTTTTCGACAGCCTGGTGATGCCGGTGGGCGAGCCGGAGCGCGCGGTCTTCTTCGTGCAGTTCGGGGGCAAACCGAGCCGGGTGGCCGAGACTCAGCGCAACCTGCTGGCGCCGCTCGGCGACATCCACACCATCAAGGTGAACGTGAACGAGGCGTGCACGATGGTGTCGCTGGTGGGGCACGAGTACATGCAGCAGCCCGGCGTCTTCTACGACGTGCTGCGCACACTCACGGATGCCCAGATCCCGGTGTTGCAGATCAGCGACAGCGATTTCTCGATCAGTTGCCTGATACCGGAGTCCGAGCTCAGGCGGGCCGTGCAACTGCTGCACGACCGATTCGGACTCGAGAAGATGAGCTGATGGCCTACTTCCCACTCCCCGTTGGCAGGCCGGCGGTGATGGGGATCCTCAACGTCACGCCGGACAGCTTCAGCGACGGCGGGCGGTTCTTCGAGCCCGAGCGCGCGATCGCGCACGGGCTCGAACTGCTTTCGCAGGGCGCGGACCTGGTGGACGTGGGCGGGGTGAGCACGCGCCCGGGGTCGGAGGCGGCCTCGGAAGAGGAGGAGCTGCGGCGGGTCGTTCCGGTGGTCGCCGCGCTGGTCGAGAAGGGGGTTCCGGTTTCCGTGGATACGTACCGGCCCGAGGTTGCGCGGCAGGCGCTTCGGGCGGGGGCGTGCGTCATCAACGACGTGTGGGCGCTTCGTCAGGAAGGGATGGCCGAGGTCTGTGCGGAGGCGGGCTGCTCGGTGTGCCTCATGCACATGCAGGGCGAGCCGGGAACGATGCAGGCGCAGCCCTGCTACCGGGACGTGGTGGCCGAGGTGCGCGACTTCCTGCTGGGCCGGGCGCGCGAGGTCGAGGAGCAGGGCGTGGCGCGCGAGCGGATCTGGATCGACCCCGGGATCGGGTTCGGCAAGAGCCTGGAGCACAACCTGGCGCTGCTGCGCAACCTGGACGTGCTGGTGGAGACGGGCTATCCGGTGCTGCTCGGCGCCAGCCGCAAGGCGTTCATCGGGGCGCTGATGGACTCCGCGCCGGTGGACCAGCGGCTGGAGGGCACGTTGGCGGTGCACCTGTTGGCGCAGGCCAGCGGCGCGCGGGTGATCCGCGTGCACGACGTGCGCGAGGTCGCGCGGGCGGCGCGGGTGGCGGCGGCGGTGCTCGGCGCCCCGGCGTTCAGACCTTCTGCTGCTTCCACTTCCCCTGCTTGAAGACCACCATCGCCATGATGGCCGCGACGGCCTGGGTGATGGACATGGAGAGCCAGCAGCCGTCTGCGCCCATCCGGAAGCCGAACGGCACGAGCATGCCGAGGAATGTGGCGCCGGAGGCGAGTGCGAGGAACACGGAGAGCGGGGCGCGAAGCCCCCACATGCTGAGCGTGGTGATCCAGAAGGGGCGCACCGTGTCGCCGGCCCCCTGAATGGCGCCGGTCAGCACCATTCCGTAGCCGAAGAGCACCTCGGTCGCACAGACGTACTGCAGGTAGTGCGCCACGATCAGGGCGACCTCGGGTTTGTTGGGCAGGACCAGGTTGGCGGCGGGCAACGCCCAGATGAAGAGGGGGATCGAGACCACGGCGCTCACGACGCCCGCATGGTGGGAGGCCAACCAACCCAGGCGCTCGGCCCGGTCGGGGCGCTTCATGCCCAAGCTCTGGCCGACGATGGTGGTGGCGGCGATCGCCAGGCCGAAGGCCGGCATGAAGGCGATCGATTCGATGGCGAACGACACGCGGATGGAACCGATGGCGAGCGAGCCGTTGGGCACCTCCCGCAGGACCAGCATGAACGCCATGAGGGAGGTGACCCGCACCACGGACATCAGGCTGGCTGGGGCGGCGATCCTTACGATGCGTACCACCCACGACCACTTGGGCAGGAGATGGCCCCAGGCGCGCCCGAGCGGCGTACGCGACGACCAGAGCGCGTAGAGGATGGCGGATACCCACGCGCTGCCGGCCAACGCCATCCCCGCGCCACGGAGCGCCAGGTCGGCGCCCGGGACCAGAAGCTCGTAGGGGCGTCCGAACACGGCCGCGGGGATCTCGACATGCCGGGTCGGGAAGATGAGCAGCAGGTTCAGCGCGATGTGCAGGACGATCTGGATCCCGCTGATCACCATCGGGCTCTTCGTGTCGCCGATGCCGCGCAGGGCGCCCGCAAGCGACTGGATGATGAACATCGCCGGAAGGCCGAGGCAGTAGATGCCAAGGTACTGGCCCATCAGCACGATCGCGCGGTGGTCGGAGGCGGGCAAGAAGAGCCGTGCGGCGAACGGGGCGATGGCAGAGCCGAACAGGGCGACCACCAACCCGCCGACCAAGGAAAGGCTCAGGCATTGGCGGTTCGCCTCGATGAACTGCCTGCGATCTCCGGCGCCGTAGGCGCGGCTCACCAGGGCCGTGCTGGCGACGCCCACGGCGGCGGCGATGTTGAAGAGCAGGAAAACGACGTTGGTGGAGCCGCCCAGCGCCGTGAGCGCCGCGACCTCAAGGGAGCCGATGAAGACCGAGTCCAGCAGGTTGTTGACGACCTGAAGGGAGTTGAGCGCTACCGCGGGCCAAGCCAGCGCCCAGACGACGTAGGCGGGCCTTTCCTGGGGCGTCGAGTTGGGCGCCTCGGCGGTTGCGGTTGCGGTGGAAGACGGCGGCGGCTCCATAGACCGTGCCCGTCGGGGCACCCCCTATTGTGGCCATCGTGCCATCGATGCCACGGGGATAGGCCCGCGCCTACTCGCCGAAGTACCCGTTGGCGATGTTGCGGGCGTTTCGCGGCGGGATGAAGCCGAAGTCGGTTCCGGCCGCCAGCTTCCCCGGAACGATGGCGACCTGCCATCGCACGATCTTGACCTTCGAACCCTGCACGATCCGGCGCTCAAAGGCGGCTCCGGCGAGCCGGTAGAGCGAGGTCGAGTTCTCATCCGGTTCCGCGATGACGTAGGTCAGCCGCGCGGGCTCGGGGGTGAGGACGTCGCACACCACGTTGCGGTCGGCCATCGTGACGGCGGCGGTCGACAGCCATGGCGTCCACCGCGTGGCAAGGGCGGAAAGGCCGGTTGGGCCGCTGCCGTAGGCTTCGGTCAACAGCTTCGCCACGAACTTGTTCGCGCCGACGGCGCGCAGCGAGAAGAGCTGCATCAACTTCTGCCGGTAGTTGGCGGGCTGGGCGTAGTCCACCGAACCGTAGGTGGCGCAGGAGTAGGTGTTCGGGGCAACCTTGAAATCCCACAGGTGGGCGCCATCTCCCACGATGCGCTGCGTCAGGACTCCCCCGATCGTGCTTTGCGATTCGAGCAGCAGAACGGGTTGTTCGCCGATCAGGTCGACCTTGAGCGAGGTGACGCTGCCGAACGTGGTCACCTGTTCGTCCACGGTCTCCGTTCCGACGAGGACGACGGAGAGGGAGGTGTTGGTGGCCAGGTCCTGCATCGCCGCGGCCATCACGGTGCGGGCGGTGACGGTCTCGTCGTCGGCCCGGGCGATCGCCCCGGCCAAGAGGAGCAGCAGCGGCATCCAGATGCGCTTCACGTGATGATTAGACCCCGAAACGCGCCGAGAGGTTCGCGTCCCAGGCGGGCCGTGTTGCGGTCTGGGGTCTAGTGAATAGACCAAAAATCGGCGCTATACTGCGTTCAAGGGTTAACTCGACTGGAAAGTGAACCTAGTTACCCGCGAGCCGTTGGTGGAAGCAGCTTGGATAAGTAGGTGATAGCATGAACCGCAAGGCGTTTACTCTCATCGAGCTTCTGGTCGTGATCGCAATCATTGCGATCTTGGCCGCAATCCTCTTCCCGGTGTTCGCGCAGGCCAAAGAGGCCGCGAAGAAGACCACCGCGCTCTCCAACATCAAGCAAACGGCGTTGGGTCACCTGATGTACGCCGGCGACAACGACGACGACTTCGCGCTCGCCTACCATAACGGCGGTCCGGCTGGGCGCGAGGGACAGGCGTGGATCTCCACGGTCTGGCCTTACACCAAAAACTACGACATCTACACGAGTCCGGGCGCCGGGATTCAGAACGCCAACTCCTGGTCGTATTACTACCAACAACTTGGCGTCGTGCCGCGCGGCGTCTACGTGGGCGGTCGCGCAGACATGTCGGTGGACTATTTCGTGGGTCACCCGAGCGGGGCGATGGCCACCGCGGTCAACATGAACAACGTCGCCTTCGACGGCATCTTCGGCTGGGCGATCGACGGTTCGAGGCCGGCTTGGTGGGGCAACGTGATCTACAACAACGCTCAGGGCGGGTCCACGCCCAGCCTGGGCTCTTCGCAGATCGCGCGCCCGGCCAACACGGCGCTGTTGCTGGAGGCCAACCTCTTCGAATGCGCGCTGACGCAGTTCACGGGAGGGCAGATCGGGCTCTGCGTCGGCTCCTATCCTGACTGGGCAATCTCACACCCGCTGATCGCGGGCTCGGCGCCGGTGTGGAACGGTGGCGAGAAAGACTGCTACATGATGCGGCCGCCACCGTTCGGTGGGAACACCACCGACGCCGACGGCGGGCGCGGTCGGTATAAGAACGGTCGCGTCACCGTGGCGACGGTCGACGGAAGCGCGAGGTCGATGACGAACGTTCAGTTCTATCACAACGACGCCTCGGTCTGTCCCAATCAGCCGGAAGGCCGGCGTTGCGTCGAACTGATGTGGCCGAAGGAGTAACGATGAGATCGATGAAGTTGGCATTCGCATTGGCGTTGGCTTCGTTCCTGCTTCTGCAGGCCGGGTGCTCCGGGGCTCGGACCGACAAACCGAAGGCCGATTCGGACGCGGCCAAGGCCGTAACCGAGGGGATCCCCACCGGCGCGGCCCAGCAGACTCAAAGCCCGGCCGGCACGCCAAGGGCGCAACCCGGGGCGACCAGCCCCTAGGGGGGTGAGGTTCGCAGGGCGCGCGTTCAGCGCGCCCTGACCGCCGTTTTTGGGCGGGCGCGCGCCCGTTCGGCATGCCCAAGCGGGGGCAGAGGATCGGGTACGATCTTCTTTGTCTGCGGCTGTAGCTCAGTGGATAGAGCGCTTGCCTCCGGAGCAAGAAGTCGAAGGTTCGAATCCTTTCAGCCGCGCCACGTTTTGGATCGATGCGGCGGGTCGATGCTCTGGGCATCGGCCCGTCTTTGCGTTCTGGTAGTCTGCCAATCCACGGGGATGAGTTCACCCATCGAGCGTTACGCCGAGATCGTGCCGGAGACCGCGCCTGAGCTTGGAAAAGACCAGCTTCAGGTGGTGGAGTGGCTACCGTCGGCCCTGCCGATGGGCCAGTGCCTCTTCGTGACGGGGAAGGCCGGCACGGGCAAGTCCACGCTTTTGCGCTACCTGGCGTCGCAGCTTTCGCTGGCGCACGTGGTGGTGGCGCCAACCGGCATCGCGGCGATCAACGTGGGCGGGCAGACGGTCCACAGCTTCTTCCGACTCCGGCCCGGGCCGCTCATCGACAAGGACGAGGACGTCACGCTGTTCCGCAAGGGCTCGCCCAAGTCGCGGCTCATCAAGGCGATGCAGGTGCTGATCATCGACGAGATCTCGATGGTGCGCGCCGACCTGATGGACGCCATCGATTGGTCGCTTCGGCTGAACACCGGCTGCGAAGAGCCGTTCGGCGGCAAGCTGTGCGTCTTCTTCGGCGACCTTTGGCAACTGGAGCCGGTGGTGACGCGCGGGGCGGAGGAGGCAATGATCCGCGACCGCTACCGAAGCCCGTTCTTCTTCGACGCCGAGGTGTTCGCTAGGGCGCGACTGCGCAGCTTCGAACTGCAGACCGTCTACCGGCAGGAGGGCGACCCCGAGTTCCTGGAGGCGCTCAACGCTATCCGGCGGGGCGACCCGAGTCCGCTGGAACTGATCAATGAGCGGGTGGGGCAGCCGCTCCGCGACGGCGCGGTCATCACGCTCACCGCCACCAACATCCGGGCCAGCACCATCAACCAGACCCGTCTGGCGGCGCTCGGCGGAACGCACCGTAACTACCTGGCGAACGTGACGCAGGAGTTCGGGACCGAGTTTCCGACCGACCCGCACCTCACGCTCAAGCCCGGCGCGCAGGTGATGTTCGTGCGCAACGGCCGCCAGTGGGTGAACGGCACGCTGGGGACGGTGAAGTCCGTGATCGACGGCGAGGTGACCGTGACGCTGGAGGACGGCGAGGACGTGGCGGTGTCGCCGGTGACGTGGGAAAAGTGCGCCTACGACTGGGACGCCTCGGCCAAGCGGATCACCCGGCGCGTGGTCGGTACCTTCACGCAGATCCCGCTCAAGCTGGCCTGGGCGGTCACCGTGCACAAATCGCAGGGGCTGACGTTCGATCGCGTGAACATCGACTTCGACCGGCACGCCTTCGCCCACGGGCAGCTCTACGTGGCGCTCTCGCGGTGCCGAAGCCTGGCCGGCATCTCGCTCTGCCGACCGCTTTCGCCGCGGGACATGGTGTTGCACCCCCGGGTCGCCGAGTTCGAGTGGGAACAGGGCCTGGACGGCTGACGCGGGTGTAGAATCCGGCAACTGTCATGGTCGCTTCGCTCGCCTTGGCGCTGTGCCTGCTCCAGCGCCCATCCACGCCCGCGTTCACCGTTACGGTCGACTGCCAGGCGCCCGAAGCGCGGGAATGGGCAGCGAAGGCCAAGGCGCTCACGGAGCGCTGGTACCCGGTCCTGTGCAAGTGGCTCGCCTCGGATGGCTACGTGCCTCCGCGCAACGTGACGCTCTCCTTTGAGAAGATGGACGGCGTCGCCGGGACCGGCGGCAATCACATCGCCATCTCGGCCGACTGGACCCGCGAGCACCCCGACGACTGGGGAATGGTGATCCACGAGCTCACCCACGTGGTGCAGTCGTATCCGCAGTACGACCCTTCTTGGCTGGTCGAGGGGATCGCCGACTACGTGCGCTACTTCCGGTTCGAGCCGGGCGCGCGGATGATCCCGATCCAGGCGGGCAGGAGCCGCTACCAGAACGGGTACGGCGAGGTGGCCCGTTTTCTGGACTGGGCGCAGCGCCGAACGCGCAAGAACCTCGTGCCGAAGCTGAACGCGGAGCTCAGGCAGACGCGGTACACCGCCGGCTCGTTCCCGCGCATGACCGGCAAGAGCTTCGAGGAGCTTTGGAGCGAGTTCGTGATGGAGAACGACTGGACCTTGGGGGCGTTCGAACGCGGCAGCGCCCGACCGGTGTTGACGGCGGACGCGGCCTCGACCTTCGACTGCCCGATGACGGGCGGACCGGTGCGCTGGGAGAGCGCCCACGCGTTCAACCCCGCGGCGATCGTCCGCGGCGGCAAGGTCTGCCTGCTGTACCGGGCCGAGGACGACTCGGGTGAGGGGATCGGCATGCACACCTCGCGGCTTGGCTTGGCCACGAGCGAGGACGGCGTGCGCTTCGTCAAGCGCCCCGCGCCGGTGCTTTTCCCGGGCAACGACGCCGCCAAGGCCTATGAGACGCCAGGCGGATGCGAGGACCCGCGGCTGGTGGAGGCGCCCGACGGCACGGTGGTGCTCACCTACACGGCGTGGGACCGCAAGTGCGCGCGGCTATGCGTGGCGACCTCGAAGGACCTGGTCCACTGGACCAAGCGCGGCCCGGCGTTCGCCAAGACGCCGTTCGCCGAAACCTGGTCCAAATCGGGCGCGAT
>CAZIIS010000063.1:0-15728 GCA_964539295.1 uncultured Fimbriimonadaceae bacterium | reverse complement strand
ATGTAGAGACATGTCTACCGAACGCCTTTTGGAGAAGCGCCGTCTTCTGTGGCGGCAGGTCCCGGACGGGAACGTGCCCGACCCCGAGGCCGCGCGCGCCTTCATCGACCAGGTGGGGGTGTGCACGCTCTACCCCGCGTCGAGCGAGTTCCCCAACCTGTTCCATGCCCACGCCGGCGACCCGGACGCCAAGACGTCGTCCTCCTGGGACAGCCCGTCGGGGCGCGTCTATTGCTGGCGGTGGGCGCTGGGAAAGGCGCAGGCGGCGTTCTACGGCTCGGTGGTGGCGCGCAAGCCGACCTGGGTGTCGTGGGAGGCGCTACCCTGCCTGCTCGGGGCGCTGATGGAGCGGCGCGACCTCGAGGCGGTGTACCGGGCGGGCGAGCTTTCGCTGGAGGCGCGGCGCGTGGCCCAGGCCTACGCCGACGGGGAGACGGTGCTGAGCACGAAGGAGCTGCGGGCGCGCGCGGGCTTCCCGACCGGGAAGGAGAACCGCGCGGCGTACCTGCGGGCCGTGGACGAACTGGAGTCGCGGCTGCTACTCGCCAAGGCGTTCCCGGCGGAGGAGGGGGAGGACGACATGGCGCACGCCTGGGTTCCCGCCGCCTACCCGGAGGCGGTGGCGAAGGCGCGCGCAATGAAGCCGGACGACGCGTTTGCGGAACTCCTGGGCCGCGTGCTTCCTTGGGCAGTCTTTCTCGACCCAAAGGTGGTGGCGCGCCACCTGCGCGTGGACCTGGCGCGGGTGCATGCGGCGGGCGAAACCTTGGCCCAGAACGGCAAAGCCACGCTGGAAAACGGGCGGATCGTGTCCCTCTAGGTGTGGAACAAACCGCTTGAGGCCCCATGGTCGAGCGTTGGCGAACGTACCTCCTCATATCGATAGGCATCGCCGTCGGAAGCTGGTTGGCCGAGCTTCTGTGCGGCGGGTTGTGGTGACGCGCTACCATTAGCGCATGGACCTGATCCTCTGGGGCGGCAAGGGCCACGCCAAGGTGTTGGCCGACGCCGTCGGCACATCGCGTCGCATCGTGGCCGTCTTCGACGCCGACCCCAGCCTGCCTTCGCCTCTGCCCGGCGTGCCGATCCTGTGTGGGCGGGAGGGGTTCGAGCGCTGGCTCGCCGAGCGCGGCGGGGCGCCGTGCGAGTTCCTGGTGGCGATAGGCGGGGAGCGCGGCCCCGACCGCCTGGAGTTGCACGACTACCTGGCCGCGCACGGGCTGACGCCCGGCGTCGCGGTCCACCCGAGGGCGTTCGTCGCGCCCAGCGCGAAGTTGGGCGAGGGCTGCCAGGTGTTGGCGCAGGCGGCGCTCTGCGTGGAAGCGTCGCTGGGCCGGCAGTGCATCGTGAACACCGGCGCCACGGTCGACCACGAGTGCCAGCTGGACGACGGCGTGCACATCGCGCCGGGCGCGCACCTGGCCGGGTTGGTGACCGTGGGCGCGTGCGCCATGGTCGGTACTGGCGCGTCCGTGCTCCCGCGTGTTAGAATCGGAGAGGCCGCGATCGTCGGAGCCGGGGCGGTCGTAACGCACGACGTGCCCGATCGCACCGTGGTGGTTGGGAATCCGGCAAGAGCCATCCGGACGCGCGCCTGAGCACGCGCCTCGACGGCGGAAGAGACCATGAAACATGCCGTCAAGCCTGACCGGGTGTTCGTGTCCGGTCCTTGGATTACCCAGAAGGAGATCGACTACGTCACCGACGCGGTGACCCACGCCTGGTACGCCAACGCGAACGTCTTCAACGATCGGTTCGAGAAAGCGTTTGCGGCCTATGAGGGCGTTTCGCACGCCATCGCGCTACCCTCCTGCACCTCCGCCATTCACCTGGCGTTGTTGGCCGCGGGCGTCGGCCCCGGCGACGAGGTGATCGTGCCCGAGATCACCTGGATCGCCTCCGCCGCGCCGGTCACCTACGTGGGGGCGGAAACGGTCTTCGCCGACGTGGATCGGGCCACCTGGTGCCTGTCGCCCGAGTCGTTCGAGGCGTGCATCACCCCGCGCACGAAGGCGGTCATCCCGGTCGACCTGTACGGTTCGATGGCCGACTACGATCGAATCCGCGAGATCGCCGCGCGTCACGGGATCATGGTCATCGAGGACGCCGCCGAGGCGGCCGGAGCGGAGTACCACGGCGCCAAGGCCGGCAGCATCGGCCATGTGGGCGTCTTCAGCTTCCACGGCTCCAAAATCCTCACCACCGGCGAGGGCGGCATGCTGCTCACCGACGACGAGGAGATCTACCGCCGCGCGCTCTTCCTCCGCGACCACGGCCGCAAGCCGGGCGACCGCTTCTTCTTCAACGCCGAGGTGGCCTACAAGTACAAGATGAGCTCCATGCAGGCCGCGCTGGGGCTGGCGCAGTTGGAGCGGATCGACGAACTGGTGGCCAAGAAACGGCAGATCTTCGGCTGGTATCGCGACCGATTGGGCGGCTTGGAGGGCGTCGCGCTGAACGCCGAACCCTCGAACACGCTCAACACCTATTGGATGGTCTCCCCGGTCTGGAGCGAGGGCGTCGGCCCGGACAAAGTGGTGGTGATGGAACGCCTTACCGAGAAGCACATCGACACCCGGCCGTTCTTCTTCCCGCTCAGCGGCATCCCCGCGTACGCGGGGCGGCAGCAGGCCGAGGCGGCCAAGGCTCGGAACACGGTCGCCTACGCCATCAGCCCCTACGCCATCAACCTTCCATCCGGGTTGGACCTGACCGAGGAGATCGTCGACTATGTGTGTGACGCCTTCGTCGAGTCCCTCCGGATCTAGCGTGGGCCCGCTGGCGGGCAAGCGCGTGGGGTACGTCCCGGTCAGCCGGGATTGCGCCTACCCGACGGACGCTCGGCTCTTCTGCCACTACGCCAAGCGGCGAGGCGTGGAGTACCGGCTTGTCGGCCGGCCCGAGCCGCTCGACGTGGTGGTGCTGTCGCAGATGGCGGACCTCACCGCCTGGCGGCGCGCAAGCCCCGAGACGAAGCTGGTCTTCATCTTTGAGAATCCGTACTTCGCCATCCCGCACCGCAACGCGAAGAGCCTGCTGCGCGGCACGGCGAAGTTCCTCAGCCGACAGCACTCGCACTGGGAGCCCAACTACACCGCCACGCTTCGGCGCATGTGCGGCCGGGCGGATGCGGTGCTCACCTCCACCGAGGAGCAGCGTCGGTCGATCCTGCCCTTCTGTTCGAACGTGGTGGTGATGGAGGCGTTCCACACCGGCGTCATAAAAAGGGTGAAGCAGGACTATGCCCGAGGAGAGGCCCTGCACATCGTATGGGAGGGGCTGGGCGGCAACGTGCGCACCCTGGGCGTGATCCGCGACGTGCTGCGTACGCTTTCGCGCGAGACCAAGCTGGTGGTCCACCTGGTCACCGACCTCGAGTACGCCGCCGCGTTGGGCCGGCTGGGCAAGCGCCCGACGGTCCGGTTGGCGCGCGAGGCGCTGGGCGACGTGGAGTTCACCATGGAGCAGTGGGATGCGGAGACGCTTTCGCGCGTGGCCACGGAGTGCGACCTCGCCGTGATCCCGCTGCCGCTAGACAGCCCGTTCGAACGCGGGAAGGCGCCCAACAAGCTGCTGCTCTTCTGGCGGATGGGCGTTCCGGTGGTCGCTTCGGCCACGCCCGCCTACCGGCGCGAGATGGAGGCGGCGGGGCTCGACCTGGCGTGCGAGACGGGGGCGGATTGGCTCGGCGCGCTTCGGCGGCTGGCCGCCGACGAGTCGGCCCGCGCCGAGGCCGGCCGCCGAGGAATGGCGGCCGTCGAGGAGCGCTACGGCGAGGAGATCCTGCTGGAGCGCTGGGACCGCATGTTCGCGTCGCTGTGGGACGCCGAGGGGCGATGAAACTCGACCTTGGCCGCCTGCATCCCTACCTGTTCGGCCTGCTTCCGGTGGCCATCTACGGCACGCTTCACATCCAGTTGTTCACACCCGGCGAGATGGCCGGCCGATGCGCCGCCGCGCTCGTCGGGATCGGTTTGGCGTGCGGCGTGCTGCGACTGCTCTACCGCGACGCGGGCCGCACGTCGCTGGCCGGTTCCTGGCTGGCGCTGTGCGGGCTTGGCTTCGTCGCGGTGACCCGGTTCTTCCCGACCTTTTCCCCGGCGCTGCGCAGCCAGAAAACGGCGGGCGTGGTCGTCGCCGCAGCCTTCGCTCTAGGAGCCGTGGGCATCATGAAACTCAAACCTCTGCCGAAAAGCTGGTCGATCGCGCTGACCCTCGCGGCGGCGCTCATCCTGGCGGCGCCCGCCACCGTGGTGGCCACCGGCGCGCGGTTCTTTGCGAACCAAACCCCAACCGTGGACGAAACCGTGATCCTGGCGGGCGTCCAGAACCTGTACGATGCGGCGAAGGTGGGCGAGGCCGTGCTTCGCGGCGACGCGCAGTGGGAGGGCCGACCCCTGGCCAACGCCCGCACCTCGGGCGTGCTGGGCGACGGAAAAACGGACGACACGAAGGCGCTCCAGAAGGCGATCGACGCGCTGCCCTCGGGCGGGGTGCTGTACCTTCCGGCCGGCGTCTACCCGGTTTCGGCGCCCGTGCTGCTGCGCTCCGGCGTGCATCTGGTCGGCGCGGGCATGGAAAAGAGCATCGTGCGGCGCGTGGGCGACCGCACGTTGAGCGGCGCGGCCATCTCCAACGTGGAGGGCGCGCACGACATCGGCCTGTTCGAGCTGACGGTGGACGGCAACCGGGACAAGCGGAAGAACGTCAAGGACGGCGGCGTGCTGTTCGTGGGCGCGGCCCGGCCGATCGCGCAGCGCATCCGGGTGATGAACACGATGGCCGACGGCCTGCGCTACCACGCCGGTACCACGGACGGGCTGATCGACGGCTGCGTGATCGACGATTGCGGCGGCGTCTACGGCTACCACGGCGTGATGATCTCCTCGCCGGTGGAGCCGGCCGATTGGCGCAGCAACCCGCCGATCACCACGCGCCGCCACCGCGTGACGAACAACCTCATTCGGCGGGCGCGCAACACCGGCATCATGCTGTTCAGTTGCGCCGACGTCTACGTGGCGGACAACCGGATCGAGGACGCGCTCATCTCACGCGGCATCAACCTGGGCCCGAACAGCAACCGGGTGACCATCGCCCGGAACGTGGTCCTGCGGGCGCACTCCACCGGCATCCACATCAGTTGGGGGTCGCACGACGTCGAGGTGGTGAACAACGTGGTGCGCGACACCGTGGCGGACGGCAGCGGACGCGGCATTGAGGGCCAGGGGATCAAGGCGTACCTGGCGGTGAAGGGGCTGCGCATCTGGGGCAACATCTGCACCAACTGCTTCACGGACGGCATCGCGCTGGAGCCCGGCGCCGGCCAGGCGGTCATCGGCGGCAACGTGGTGACCAACAACCACCGTGACGGCATCCGCCTGTGGGCGGGGACGGCGGGCGACCTGCCGGTCGACGACGTGGCCGGGGTGGAGGTGGTGCGCAACTTCAGCCGGTTCAACGAGGGGGACGGCATCCACATCATGGCCACGGGCGCGAAGGGGCTGGTCAAGGACTGGGTCGTGGAGGAGAACGAATGCACCTCGAACCTGGGTTACGGCATCAACGTGGACACGTCGTGCGCCGGCGGGAAGCTCTTGAACAACCGCGTCAAGGGCAACAAGAAGGGCGACGGATAGGGTGAAACCCCATCGCGAAATGCGATGTTCCAACAAAAGCTAGCGTATAGGATGTACAATTGGCCATATGCGTGCTTTGGATTGCGCAATTCAGGCCAACTGAAGCGCGGCATGCGTAAGCGCCAGGCGCTTCCGCGGAAAAGCGAGGTGGACGATGAAGCGTCGTGCCTTTACGTTGATCGAGGTGATGGTGTGCATCGCCATCATCGGCGTGTTGGCGGGGCTATGCTTCCCGGCGTTCAGCCGTGCCAAGCGAGCCGCCAAGGAAACGGTCAGCCTTAGCAACGTCCGGCAGATCTGGACGGCGGTGAAACTGTACCAACAGGACTACGGCGGAGAAGGCGTGTACGGCAAGCCCAGCGAGATGGGCCTTCCCGTGGCGGACGCTTCGAACCCGTACGAGAAACCCCCGCCACCGAGCGTGTACCAGATCCTGGAGCGGGACTATCACCTGCCGATGGCGATCTGGATGAGCGGCTGCGGTTGCCATCTGACCGACATCTACCACGTGAACAACATCGTGCCGGCGTGGACCGACGAGGTGACGTACGCGCCCGAAGTCGCCCTGTTCCGGGAGAACACGATCCTGGTCTACGACGTTAACTGCTCCGACCCAGGCGCGTCGCTGAGGAACTACCAGATGTCGCACCTGGGGATCGGGGCCCTGCTGAGCGGAAGCGCCGTAAGGCGCCACAAGCCCGGCAACTACACGCGTGCCGCTTGGTGGTCGGATCCGGAGCCGTAGAAAGAGGGATTGCATAGAGATGCGAAAGCTCAAGAGATGGCACATCGGCGTAGCCGGTCTGGTCGTGCTGCTGGCGTTGGTCGGGGTCTGGTGGTATCGAAGGCAGCACTCGCTGACGGTGTACGCCAGGCGGCTCTCGGCGTGCATCAGGCGCGCGGACGGCGGGTGCGTGCTGGATTCGATGACCAAGGAGGAACGCGCGGCGTACGGCATGGATGCGCAGCAGATGACGCGGTTCCTGCGGGAGTACGTGCTGCCGACCGTGCGGTTCCGTGGCGGAAAACCGAGCTGCGACGGGACGGACCGGGCCCAAACGGTGCTGTGCGGGATGGCGGCAGACACGCGGCTCGGCGACATGCCGCTCCACTTCAGCGTGTCGCAGACGGACGACGGCATCAAGGCGCCGCAGCTAATGGTGGCGTTCATCGCTTATACCGGCGCGGTCAAATACCTTCCCGCGTCGGGGCCCCTCACCGCCGCCGGCAAGATCGAGGCATGGACGCGGCAGGCGGTGAACGACCGCGCGCAACTGGAGGAGTTGGGCCTTAAGGGCGTCAAGCAGTCGGCGGACGAACCGTTCCGATCTTGGGACGAATACCTGGAGTTTCAGCGAGTTCGGCTGAGCTTCAGCCGCGCGGGCGAGGAGGCCCATCGGCAGGGGCTTCCGAACCCATCCATGCCGCCCAGGCTCATATTGCGTCGCTAGCCACGGGGCGTAGCGGAGCGATCGGTCCACAGCGATAATCGCGGCATGACGCCCACGATGCATGCATATCATCGCGCTACTTCCGCGTAGGAGGAAGTACCATGTTCTGCTTCCAGTGCGAACAAACCGCGGGAGGGCTCGGATGCGTGGAGGTCGGCAACTGCGGCAAGGACCCGACCACCGCGGCGCTTCAGGACCTGCTCGTGCACGTCGCCAAGTCGGTCTCCCGGTACGCCCACCGGGCGCGGGAGATGGGCGTGAGGGACCGCGAGCTCGACCTGTTCGTCATCGAGGCGCTCTTCACCACCGTGACCAACGTGAACTTCGACCCCGAGCGGGTTCGGTTCATCGTGGGGCGCGGCGTCGGGCTGGTCGGGAAGGCGCGCACGCTCTACGAGGAGGCGTGCAAGAAGGCGCACGAGGCGCCGGACCTGCTCGATTGCGGGCCGATTCCTGATCCGGGCGCTTCGGTGGAGGCGATGGCCGAGGCCGGCCGAAGCGTGTCGGTCGCCGGGCGCATGAAGGAACTCGGAAACGACGCGGGCGGGTTGCTCGAGCTGTTCACTTATGGGCTCAAGGGCGCGGCCGCCTACGCGCACCACGCGCACGTGCTCGGACGGGACGACGACGCGGTGTACGCCGGCTTCCACGAGGGGTTGCGCGCCACGGCGGAGGGGCCGTTCACGGTGGACGAGCTCACCCGGCGTTGCCTGTGGGCGGGCGAACTGAACTTCAAGGCGATGGGTCTGCTCGATGCCGCCAACACGGGCGCATACGGCGACCCGGTGCCGACCTCGGTGCGCGTGACCCCGGTGAAGGGCAAGGCGATCGCCGTCTCCGGGCACGACCTTCTCGACCTGGCGGAACTGCTCAAGCAGACCGAGGGCAAGGGGGTGAACGTCTACACCCACGGCGAGATGCTGCCCGCGCACGGTTACCCGAAGCTCAAGGCGTACAAACACCTGGTGGGCAACTACGGCGGGGCGTGGCAGGTGCAGGCCAAGGAGTTCCGCGCCTTCCCCGGCGCGGTGCTGATGACCACGAACTGCATCCAGCGCCCCGCCGAGGAGTACAAGGACCGCATCTTCACCTCGGGGCTCGTGGCCTGGCCGGGCGTGCGGCACATCGCCGACCGCAACTTCGCGCCGGCAATCGACGCGGCGCTGGCGGCCGAGGGGTTTGCCGAGGACGCGCCCGAGAAGACGATCACCGTGGGCTTCGGCCACGCGGCGATCCTGGCCAACGCCGGCAAGGTGATCGACGCGGTGAAGGCGGGCAAGCTGCGGCGCATCTTCCTGATCGGCGGGTGCGACGGGGCGATGCACGGCCGCAACTACTACACGGAGCTCGCCGAGGCCGTGCCGAAGGACTGCCTGATCCTGACGCTCGCCTGCGGCAAGTATCGGTTCAACAAGCTGGATTTCGGCACGCTGGACGGCCTGCCGCGGCTGCTGGATGTCGGGCAGTGCAACGACGCCTACTCGGCGATACTGGTCGCGGCGGAGTTGGCGAAGGCGTTCGGGTGCGGGCTCAACGACCTTCCGCTTTCGCTGGTGCTCTCGTGGTACGAGCAGAAGGCGGTGGCGATCCTGCTTACGCTGCTCCACCTGGGTCTGCGAAACATCCGGCTCGGTCCGACGCTCCCCGCGTTCGTCTCGGAGAACGTGCTGAACGTGCTGGTTGAGAAGTTCAACCTGGCGCCGACCACGACCGCCGAGAACGACCTGGCGGCGATCCTGGGATAGGAGGCGTCGTTGCGGATTTCGCCCCTGGCCCACATGCCGTCCCGCCTTCGCTTCGCCTGCTTTGGCGCGGCGGGGGCGTGCCTGGGCATGGGCGCGTGGGTCGCGGTGATCTCGAACGCGGGCAGCTACCTTTCGAACGACCCGAAGGCGTGCATCAACTGCCACATCATGTTCCCCGAGTACGCCACGTGGCGGCGCTCCAGCCACGGGCGGGACGCGGTGTGCAACGACTGCCACGTGCCGCACGACAGCCTCCTGCGCGAGTACTGGTTCCACGCCAAGGACGGGGCCAGGCACAGCGCGGTTTTCACCTTTCGGTTGGAGCCGCAGGTGCTGAAGGCGATCCCCGAGTCGAAGGCGGTGATCGAGGAGAACTGCCGGCGGTGCCACGCGGCGGTGGTCTCGGAGGCCGTCACGCCGATGCACGCGCCTTTCACACGGTCGTGTACGGATTGCCATCGCGACGTCCCGCACGGCCGTGAGCACAGCCGCAACGCCGTCGTCCCGCCGGAGGGAGCAAACCGATGACCGAACCACAGCCGAAAGGCACGCTTCTGGGTTGGGCGGTGTTGGCCGCCTGCGCCGTGGGGATCTTCGCGCTCGGTATGCTTGCCAGCTCGATCACCGAGCGGCGCACCGAGGCCGTCCAAGCGCGGCTCCAGTTCATGCAGCCTGTTAGCGCCTTCGAGGCGGACAACGCCAAGTGGGGCGTCTCGTTCCCGCGCGAGTATGGGTCTTGGGAATCAACCAAACAGTTGAACGAGAACACCAAGTACGGCGGCTCCAGCAAGCGGGATTACCTGGCGGAGAGCCCGGCGCTGGTCATCCTCTGGGCGGGCTACTCGTTCTCGAAGGAGTACAACCAGGCGCGCGGGCATTACTGGGCCATCGAAGACGTGACCCGGACCCGGCGAGTGGACTCCAAGACCCCGGCGACGTGCTGGACCTGCAAGAGCCCGGACGTGCCGCGGCTGATGGCGAAGGAGGGGCCGGCGGCATTCTATGCCGGCAACTTTATGGCGCTCAAAGGCGAGATACGAAACCCGATCGGCTGCGCCGACTGCCACGACAACGAGACGATGGCGCTGCACATATCGCGGCCGGCGCTGAAGGAGGGGTTTTCCTCGCTCGGCAAGGACGTGGCGCGAGCCGACCAGCAGTCGATGCGCTCGCTGGTTTGCGCCCAGTGCCACTCGTCGTACTACTTCCGGGACAAGACGAGCAACTACCTGGTCTTCCCCTGGAGCCGGGGGCTCACGGCCGACGACTTCGACGCCTACTACCAGCGGACCGGCTTCTCCGACTGGACGCACGCCATCAGCGGCGCGAGGATGATCAAGCTGCGCCACCCAGACTTCGAGGTGTACCAGCAGGGCATTCACGCGTTTCGGGGCGTGGCTTGCGCCGACTGCCACATGCCGTACCGGGCCGAGGGCGGCATCAAGTACACCGATCACCAGGTTCGCAGCCCGCTCTACAACGTCGAGAACTCGTGCCAGGTGTGCCACCGGTGGAGCGAGCGGGAGGTGCGCGAGCGCGTGACCGCCATCCAGGATGCGACCGCCGAGATGCGGCGGCGCGCCGAGTCGGCCATCGCCGCCGCGCATCTGGAGATCGGCGACGCGATGCGCTTGGGCGCCACCGATTCGGAGCTGGCGAGGTCGCGCGACCTGGTTCGGCGGGCCCAGATGTACTGGGACTACGTGGGGGCGAGCAACGGCATGGGCTTCCACGCGCCGCAGGAGTGCGGCCGCGTGCTGGACAAGGCGCTGGACCTGGCGTCCCAGTGCCGCCTGGAGGCAAACCGCGTTCGCGCCCGCCACGGAGCCTTGGAGGCATACGTTCCGCCCGACCTGAGCACGAAGGCGAAGGCCCAGGCATTCGTCTCGTCTAGACGCTAAGCGACGCGCCACGGGCGTTTCGGCGTCATAAAGTAACGGGGGCTGTCATGAGCATCGACCGTTTCTTTAGGATCTCTGAGCGCGGGTCCACCCTCCGCACCGAGGTGTTGGGCGGGTTGACCACCTTCGCCACCATGGCGTACATCATCGTGGTGAACCCGGCGATCCTGGAGTTCGCGGGTATCCCGCGCGGGCCCAGCACGGTGGCCACCATCCTGATCGCGGCGATCGGCTGCCTGCTCATGGCGCTCTTCGCGAACCGGCCGTTCGCCGTCGCGCCGTACATGGGGGAGAACGCGTTCATCGCCTTCGGCCTGGCGGCGATGGGCATCAGTTGGGAGCAGCGCCTGGGCGCGGTGTTCGTGTCGGGCGTGGCGTTCGTTCTCCTCACCGCCTGCGGGTTGCGGCAATGGTTGTGCGACGCCATCTCGTCCACGATGAAGCACTGCTTCGCCGTAGGCATCGGCCTGTTCCTCAGCTTCATCGGCCTATACGAGACCGGGATCGTGACCGGCGGCGGAGCGGGCATGCCGTTCCGAGCGCTGCTTCAAACGGGTTCGACGGAGCTCCTGCGCACCCCGGACGTGCCGGTGAAGATCGGCAACGTCCACGACCCCAAAGTGGCCCTGGCGGCGCTCGGCTTTTTCATCACGGTCGTGCTGCTCAGCCGAAGGGTGAAGGGGGCCGTGTTCCTGGGCATCGTGGTTACGGCGGCCATCGGGGTGCTTTGCGGTTTGGGCCAGGCGCCGACGGCGGTGGTCGCGACGCCGTTCGCCGGCGACTACGACCTGTCGCCGATCTTCCTGAAGCTGGACGTGGTTGGGGTGCTTCAGCTTGCGATGCTCCCCGTGCTGCTCACGCTGGTGCTGATGGCGTTCCTCGATACCACCGGCACGCTGATGGGGCTCGGCGCCTCGGCGAAGCTGCTGGACGAGCAGGGGCGGCTGCCGCAAGTTGAGCGGCCGATGATGGTGGACGCGCTCTGCTGCATCGCCGCGCCGGTGCTGGGCACCAGCACCACGGGGGCCTACATCGAGAGCGCGGCCGGAATCCGCGAGGGGGCGCGGACCGGGCTGGCCGCGCTGGTGGTGGCGCTGCTGTTCGCCGCCTCGCTCTTCTTCATCCCGCTGCTCGGGGCGTTCCAGAGCCTCAGCTACGCCTACGGGCCGGCGCTCATCGTCGTCGGCGTGCTGATGCTGGGCTCCATCAAGAACGCGGACCTCGACGACGTCACCGAGGTGGTACCGGGCTTCGCGACGATCGTGATGATGGTGTTCACCTACAACATCGCGAACGGGCTCACGACCGGGCTGGCGCTTTACCCGTTGATGAAGCTCTTGGCGGGCCGGGCGAAGGAGGTCCGACCCGGGGCGTGGGTGCTGGCGCTGGTCTGCATCCTGTTCTTCGTGGTCGGCCACGTTCATTGACGCCGGCAAAGGGGCCCTCGCGCGCATGCCTGCCGAGCGGTTACAATCAGGGCAGGCGTAACCTGTTGTGCGCCTTCCACGTATGAGTTGGCAATCGATGGGGACGAAGGACGCCGGGACGAGAACCCAAGTTGTGCAAGAAGGCCGGGCCGAAGGGGGCGCCAGCAGGTGAAGGTGCTTCGCCGGATCAGAGATGGGGTGGTCGGTTTGGTCGGCCACGTCAGGAACCTGTCGAACCCGCTTTACCATCTTCGCAAGGGGCTCGAGGATCTGCACGCCTCGCGGGAGGCGATCCGCAACTGGCATTTCGACGACATCCGCGACAAGCCCGAGGAGCTTTCGCAGGCGTTCCGAGGCAAGCTGTTCGCGGTCTTCTTTCTGGCCGGTCCGTTTTCGATGCTCGGAATGCCGATCGGCTACGCGCTGCAGTTGCTGCTCCGCTCGCCCTGGGTGGGGCTTTTTGGCACGCTGGCCTTCGCCCAGATCTGCAGCACGATCGCCTACGAGGTGATCTGGTGGGGGGCCAACCGTAGGCTGTACCACGAGTGCTCGCATCGGCGCTCGTTGCGGTTTCTTGAGGCCTTGAAGGACGTGACGCCGGTGCAGTGGAAGGGATTCAAGATGGCCGCCACGCTTTGGTTGGTCACGATCCCGCTGAATAGCGTGATCATCGGCATCCTGGAGCTCATCTCGCACGACGTGGCGGTCGGGGTTCCCGTGCCGATCATCGTGGCCGGAACCGACGCCCTGCTGATCCAGACCACGTTCATCCGCACGATGGGCGATATCTTCGAGCGCCACAGCCGCTGGTTGGCGGGCAAGTACGGGCTCGCGCCCAACGCCGAAACCGTGTAAGGCGTTTGGCTGGCGGCAACTCCTTTCGTATACTCCCCTTGGAGGTTGCCATGCTCAAGGAGTTCAAGGAGTTCGCGATCAAGGGGAACATGGTCGACCTGGCCGTCGGCCTCGTGATTGGCGCCGCGTTCGGCGCCATCGTCACATCGTTGGTCAAGGACGTCATCATGCCGCCCATCGGGCTGCTGATCGGCGGCCTCGACTTCTCCTCGCTGTTCGCCGTCCTGAAGGAGGGCTCGACGCCCGGGCCCTACGCCACGGTGGACCTGGCGCAGAAGGCCGGCGCGGTCACGCTGAACTGGGGCGTGTTCGTCAACGCGATCATCAACTTCCTCGTGGTCGCGTTCGCGATGTTCTTCGTGGTAAAGGCCGTGAACCGGCTGCGGCGGCGGCCGGCCGAGGAGGCCCCGGCGGAACCGCCGAAGCAGGAGGCTCTGCTGGAGGAGATCCGGGATCTGCTGAAAACCAAGCTGTAGGGCATCGGCGAAACGTCGTACGAGCCTGTTGCTACGCCGCGGTTGAACCGAAAATCCACGGAAGGGACCTGGTGATACCGCCAGGTACAATGCCCATCGCTAGGGCTAGGCGCCCTTGGGCCGGAGGTTCCGTTTCTACATGCCGAACGTGGGTCAAGTCGTGCAGATCGTCGGTCCAGTGGTGGACTGCCGATTCTCCACCGGGTCGCTTCCAGAGATCAACAACGCCATCACCATCAAGGACCCGGACCGGTCCATCGATCTGACGTGCGAGGTCGCCCAGCACCTAGGCGACGACACCGTGCGTTGCGTGGCCCTGGACTCGACCGACGGGCTCGTGCGCGGGATCGAAGCGGTGGACACGGGCGGCCCGATCACCGTTCCGGTGGGGCCCGAGACGCTCGGCCGCGTGTTCAACCTGCTGGGCCACCCGATTGACAACGTCGGCCCGGTCGAATCGCCCAAGCACTACCCGATTCACCGAACTCCGCCCAAATTCGACGAGCAGAACGTGCGCGTCGAACTGCTCGAGACCGGCCTGAAGGTGGTCGACCTGCTCTGCCCGTTCAACAAGGGCGGCAAGATCGGCCTGTTCGGCGGCGCCGGCCTGGGCAAAACGGTTCTCATCCAGGAGCTGATCCGCAACATCGCCGTCGAGGCTTCGGGCGTCTCCGTCTTCGCCGGCGTGGGTGAGCGGACCCGCGAGGGGAACGACCTCTGGCTGGAGATGCAGGAGGCCAAGTTCAAGGACAAGGACGGCGTCGAGAAGCGGGTTCTCGACAAGACCGCGATGGTCTTTGGCCAGATGAACGAGCCGCCGGGAGCGCGCCTCCGCGTGGCGCTTACCGCGCTCAGCATGGCCGAGTATTTCCGCGACGAGGAGAACTCGGACGTGTTGATCTTCATCGACAACATCTTTCGGTTCGTGCAGGCGGGCTCCGAGGTGTCGGCGTTGCTCGGGCGTATGCCGAGCGCCGTCGGTTACCAGCCCACGTTGGCCACCGAGATGGGCTACCTGCAGGAGCGCATCACGAGTACGAACAAGGGTTCGGTTACCTCGGTGCAGGCCGTGTACGTTCCGGCCGACGACCCAACCGACCCCGCGCCGGCCACCACCTTCTCGCACCTGGACGCGTACGTCTACCTCGAGCGGTCCATCGCCTCGAAGGGCCTGTACCCGGCCGTCGACCCGCTTTCGAGCACCTCGAAGAACCTGGACCCGCGCATCGTCGGCGAGGAGCACTACCAAGTGGCCCGCGACGTGCAGCAGATTCTGCAGCGCTATCGCGAACTGCAGGACATCATCGCGATCCTGGGCATCGACGAACTGAGCGACGAGGACCGGACGGTGGTGAACCGCGCCCGCAAGATCGAGCGCTTCCTCAGCCAGCCGAACTTCGTGGCCGAGCAGTTCACCGGGACGCCGGGCCGGTTTGTGACGGTCGCCGAGACGGTGCGCTCGTTCAAGGAGCTGCTGAACGGCAACCTGGACGACCTGCCGGAGCAGGCGTTCCTGTTCTGCGGCGGTCTGGACGACGTGCTGGAGAAGGCCAAGAAGCTCCAGGCGGTGTGATGTGGCGTCTTCCTTCAAGCTCTCGATAGTCGCGCCGGACCGCACCGTGTTCGAGGACATGGTGACGGCGGTGGTCGCTCCCGGTCACGAGGGCTACCTCGGGGTGCTGGCGCACCACGAACCGATGATCGTCGCCCTACGGACCGGGATCTTGGAGTACGTGGACATGGACGACCAGCGAAACCACGTCTGGATTGGCGGCGGTTTCCTGGAGGTCAGCCAGAACGAGGTGATCGTCTTGGCCGAGGGCGCCGAACGCTCGACCGACATCGACGTGGAGCGGGCTCAGAAGGCTCTGGACGAGGCCCGGAGGGCGCTGCGCGGCGAGGTCTCGGGCGTCACGCGCGAAGCGGCGGCGAGCGAACTCGAACGCGCCATGACTCGGATCAAGGTCGCCCGGACGCAGTAGCGGTTAACCTCGTGGTGAAATGTGGGCGGGTCGACGACCCGCCCGCGCTGCTTTCAAGAGAGCTCGATGGCCACGTCCGAGCAGAAGCGTCGGCCCAGCGGGGTCAGCTTCACGCGATCCTCATCGGCCTGCAACCAGCCCTTGGCGACGAGCTCGTCCACCGCTTTCCTTGGCAAGTTCAACCCTGTGGTGGAAATCCCTTCGTTCAACCGGATGCCGAGCATGATGCTCTCGAACCGCACGGTGGCCTCATCC
>CAZIIS010000062.1:0-15909 GCA_964539295.1 uncultured Fimbriimonadaceae bacterium | reverse complement strand
TTCGATGCCCTTGGCGCGTCTCATTGCCCAGCGAAGGAGTCCATCGCCATGCGTGTTGCCCTTTTGACCATCAGCGACCGCGTTGCGCGCGGCGAGGCTGAGGATCTAAGCGGCCCCGCCTTGGCGCGGGTGATGCAGTCCATGCTCAGCGCCTCGGCATCCTTCACATGGGTCTGGCCATCGGCGTGCTTCTTGGTCCAGCCCTCGCCGGCCACGAACAGCAACTCGGCGTCCGGCTTCACGGTCTGTGCGCCGGTCGAGGCGGGTTGGGTTCCGACCACCTTCGTCCGCAGGGCAGGAAGCGCGACGTCCAGCTTCTCCACGGTCGCGGCCCCCGCCGCTCCGGCCCAGGCCTGTCCAGCGCCGGACTCCAGCTGGATCACCCACGGGCGCTGCTCGCGGCTGAGGGTGGCGACCATGCGCTGGCGGTAGTACCATCGCTGCACCTTCGGGCCCGCCGGATCCACCGCCGTCACGCGGGTCTCGATGCGGCCGCCCAGGCGCACCGCCGCGCCGGGTAGCGAGCGGGCAAAGCGCGACGTCTCGGCGGCGAACACCAGGGTGGCCTCGGCCGCCTTGGCGATCGCTTCGACGGCGGCGACGTCCGTGGCGTAGCGGGCGACGCCGAACTCCGCGCCCTCGACCGCCAGGAACCGAGCCGCGCCGCAACCGGCGATCGCGTTGGCCGCCGCGTCGACCCGAGCGCCCACCAACCCGACCGTGAGGTCGGCGCCGAGCGCCTTCGCGGTCTCCGCCGCCACGCTCAACGCCTCGAGCGCTCCTTTGGCCAGGCTGCCGTCGCTCTCCGTGTGCGCCAGAAAGAGAACCTTCTCCATGTCTGGACCCATTTTGGCACGCTCCCCTCGTCAGGGCACGGCCCTGGCTTGCGGCGGGCTTCTGCACACAAAAAAGGCGGCGACCGCCGCTGCGAATCGCCGCCAATGGTGAGCCTATCGGTGTCTCAGGAAAGTCGTCACCTGGCTCGCCCACTGTGGGCGAGCGCCTTGTCTTCGCCCCTTTGGAGGCGCGCAGCCCCGGTCGCCTGGTTCGTGGGCGTTACAACCTCGGCGACCCGGCACGCCGCTCTGGCGGACCCGTCGACACTTCCTTTCATAAAACAACTCCAAAAAGAATCATCGCGCCCGAATACGAGCCGATGTCCATCAGATTCATATTACATCACGTAGCTATGATGTGGATGCAAAAGCTCGGCGTTTTCACGGGGTAAGGGCGATAGCCCGCACGGGGGCGCCGTCTGCGCCGAGGATGAGCGGCGGCAGCACGACGAGGGTGAACGTCTGCGGAAGCGCGCAAAGGTTCGTCAGGTTCTCGACCAGCACCGTTCCGCGGCCAAGGAGCAGATGGTGCACCTCCTCGAGGTCTGGGCCGAGGCCGGGAAGGTCCATGCCGAGGAGGCCGACCCGCCGCTCCGCAAGCAGCCTTGCCGCGCCCAGCCCCAGGTAGGGGGAGTCCCCGTAATAGCACTCCTGGCCCCAACGGGCGGCCCACCCGGTGTCGACGACGATGCGGGAGCCCTCGTGAAGCAGGCCCTCGAACGGCGACAGGTCCTCGAGGGTGATCTCCTGGCCGGGCTGCTTGGGGATGGCAAGCCGCTGCGCCGGACCCACGAGGCGCTCCAAGGGCGTTTGGTCGAGCGTGGGGCCGTCCGGCAGGAAATGCGCGGGGGCGTCCATATGGGTGCCGCAATGGCTGCCCAACGAGAAGAGGGTGAGCCGGTAGCCCTCCCGTTCCAGCGAGGAGTGCGCGGTCTGCGAAAACCCCGGGTCGTACGGGATGTTCGGCATATCGGGGGAGAGCGGGTGGGTGAGGTCGATCAGGGCCATGGGCGGCCCTAGTTTGCCACGCGGCGGGCCGCACCGATGCTTCGGTGCGGCCCGCTTGTCGGGGGTAGCTACTTCGCGGCGGAGGGGATCAGAAGGTCCTCTTCGTCCGTTGGGAGCTTGTCGCCGAGGTAGGTGTCGACGACCAACGCCACGCGCCCGTTGCTCGAATCGCTCCGCTTGGCGAGCACGTAGCCGATCACCTGGTCGGCATGCCGTTTGATGCCCAGCTTCTTTGCCTGCGGCGTGACCCGCATCAGCTTCAGATAGGACTCATATGCCTCGGGGCGGAGGAACACCAGGTCGCGCCACTGGTTGCCGCGCTTGTACCGGATGAACGCCGCGTTCTCCTTCGGGGAGAAGAACCAGTTGATCTGGTTGTCGAGCGCCACGACCTTCGGGTCGGCCTTCGGCAGCACGCGCTGGGCGACCTTGGCGTCGAGCTTCTCGCCGCTCAGGTCGAAGAGCATCTCGTTCGTCACCTTGAGGGTGCGATAGCCGGTGATCGCGCGCAACTGCTCGACGCTCAGGTTCGGCAGCAGCATGGTGTAGTCGTCGGCGACCTTGCTCCAGCGGTAGGTCTTGGGCGACTTGGGGTTGAACGGGAACGCGACCGGGGTGCGGAACCCTGCGGGGGCGTCGGCCTGCCACTTGAGGCCGGGAACCTTGCCGTTATGGGAGTCGCACAGGCGGATGCTGAAGCCCCAGCAATCGGCCGGTTTGCCACCCAACCAGTCGGGGGCGCGCTGCACGTTGGCGACCTGCGCCACCAGGCTGTTCCAACCCTTCTGCAGCATCAGGGCGCCGGCCACCATGTCGCGCTCCTTCTTCTCGGTGAAGAGGGCGCACGCCCAATAGTTGCCGATGTAAGCCGGTTGGCCGTTGAGCCACAGCTTGAGGTTGTCGTCCATCCCCATCCAGACGCGCACCTTTTGCGTCTTGGGCGAGTAGATGTAGGTTTTCGCGAACGCGTAGGCGTTCTTGGGGGCGTTGGGCCAAGAGGCCAACAGGTCCACCCGGCCGTTCTCGATCTTCGCCGGCGTCTTCAGCGTGTCGACCTTGGGCGCCGCGACGGCCGCCGTCAGGGCGCGGGCCTTGTTGATGAACGGGTCCATGACCTTGGAGTCCTTGATCTGCTCCTCGGTCAGCGCCGGCAGCAACTGCGTCGGCTTGGATGAGATCTTCCAGGCGTCCACGTAGGGCGTGGTGATCGGGTCGGAGCCCCGCACGTACTGGTACATGCCCGGGGTCATGTAGCTGCGGTTGCACGAGTGGTGGCCCATGCCCATGCTGGAGATCGGCTGGAGGCCGCACCAGTCCGAGGAGTGGGTCTCCGGCACTCCGATGCCGAGCCCGCCCGAGATCATCGCCCAGTCGAGCGAGTGGTTCCACTCGTGGAGCATGACGTCCCACTCGCGGATGCCGAGGTTGATAAAGGCGGAGCGGTCCGGCCCGCAGTCCATGCCGCAGCAGTCGCTGGCGCCCCAGCCGGTCATCTTTGCGAAGGTATCGACAGTGCCGGCCTTGAAAAGGCCCTCAAACGGCTTGGCGTTCCAGTCGTTGGTGCTGTCGAACTCCTGGTCGTACACCTTGAAGGTGTTCACCATGCGCAACCGGCCGCGCGAGGCGGACTCCATGATCGCCGAAACCCAACTCCAGGCCTGGCGCGCATGAGCCATCTGCTCGTCGGTCATGTGCAGCACGGTCGTGCCGCCCTTGCCGTCGCTGATGCGCAGGTTCTTGAAGAAACCGAAGTAGGTGCGGAACGTGTTGGCGCCCTTGTGCGGGTAGAGGTCGGCCGCCTTTCGGTAGTAGGGCGCGATCGCCGCCATCTTCGTGTCGAGGTCCGAATGCGCGTAGCTCTTCGCGTCGGCCAGCATGTACC
The DNA here is from genome assembly GCA_964539295.1 of uncultured Fimbriimonadaceae bacterium. GTDB lineage: Bacteria > Armatimonadota > Fimbriimonadia > Fimbriimonadales > Fimbriimonadaceae > CAZIIS01. The sequence continues at coordinate 12,183 of CAZIIS010000062.1, read as the reverse complement.
AGGCGTCCGGGTTCTTGGGCATGAGCGCCGTGGCCTTGCCGAACGAGCGCTCGGCGAGCTGCCAGTAGCCGTTCACCATGGCGTAAAGGCCAAGGTTGTAGAACGCCGGGCCGGTCTTGGCCTTGCCGAACGCCGCCTCGGCGTCGCACCAGCGCACCATGCGCCGGCAGAGCCGCGCCGCGTCCGCGTTCGGCGCCTGCGAGACGAGCGAGACGAAGCCCTTGCGCGCTTGCGCGGTCTTTCCTCCCCAGAAGAGCGATTGCGCCGCCATGTAGCGGCGTCCCACCGCGGTGGCGGGCTTCATCAGGTTGTCGCCCAGCTTGTCGCCGTCGTCCGTGTAGAAGACGAGCAGACGGCGGCCCTTCGGCATAGCTGCTTCAAGCGTCACCGTAAGCGACGCGTCGCCCGTCGCCGGGAGCATGGGGAGCGGGTTCACCCGCGCCCAGGACAGCGTTGCGCCGCCGGCGGAGGCGGACGCGGGTTTGGTCGACGCGGGGTCGACGATCACCAACTGGCCGCGCGGAACGTCGAAACGCGTGCGACGCGGGCGGACAACGAACGTGGCGCCCTGGTCCGTGCGCACGTATTTGAACTCCTTTTCGCTCTGAGCGTCGCCTACCTTGAGTTCGCCGGCCGGAAGCCAAAAGACGTATCCGTCATGTGGGTTCTCGGCGACAGCAAACGCAGCGGCAACGGCCAAAGCCGTTACGATGACCAACCTTTTCATTGGATTGCCTGCTGGTAGAAGTGTACATGCCCCTAGGCTCAAGACGCCGCGTTGACAAGCCTTGCTGGAGAACCTGCGCAGCACTCCGCATATATCACCGAGCCGCGCGCGAGCCTGAACGTCCCCAATGTCTGTCCCAAAAAAGCGCCGACGACACAAAAACCCTGCGGTTTTGCATACCGCCTAACAACAATCAAGATTGTAGGGAATCGAACGCTCCCGCAGGCTATAGGGAGAAGCCTGGGAGAGCCGGGGGCGTTTTCTTTACGTCCAGTCCTTGCTGGGTACCACGCAGATGCAGCCGGTCCTTCGGGAAACCGGCCGCATCTTTTTGTGTGGCTCGCAGCGGCTGTTGTTCCGAGACCTGCCGCAACCGGACTACAGGGGCTAGCGGGAGTACAATCACCCATATGAAGGTTCTTGTTGCGGACAAGTTCGAGAAGACAGGTCTGGACGGGCTTGCCGAGCTCGGTTGCGAGGTCATCTACGATCCGGACCTCAAGGAGGACGCGCTCAAGGAGAAGCTGGCTGCGGTTCAACCGGCCATCCTGGTCGTGCGGTCGACCAAAGTGACCTCCTCCATCTTGTCTGGCGCCAACCTACGCATCATCATCCGGGCCGGTGCGGGCTACGACACGATCGACGTGGAGGCGGCCAGCGCCAAGGGAACGCTCGTCACCAACTGCCCGGGCAAGAACAGCCAGGCCGTCGCCGAGTTGGCCTTTGGGCTGATGCTGGCCATCGACCGGAAGATTCCGGACAACGTGAACGAACTGCGGAACGGGCATTGGGCCAAGAAGCGCTTCAGCACGGGGCGCGGCCTGTACGGGCGCACGCTCGGCCTGATGGGCATGGGGCGCATCGGCCAGGAGATGGTGCCGCGCGCGAAGGCGTTTGGCATGCACGTTGTGGCCTATAGCCGGTGGATGACCGCCGAGGTGGCCGCCGCGCTGGGCATCGGGCGCGCGCGCACCCTGGAGGAGTTGGCCGTCCGCTCCGACGTGGTCTCCGTGCACGTCTCCCTGAGCCCCGAGACCAAGGGGCTGGTCAACGAGGAGTTCCTCTCCGCGATGAGGCCGGGCGCCTACCTGATCAACACCAGCCGCGCCGGCGTGGTCGACCAACCCGCGCTGGAGAAGGCGGTGCGCGAGGGCCGCGTCTTCGCCGGCCTCGACGTGTTCGAGGGCGAACCGGCCGGCGGCGAGGGCGCGTACGACGGCTCGCTCAAGGACCTGGCCAACTGCTACTGCACGCACCACATCGGCGCCAGCACCCAGCAGGCGCAGGAGGCGATCGCCGACGAGGTGGTGCGGATCGTGCGCGAATACAAGACCAGCGGAAACGTGCCGAACGTGGTGAACGTGAGCAAGGGCGGCCGCGCGGGCTTCCTCATCGAGGTGCGTCACGAGGACCAGGTGGGCGTGCTCGCCAAGGTGCTCAAAGCCTTGAGCGACGAGGGGATCAACGTCCAGGAGATGGAGAACACCATCTTGGCCGGCCGGGCGGCCATCGCGCAGATCGCCGTCGACAAGGGACCTTCCTCCGACCTCATCGCCAAGCTCAAGGACGTCCACGAGGTGTTCGACGCGGGCGTGATCGAGATCAACCAAGTGGTTTGACCGCGAGATGAACCGGCCGGCGGAAGCGATCGTCCGCCGGCCTGCCGCTCAATACTTGTAGCGGCGCGGGACGCGCGACATGATGCGCGTGACGATCTCGTGCGTGTTGGTGTTGCCCAGCTTGGCGACGCGTTCCACTTTCACGCTCCCGCCGATCAGCAGCGCCTCGTCCCCGAGGCCCACGTCCGGAAGGTCGGTCACGTCCACCAGCGTCTGGTCCATGCACACCATGCCGACAACCGGCGCATCGCGCCCGCCGAAGTCCACGATCCCCTTGTTGCTCATGTTCCGCGGGTAGCCGTCGCCGTACCCGACGCCGACCGTGGCGATGCGGGTGGGGCGCACGGTCACGAAGGTGCCGTTGTAGCCGAGCGGCACGCCCTCCGGCAGCTCGCGCAACGCGGTTACGCGCGCGGCCCACCGAAGCACCGGCTTCACGCGCCCCTTCATCAGCCGGTTCGGGTCCATGCCGTAGGCCAGCAGGCCGACGCGCACCATGTCGAAGCGGCTTTCAGGGTACTTCGTCGCGCCGGCGCTGTTGGCCGCGTGGACGAGCTCCGGCTTCACGCCGAGCTCGTCGAGCCCCTTCAGGACCTCCTTGAAAAGGCCGATCTGATAGCGGGTGAAGGGCGGGTTCTTCGAGCTGTCGACGAAGTGCTGGGCCACGCCCATCAGCTTGACGCCCGGCAACTCGGCGATCGCCTTGGCCACCTGCGGCGCTTCCTGCGGGCGGCAGCCGAAGCGGCCCAGTCCGGTGTCCACCTCGAGGTGCAGACGGGCCTCCGTTCCGTTGGTGAGCGCCGCCTTGCTGTACACCTGGGCGATCTCGGCGCTCTCGATGAGTACGTCGAGGTGGTAGAAGACCGCCTGTTCGGCCTCGACGGCCAGGGTGGGGGAGATCACGAGGATCGGGGCCTCGACCCCTGCGTCGCGCAGGGAGATGCCCTCGGGGACGGTCGCCACCGCCACCCAATCGGCGCCGTTACGGAGTGCGTAGCGGGCGACCGGCACGAGGCCGTGCCCATAGGCGTCCGCCTTGGCTACCAGGGCGATGCGGATTGATGGGTCGCCAAGTACCTCGCGGATCTCCGACAGGTTGTGGGCTAGCGCGGGCAGGTCGACCTCGACCCACGTTCGGGGATATGGGTCCACGTCTCGATTCTGACGGATTCGACCCTGCCGCCAGTGCCTGAGTGCCTAGCCTGCCCGTTCGCCAAAGGAGGCGCCCCGGGCACTTGAACGCGAGGCGGCGCTCACGGTATCACGGAGGCGCAATGCCGCACATCCAGTTGGAAACCACGAGCAACCTGCCGGAGAACGAGCGGATCGGCGAGGTGCTTCGAGCGCTGGCCGAGGAGTTCAGCCGGTACGAGACGGTTCTGCCCGAGTCGGTGAAGGTCCACCATCACCTATGCGAAAGCTGGGCGATGGGGGAGGGCGCCCCCGAGGGGTTCGCGCACTGCGAGATCAGCGTTCTCGGCGGCCGCTCGGACGACCTCCGCGTCCGAATGGCGGACGGGATGGCCTCGAAGATGAGGGAGCTCTTCGCGGAGTCGATCCTCGCCGATCGGGTGGCCGTGAGTCTCGAACTTCGCGAGATGAACCCGAAGACATATCGAAAGTAGCGTTCCGGAGCTTGACCGCGCCGGTGACGAAACCTCCTTCGAGGTCCATCACGAACTCCCATACGGCGTCCAGTCGGTCGGGGTAGGCCAGCGACGCGCCGCCCCGCGCCTGCGGCTTGGCGAGCGCGATCCATTCGGCGTCGAAGTCGATGAGCCGCTCGAGCAACTCCTCCTTGTCGCGGTCAGGGGTGGCGACCTCGATGCTGAACATACACGAGGCCAGCCCCGGTTTGCGGAAGTGCTTCTCGCTCTCGGGGAACCACTCGGTCACCTTGGCGCAGAGCGTTTCAAACCAGCGCTTGCGAAGCTCTCCGCCCACGGGGTGCGACTTCTTGAGCGTTTCGCAAAGGAAATCCTGGTACTCCTCCGCCTTGCGCGATTCCCAAGAGTTGAACGGCATGCAACTGAGATTATGGCGGGCCGCCGGTGGCCCGCCTGGACGTTTGGGGAGCCCCTAGAGGCCCACGATCGTCCGGAGCTGGTCGACCTCGGCCTTGCCCAGCGTGCGGCACTCGCCCGGCCCCAAACCGCGTAGGCGCAAAGGCCCGAAGCGCACCCGCCGAAGCGTCAGCACCTGGTGGCCGACGCACTCGCACATCAGCCGCACCTGGCGCTTGCGCCCCTCGTGGATGATCAAGCGCAGCTTGGAGGTCCGGCCCTGTCGGTCGGAGGAGACGATCTCCGCCTTGGCCGGGGCGGAGCGCTTGCCCTCGAAGAAGACGCCCTTGCGGAGCGACTCCAGCGCCTTCTCGTCCGGCGTGCCCGTCACGACCGCTTCGTACTCCTTCTCGACGCCTCGCCGGGGGTGCGTAAGTCGCGCGGCCAGGTCGCCGTCGTTCGTGAGCAGCAGCAACCCCTCGGTGTCCATGTCCAGCCGGCCCACCGGGCGCAGGTTAACCCCCAGGTCCGGAATCAGGTTCCTCACGGTCGGCCGGCCTTGCGGGTCGTCCATGGTGGTGACCACGCCCTTGGGCTTGTTCATGAGCACCACCAGTTTGCGCTCGAGGTGGACCCGGGCGCCGTCGACGCGCACGTCGTCCCCGTCGGTCACCTTCATGCCGAGTTCGGTGGCCAACTGGCCGTTGACGGTGACGCGGCCTTCGAGCATCATCTGCTCCGCGTCGCGACGACTGCATACGCCGCATTGGGCGATGAAACGGTGAAGGCGCATGGGTTCTGACATAGGGTTACCTGAACAAACGGCGGGGCTTGCGGCGCACCCACCAGGCTCCGCCCGCGAGGGCGGCGACGACGACCAAACCGGTCGGGGAGAAGACGCGTGCGGCGATGGGGCGGCGCCTGACCTCGGCTCCGGTCACCAGCCCGACTGGCTGCGTGAACCCCTCGGAGTCGGTGACGAAACCGCGGCCCACGACCAGGCCTGAGGAGAAGGGGGCGCAGATCGACCTGAGCTCGCCCTTCATGAAGAACTTGGCGTCACGAGAAGCGCCTTTGCGAACCACCGTCCAGACGTCGCCAGAGGGCTTGATGGGGACTGTGCGGCTCTTGCCACCTCGGACCGGTTGCTCGCTCACGAGCGTGCCGCTCTCCAGCAACCGAACCCGCTCGTGGCGCTTGAAGGCCCAGTCCAGCATCGCCTCGGTGTCGGCCGCCCAGTCCTCGCTCTTCATGACCACGGTGATCAGCCGATAGCCGTTCCGCGTGGCCGCGCCGACGAAGCAGTGTCCGGCCGGCACCGTCCACCCCGTTTTGATCCCCTCGACGGTCGAGTCCTGCTTCAGCAGCTTGTTCTTGTTGACCAGCAGCAGGTCCTCCTTGTTGGCGCTGCGCACCACGGAGTGGCGGGATGCCGCGACCGTCTCCGCGAAGTCGGGGTGGCGCATGGCCTCACGGGCCATCAGCGCCAGGTCGTGCGGCGTGGTCAGGTGCGTGCCGTCGTTCAAACCGTGCGGGTTGGAGAAATGCGTGTGCTTGCACCCGATCTGCTGCGCCCGCTGGTTCATCAGCTTGGCGAAGGCGGGGACGTTGCCCGCCAGGTGCAACGCCACGGTGTAGCATCCGTCGTTGGCGCTACGCAACATGAGCGCGTAGAGCATCTCCCGTGCCGTGACCCGCTCTCCGGGTTTGAGGTGAAGGCTGGAGCCGGTGATGGTCTCCACGTCCGGCGGGGCCGTCAGGATGTCGTCGGGCCGGGTGCGTTCGACCAGCAGCAGGCCGGTCATCACCTTGGTCGTGCTGGCAGGGAAGCGCGCCGTGTCCGGGTTCTTGCCCCACAGGACCTTGCCCGAGCCGGCGTCCATGATCACCGCTCCGGCTGCGGTCACCGCCGGTCCGGAATCCGCCGAGAGGGCGAGTGTCGCCATCAGGCCGAACACCGGGAGAAACAACAGGCGCAACCTCATCGGAGGCGACCAGTGTACCGGGCTGGGCCGGGCGCTTTCGCGGCGTGGCCTAGAGCAGCGACGGCTGTTCCTCGTGGCCTTTTCCGTCCACCTTCTCGAGGGCCGGGCGCACGATGCCGAGTTCAGGCAACTGCGAGAGGTCCTCCAGGTTGAAGGTGTGCAGGAACTGCTGGGTCGTGCCGTAGAGCAGGGGCCGGCCCGGGGTCTGCTTGCGGCCGACCTCGCGGATCAGGCGCCGCTCCATGAGTTGTCGGACGCTGTAGTCGCTCTGAACGCCCCGAATGGCGTCCACCTCTGCCAGCGTGACCGGTTGGCGGTACGCCACGATGGCCAACACCTCCATCAGGCTGCGCGACATGCGCTGCTTCTGTGGCTTCAGGTACCGCGCCACGGCTTCCGCGTACTCCGCCTTGGTGCAGAGCTGGTAGCCGCCGGCGATGCGCACGAGCTGCAGCGCGCTGTTGAACATCAGGCGCGCGCCCAGCTTCTCGAGCGCCTCCTCGACCGCGTAGACCGGCGCCTGGACGGCCTGCGCCAGGTCCTCGGTCGTTGCCGGCGAATCGGCAACAAAAAGCACCGCCTCGACCGCTTGGATGATGTTCAGGCCTTACCCCCCTTCGCAAAACACACGTCGCCGTTGTCCATCCTCACCCGCGCCTGGCCGAGCCGGATCAACTCCAGCAAGGCAAGAAACCACCAAACCACTTCGGTCCGCGTGAACTCGCCCACCACGATGTCGTCCAAGGGGCGGAACTCCGCGGTCAGCACCTTCATCACCTCGACCATCTGGTCGCTGAGCGAGCGCCTCGGGCGTCCGAGGGGTTTCACGGTGTCCGGCTTGGCCCGGGCCACCAGTCGTTCCAGCGCCCGCGCCAGGTCCGCCACGGTGACCTCGCCCATGTCGAACGGCAGCTCGAAGTCGGCGCCGCTATCGGAGGAGCGGAAGAAGCTTTGGCTCATCTCCTCGTGCCGCGTCAGCAGCGCCTCGATGGCCGGCAGGAACTCATGCGCGTAGGGTTCGATCGCCTCGTAGAGTTCCTCGGCGTCGGGCTCCTCCTCCTCGGGCGCGGGCAATAGCATCCACGCCTTGCGCTCCACCAAATACGACAGCGCCGTCAGCGCCACCGCCGCGCGCTCCAAGTCGGCGTCGGCGTTGCCCACCAGGTAGGCCAGGTAGGCCTCGCAGATCGGCGCGATCGGCACGCCCAGAAGGTCGATCTTCCGCGTGCGCACACACTGGAACAGCGTCGCCAGCGAGCCTTGGAAGGTCTCGCATTCGATGGCGATATCGGGGGGCGCCAGGACCCCAAGAGGGCCCAGCGTATCGTCTTTCGCTAGTTCGGTGCGGTTTGGCATTGGGCGGAGCCGGGAGGCAGGTCCCTATTATGGACGTTGCCGAGGGGGCGTTCGCCGTCTAGGCTTGGGCGGTTGGTTTGGGCAGTCGCCGCCGCAGGCGCCGCAACCGCCGTTCCCACCCCGGAGCGAGCGCAGCGCGCACAGGCCCACGTAGCCCAGTGCGAGCGCCAGCGCCACGCCGACGAGGATCGCCTCGGTCATCGCAACCAGGCCTCCGCTTGATGGGCCAGCGCCGCCGCGCCGTAGGCCAATATCGTCATGTAGGCGAAGGTGAACGCCGCCCAAGCCCAGCTGTTCGTTTCGCGCCGAACCGCGGCAAGCGTCGCCATGCACTGGCAGCAGAGCGCGAAGAACAGCATCATCCCGAACGCCACGGCGGGGGTGACCAGCGGACTGCCATCGGGGCGCCGGGCCTCGCGCAGGGCGGTGCGAAGGTCGCCCGAGTCCTCGCTTTGGCCGTTGCCCAGGTCGAACATGATGCCCAACGCGGAGATTACCGTTTCGCGCGCCGGGAAGGCCGCGAGGATCGCCGTGGCCAGGCGCCAGTCGAACCCGGTGGGCGCGAACGCCGGTTCAATGGCGCGTCCAAACCGGCCCAGGTAGGAGTTGTGCGTGAACTGGTCCGCCACGAAGGCCTCCTCGGTGACCGTGGCCTTTTGGGCGGATGAGAGCGTGGCGTATTGGGCCTGGTACTGCCCCTCGGCCTCCGGCGAGCGCGGGAAGTAGAGAAGCGCCCAGACCACGATCGACATCGCGAAGATGATGGTGCCGGCGGTGCGCAGGTAGACCTTGGCGCGCGAGACCAACGTGATGCGGATGTCCCTGAGCCGAGGCCACTGGTATGGCGGCAACTCCAGCAGGAACGGCATCCGCGGGCCCCGCAGCACCCCCTTCTGCAACACCGTAACCACCGGGATCGCCACGAGCGCCCCGACGAAGTGCATGGCGAAGAGCGCCGTCGCGGCCCACGCAGCGCCGTACCGAGGCTGGATCACGGCCCCGATGAACAGCACGTAGACCGGCAGGCGGGCGCTGCAACTCATGAGCGGCGCCACGAGGATCGTTGCCAACCGGCTGCGCGAGTCCGGGATCACCCGCGCCGCCATCACCCCCGGCACGCCGCAGGCGAAGCTCGAGAGCAATGGGATGAACGAGCGGCCGTTGAGCCCGCACCAGCCGAACAGGCGGTCCATCAGGAACGCGCCCCGGGCCAAGTAGCCGCTGCCCTCCAGCAGCGCGATGAACACAAACAGGATCAGGATCTGCGGGAGGAAGGAGAGCACCGAGCCGACGCCCGTGAGCAGCCCGTCCACCACCAACGACCGCAGGGTGGGCATGCCGCTGAGCGCCGGTCCAATCGCCTTGGCCAGCCCCTGTGTGCCCGATTGGATCCCGTCGGTGAGCGGCGCGGCGAGCGTGTAGATCGAGAGGAACAGGCCGTACATCACGGCCGCGAAGAACGCCAGCCCAAACACCCGATGGGTGAGCAGCGCGTCGATCTTGTCGGTCACGGTCGGTTTGCCGGTGGACTTGCCGCTCAGCACCGCCCGGCGAACCGAACTGGCCCAAGCGTATCGCGTCTGCGCGTCCAGCGTCCGCCCTTGGCCTGCGGAGCCGGCCACCAGCCTGCGTGCCTCTTTCAACGCCTCCAGCAGTTCGGGCGAGTTCGCCACGGCCTGCGCGGGCTGACTCTGCGGGTGCAGGAGCGCCTCCCGGACCAGGAGGCGCTCCATGTCTAGCCCCGAGCGGGCGAACCGTTCGCGCAGCGACTCGACCGCCTCGGACACCACCTTGGGGTAGCCCAAGGCCACCGTAGGCGTTCTGGGCGCGTCCAGGTTGCGCGCAATGGCCGCCTTGAGTTCGTCGAGCCCGGCGTCCTTGTGCGCCACGACCCGAACGACGTCCACGCCGAGCGCCCGCGCAAGTTCCTCGGTGTCGATGTCGCGTCCGCTGGAATGCAGCACGTCGCCCATCGTGAGCGCCACCACCGTCGGCATGCCGAGCTCGGCGATCTGGCTGAAAAGGAACAGGTTGCGCTCCAGGTTCGCGCCGTCCAGCACCACGACCAGCAGGTCGGGACGCGGTTCGCCCGAGCACCCGGCGATCACCGCCGACGCCACCCGCTCGTCCGCCGAGATCGGCCGAAGGCTGTAGATGCCCGGCACGTCCACGCAGGCGACGACGCGGCCGTCCAGGCGCAGTTCTCCGGTCACCTTCTCAACGGTTACGCCGGGGTAGTTGCCGACCTTCTGGGTGGAACCGGTCAGCGCGTTGAAAAGGCTCGTTTTGCCCGCATTCGGGTTTCCGACGAGCGCGACGAGCGCTTCGGCCTGCTCGGTGAATCGGGAGTCGAGTGACAACGCGTCTAGTCTACGGATTCGAGCAAGAAGGCGTCGCTTTCCTGCCTACGCAGGCAGAGTCGATAGCCCCGGAGGTCGATCTCGACCGGGTCGCCGAGCGGCGCCACTTTGGTTACGCGGATCTCCGCGCCGGGGGTGAGGCCCATATCTAGAAGGCGTTCGACGACGGCGCCGCCCGCCGTCACCTGGACGACGCGGGCTCGCATACCCTTCTTCAGGTCGGCGAAGCGAAGTCGTGCGTTGGGCATTGGGCGTTGCCTTCTATCTTGTGTATACCCGTGCGCCCAGGCTGGAGGCGGCCACGGGTCGGGCCTCTTTTCGCTCGGGTCCTCGGGCTGTTGCGTCTTCGCGGGCAAAGCTCCAGTCGCCTTTTCGGTGGCGGTCGGTTTGGGGCCGGTCTTGGGGTAAGACCTGCCGCCAGGAGTCCGAGTAAAACCATGAACCCGACCCAATTTGGACTAGGCGGGCTGGCGTTGCTTTCTAACGCCAAGACCCGCTCCATCAACGCCGAGAACCCCGACGGTTCCGTGGGCGGCGGCGCCAAGGCCGAGCCCGAAGGCAAGCACCCGGCTTCGAAGCTGGGCAAGCCCTGGAAGATTCGCCCCTGCATCACCCTGGAGCAGGGCGAGACCACCACGCTCGCGGAGATCGACGGCCCCGGCACGATCCAGCACATCTGGATCACCGCCTCGGAGGCCGCTTACCGCGACTGCATCCTCCGGTTCTACTGGGACGACGAGTCGACTCCGTCGGTCGAGGTCCCGCTCGGGGACTTCTTCGCCAACGGCCACGCCCTGCGCTGCGACATCAACTCGCTGCCGGTTTCGGTCAACCCCGAGGGCGGTTTCAACTGCTACTGGCCGATGCCGTTCCGCAAAAAGGCGCGCGTGACGATTGAGAACCAGCACTGGAAACCGATCGAGGGCTTCTTCTACCAGATCACTTACGCGCTGGACGAGGTTCCGGAGGAGGCCGCCTACTTCCACGCCCAGTGGCGCCGCGCCGTCACCGACCGCGCCAACCCCGACCACGTGCTCCTGGAAGGCGTGAAGGGCAAGGGCCACTACGTGGGCACCTACCTGGCGTGGACGCAACTCTCCAACGGCTGGTGGGGCGAGGGCGAGATGAAGTTCTACATGGATGGCGACGGCGAGTACCCGACCATCTGCGGCACCGGCACGGAGGACTACTTCGGCGGCGCATGGGGCTTCGGCGACCGCACCTTCTCGACCCCGTTCCTGGGCTACCCGCTCTACCGCCGGGAGCCGAACGAGGTGCCCAAGCACGGCCTTTACCGCTGGCACATCATGGACCCGATCCGGTTCGAGAGCGACCTGCGGGTGACGATCCAGGCGCTGGGCTGGTGGCAGAACGGCAAGTTCCAGGCGCTGGCCGACGACATCGCCTCCACGGCGTTCTGGTATCAGACGGAGCCGCACGCCCCGTTCCCGGAGATGCCCGACGCCGAGGAGCGCTGGCCGCGCTAGGCAGACGCAAGAACGCCCCGGGAAAGCCGCTGGGCCCCGGGGCGTTTCTTTAGTTCTTGGACGCGTTCGGGCGCATCGCCGCCGCGGCGATCGCCACGATGACGCCGACACCGAGCACCGTGTTCACACTGAGCTGGATGGCCGTTGCCGCCATCGCCCCATCCGGGCCGGCGCTCATCACGACCGCCGCGGGTAGCGGCGTCAGCACGAAGGCAGCGACCATCAGGAGCGAACCGAAGAGCAACCGGCGGCCGCGAGCCGCGTCGGCCCGCCAGAGCCGGATCGCAAACGCCAAACCGGTCGCCGCCGCGGCTGCGAACGGCGCGGCGAGGACGTAAGCCCAGAGCGATTCCACCAACGGTTGCATACCCGCTGAGGATATCCGATCGGGCCGCCCGGTCGGGGGCCGCCGCTTCGGCCTTGGCGGGGAGCTTCTCCGGCGACCGCCGGGAGAGGAGAGCGGAGTATAGCCGGGTCGAAGCGTGGGTATGATCTCCCTATCTCACGGAGTGGTGGAATCGTGCAACAACGATGTAAAAACTTAGTCAACACGTTGGCAGTTCTCTTGGCTTTGGCCGCCCCGGTCGCGGCGCTTTCGAGCGGTCCGAGCGCCAAGGTCATCTTCAAGGCCGGTCCGGTCGCCGGT
>CAZIIS010000061.1:0-16327 GCA_964539295.1 uncultured Fimbriimonadaceae bacterium | reverse complement strand
AGATCACGAAGGCCGGGCCGCACCTTACGAACTACCTCACTCGGAGCGAGGAGGCGATCAAGGAGCTTGACATCAAGTTCGTCGGGCCAATGATGCCGGGGCTCGACCGGATGCCCGAGGACGACGACACCAACTACACCACGGTGGCGCTCGTCATCATGAAGGAGCACGGCTGGGACTTCACCCCCGCGGACGTGGCGAACGCCTGGACGCGCCTGATCCCGGCGCGGCACACCTGCACGGCGGAGCGACTGGCCTACCGCAACTTCCTGAACCTGATCGAACCTCCGACGAGCGCGACCTACCGGAACCAGTTCCGCGAGTGGATCGGCGCGCAGATCCGGGCCGACTTCTGGGGCTACGCCTGCCCGGGCGACCCGGAGATGGCGGCCGAGTTGGCCTGGCGCGACGCGTGCATCAGCCACGTGAAGAACGGCATCTACGGCGAGATGTGGGCGGCGGCAACGGTGGCAGCCGGCTTCGTCGTCGATACGCCACTGGAGGCGATCGAGGCGGGCCTGGCGCAGATCCCGGCCAAGAGCCGGTTGACCGAGGCCGTGCGGCGCGTCATCGGTTGGCGTGAGGAGGGGATCGACGAGTGGACGGCGATCGACCGGATCCATGCCAAGTGGGACGAATCGAAGTCTCACGATTGGTGCCACACGATCTCGAACGCGATGATTGTCGCCCTAGCGATGCTCTGGGGCGAGAAGGACTACGGCCGCACGATCTGCATCGCGGTGGATGCGTGCTTCGACACGGACTGCAACGGCGCGACGGCCGGTTCGATGCTGGGCGCGATCCTGGGTGCGAAGGCGCTGCCGGAGAAGTGGATCGGGCCGATGAACGACGTGCTGGAGACGGGCGTCCACGGCTACACCAGCGTGAAGATCCGCCAGATGGTGAAGGAGACGCTGGCGATTCGCGCCGCACGGCCGAAGTAACGAGAACCGGGCCGCCCCTCGGCTGGGGCGGCCCGGCTTGCGTTCGGGCTACTTCGATTCGACGCACATCGGCTTCAGGTTGTCCAGGTCCTTCCCCCAGACGCGCCGGGCCGTGCGCAGGTAGTGCAGGTAGTTCTCGTACGAGACGTCCGGCGGCACGCGGTGGTCGCAGAAGGGGATGAAGCCCCCCTCCTCGACCAACGGCGCCAGGCGCTCCACCTCGGCCGTGATCGCATCCTTGCTCTGGGCGAGGATGTGCTTGTCGAAGCCGCCCATCATGAGCAGGTCCTTTCCGTATTCATTGCGGTAACGGATAGGGTCGGCGCCCCAGGTGCCGATCTCGACCGGGAACATGCAGTTGACCCCCGCATCGAGCCAGAGCGGCATCAGATCATCGATCTTGCCGTCGCAGTCCAGCCAGATGATCTCCACTCCGTTTCGGTGGAGTAGGTCGGTGATGCGGCGGTACTGAGGGACCAGGTACTGCTTGAAGTGTTCGACGCCCAACAGCGGCCCGCCGGAGTAGCACATGTCCTCCCACATGCCGCAGCAGTCGCACTGCACGCCCTCGGCGAAGGCCTTCTCCATCGTGCCGACGATGCAGTCCGCGACGGTTTCGACCATCTCGCCGAACCAGGCGGGGTCGTCGTAGACGGCGTAGGAGACGTTCTCCATCCCCATCCAGTTGCGGATCCAGCCGTAGAGGCTGCCGCCCGGCATGCAGGTCGGAACAGTCTTGTTGGGGTCTTGCGAAACCTTGAGCCGCTCGGGCCAGTTGGAACCGAACCGCTCCGGACTCGAAGGGTCAAGGCGCGGCTTGTACTCCTTGAGCCAGCTCTCCCGGTCGACGAGGACATGGGCCTCGTGGGTGGGGATGGAGCCCATGAACTTCTGGTGAAGCACGCGGACGCCGTCACTTCCCTGGACCACCTCGAAGTCGCCCCGGTCCTCGATCACCTTGTACTCGAACCAGGGCTGGAGGCAGGTGTTGATCGGCAGGTCGTCGGCATACGAGTCCATGCCGAAGTAGGTGGAAGCGGTGACCTCGTCGTACTGGGCGGGGAGGCCCTGGTCGTGCCAGAGCACGGCGGTCTCGACCCAGAAACCGAAGTCGCAGATGGGGGCCCGGTCGCGCGGTTGGTACCGCATGGTGGCGAGGAATCGCTCTCGGTCGTTCATCGGGGCACTGTACGGAAGAACTGGGAAGTTGGTGAGAAGGCGCCGTGGCAACCGCAGGCGTTCAGAAGCCCGGTCGCGGATGGGACCGGGCTTTGAACGTGTTAATCGAGCAGGATCACGAAGCCTGGACGAGCTTTCGGGCCACTTCAACCGCGGTGGCCGCGTCCGGCGAGAAGGCGTCGGCGCCGATCTGGTCGGCGAACTCCTGGGTGATGGGCGCGCCGCCGATCATGACCTTGGCCTTGGTCAGGCCCGCCGCCTTGATCGCCTCGATGGTGGTCTTCATGGAGGGCATGGTGGTGGTCAGGAGCGCCGAAAGGCCGACGAGGTCGGCGTTGTGCGCCTTGGCGGCCTCGACGAACGCCTCCGGGGCGACGTTGGTGCCGAGGTCGATGACGTTGAAGTTCGCGCCCTTCCACATCATGGCGACCAGGTTCTTGCCGATATCGTGGAGGTCGCCCTGCACGGTGCCGATGACGGCGGTGTACTCGGGGGTGATTCCGGCGGCGGTGAGCAGCGGCTCCAAGATCGCCATGCTCTCCTTCATAGCGCGAGAGGAGATCAGCATCTCGGGGACGAACGCCTCGTTCCGCTGGAACTTGCCGCCGATGATGTCCATTCCCGCGACGAGGGCGTTCAGGACGGTTCGCAGGTCGGAGCCGGCGTCGATCGCCTCCTGGGTCAGCCGGGTAGCTTCGGCGCGGCTGCCCTTAACGATCGCTTCGGTCAAACTGGTTAGCTCGCTCATGAGTGTGCTCCTACTATAGCTTGTTAGTTTTGCCCGATGGACGCGGACATTTCTACGTCGTCGGGCAGGACGCCACCTTGAATTGTCGAACCATGCGCTTCGTTGGTCACTTTTCGGGTGTTGCGCGCTTTCGTCTCTTGGCGAGACCGTCGCCCTGGGCCCACGACGGACCCAACCGCGGAATATCATGGGGTTGCCGATGGAAAGGCCGCTTTCACCCCCTGATTCAACGGTTCCTATCGCCGCCATACTGTGCGCGGTGCTGGAGGACGAGTTCAAGCAAGTCGCGGCATCGTGTCCGAACGTTGTACACCTGGAGGTGTTGGAGCAGGGGCTTCACAACGAACCGAACCGGCTGCGGCAGGAGGTGCAAGCGGCGATCGACCGGGTGGAGGAGCAGCACGCGGTAGAGGCGATCGTGCTCGGGTACGGGCTCTGCAGCCGGGGTACCGAGGGCGTCACGACGCGGCGGGCGAAACTGGTCGTGCCGAGGGCGCACGACTGCATCACGTTGTTGCTTGGCAGCAAGGAGCGGTACGCGGGCTACGTCGCCAAGAACCCGGGGACCTATTGGTACAGTCCGGGGTGGAATCGACACCACGTTCCGCCGGGGCCGGAGCGGTACGAGAAGCTGCGCGCCGAATACGCCGAGAAGTATGGCGAGGACAACGCCGACTTCCTGATGGAGTCGGAGCAGGCCTGGTTCAAGACCTACAGCCGGGCGACCTTCGTCGAGATGGGCGTCGCGGTAAAGCAGGAGGATATCGAGTTCACCAAGCGGTGCGCCGAGTACCTGGGTTGGTCGTTCGACCACCAGCGCGGCGACGCGAAACTGCTGCACGACCTGCTTGCCGGGAATTGGGATGACGAGCGGTTTTTGGTGTTGGAGCCGGGTGACGCGTTGAAGATGACGGCGGACGGACGGGTGATCGAGAAGGCGGGTGTTGGCGATGCGTCTTGAGGTGGAGCTGCCCAAGAGCAGCGTCTCCATCCTCCTCGACAGGAACCAGGCGGAGCAACCCCTTAGTCGCATCCTGCGGCACAAGCACCACCCGTTGAACACGCGCTGCGGCGGCAAGGACCTGTGTGGCGCGTGCAGCGTCGAACTACTGGAGGGGCGCGTGGCGGAGGTCGCCGGCGAGAGGATCGTGGAGGTCGTCGACGGGCCGGTGACGATCCGGGCCTGCCGCTTCCGCGCGGACTCCGAGGTGGTCCGCATCCGGGTGCCGCAGCGTGCGCTGCTGGCCTATCGGCCGCAGATCCTGGGCGACTACCGCCTGAACGTTCCGGTCGGGCGCGATCCGTTGACCTCTGCGAAGCTGGGAGTGGCGGTGGACATCGGGACCACGACGGTGGTGGTGCAGGTGGTCGACCTACGGTCGGGCAAGGCGCTGGCCCGCACCTCGGCCTTCAACAAGCAGGTGCGACTGGGGGATGACGTGCTGACGCGCATCAACCTCTGTTCGACCGACCCGACGATGCTGGGCGTGCTGCAGGAGGCGGTGGCTCGGGAGACGGTTCGGCCGCTCCTCGACGAGGCGCTGGCCTCCATCGACGAGAGCATCGAGCACGTGGGCGCGTACGTTTTCGCGGGCAACACGACGATGTTGCACCTGTTGGCCGGCGAGGACCCTTCGACGTTGGGCTACTCGCCCTTCACGCCCAGGTTCCTGGACCACCGCGTGATGAAGGCCGGGGAGCTTGGCCTGAAACCGGCGGAGGCGGAGGCGCACCTGTTGCCGGGGGCTGCGGCCTACGTGGGCGCGGACCTGACCTCCGGAGCGCTGGCAAGCGGCCTGATCTACGAGAGCGGGCCGAGCCTGCTGGTGGACGTGGGCACGAACGGGGAGATGATGCTCAAGTACGACAGCCGTCTCCTGGGTTGTGCGACGGCGGCTGGACCGGCGTTCGAGGGTTCGGGGCTCCACAGCGGCATGCGCGCCGGCGACGGGGCGGTGAGCCGGTTGCGCGTGAGAACGGAGCCGTTCGGCATCGATGTGGACGTGATCGGCCCAGAGGGCACGCTGGCGTCGGGCGTGTGCGGGTCGGCCTATGTGGACCTGTTGGGTCAAGGGGCGGCCGCGGGGTTGCTCACCATGGCGGGGCGTTTCGACCGCGAGGTCGTGACCGCGCATGGCGAGTGGTTTGTGGACACGGAGTGCGGGCCGGCCCTGGCTGTGGCGACGGGGCAGGGGGGCCGCAAGGTGTTGGTCACCGAGGCGGACATCGCGGCGCTGCTGCAGGCCAAGGCGGCGATCGCCGCGGGGATCCTGACGTTGCTGCAGAACGTCGGCATGCGGCCGGCGGACGTGAAGACGCTGCACCTTGCGGGAGGGTTTGGCATGTACCTGGACCTGGAGAACGCCTTCCGGTGCGGGCTGTTGCCCGGCTTCAAGGCCGAGCAGGTTCAGCTCGTGGGCAACACGTCGCTTGCGGGGGCATTTCTATCGCTGCTCGACCGAGGGACGATCGACGAGTTGGCGCGCATCGGCGGCTCGATGGAGTCGATCGAACTCAACCTCGATCCGGGGTTCGAGGGCTGCTACATCGACAACCTGATGCTCTCCGGATAGGCTGGTTTGCCCGGGACCGGTGGGGCCTGACGCAGAACGGCGGGCCTCGCCGCCGTATGATATGGACGGAAAGGCTTCGTTCTATGTCTAGCAACCGGGATGCACAGTACGCCGCGTTCGTGGCGAGGTTGGTCGAAGCGCACGGCAAATGCGAGGTTCCGTGTGAACTTCGCTCGGGTTCGGAGTCGTTCCTACGCTCGCTTCTGGCCACGCTCTTCCCGCACTTCTCGCCCCCGGGGCTGGGCCGCCAGCACGACCCCGGGCGGAAGTTGGCGGTGCTTTCGCTGAGGTTGGCGGACCTGGTGGACATGACCTGCCCCGAGAGCACGTGCGGCCGCGAGGTCGCGCAGCGGTTTATGGGCGCGCTCCCCGATGTCCACGAGCAGCTATGGCGGGACGCGCGGGCGATCGATGAGCTCGACCCGGCGTCGGAGTCCCTCGACGAGGTGGTGTTGGCCTACCCCGGCTTCTTCGCCATCGCCGTGTACCGGATCGCCCACGTGCTGGACTCGCTTGGCGTGCGGTTAATCCCGCGGGTGTTGACCGAGTTCGCCCACCGGGAGACCGGCATCGACATCCACCCCGGGGCGACCATCGGCTGTCCGTTCAAGATCGACCACGGAACCGGCATCGTGATCGGCCAGACCTCGCAGATCGGCAACAACGTGGTGCTCTATCAGGGCGTGACGATCGGGGCCTTGGCGGTTTCGAAGAGGTTGACGGACAAGAAGCGCCATCCGACCATTGAGGACGACGTAGTGATCTATGCGGGCGCGACGATCCTCGGGGGGAACACGACCGTCGGCAAGGGCAGCATCGTCGGCGGAAACGTGTGGTTGACGGAGAGCGTTCCGCCGGGTTCCGTGGTTACGCATCGCCACGAGGTCAAGGTCCGAGTGGCCGGCAGCGACTTGGAGGGCATCTAGGAGAAGCGATGAAAGCGAGTTCGATTCTTGAAACGATCGGCCGGACCCCGCACGTCCGGCTCGGGCGGTTGTTCGGGTCTCGGGTGGAGGTCTGGTTGAAGCTGGAGCGCGTGAACCCCGGCGGGAGCATCAAGGATCGGATCGCGCTATCCATGGTGGAGGATGCCGAGGCGAGGGGCGTCCTGAAGCCGGGCGGGCTGATCGTGGAGCCGACCTCGGGCAACACCGGGATCGGCCTGGCGGTCGTCGCTGCGGTCAAGGGTTACCAGTTGGTGCTGGTGATGCCGGAGTCGATGTCGGCGGAGCGGAGGAAGCTGATGGCCGCCTACGGCGCGAAGTTCGACCTGACGCCGCGCGAGAAGGGGATGAAGGGCGCCATCGAGCGCGCGAACGAGATCGTGGCGCAGACGCCCGGTGCCTGGATGCCGCAGCAGTTCGAGAACCCGGCCAACCCCCAAGCGCACCGCGAGTCGACTGCCCAGGAGATCATCGCCGACTTCCCGGAGGGCCTCGACGCGCTGATCACCGGGGTGGGCAGCGGCGGGCACATCACGGGCTGCGCCGAGGTGCTGAAGCAGCAGTGGCCGAACCTGAAGGTGTTTGCGGTCGAGCCGAGCGGCTCGGCGGTTTTGAGCGGTGGCCAGCCCGGCCCGCACAAGATCCAAGGGATCGGCGCGGGGTTCGTGCCGAAGGTGATGCGGCCGGAGCTTCTCGACGGCGTGGTGTCGATTCCTGAGGACGAGGCGTACAGCTTCGCGCAGCGCGCGGCCAAGGAGGAGGGGATCCTGATGGGGGTCTCCTCGGGGGCGTCGCTTGCGGCGGTGGCGCGGAAGCTGCCCGAGTTCCCGGACGGCTCGCGGGTTCTGACCTTCTGCTACGACACCGGCGAGCGGTACCTGTCGGTCGAAGGGCTCTTCTAGTCGACCTGCAGGTTATATGCGAACGCCCCCGGGGCTATATGGCCCGGGGGCGTTGTTCGTCCAGTACAATCGGGGAAGGTGAAGCGCACCACGAGCGGCGAAGAGCCCGAGGTTCGAGCGATGTCGGACGACGCGATCCAGGAGATGCTGGCTCTCGCGGCGCGCATCCGCGAGCAGTCGGGCGGAGAGCTGGACGACTCGGCGATACAGGCCGTGGCGGAGGCTACGGGCGCGCCGACCGACTACGTGCGATTGGCGGTGCTCTCGATGCCGTCCGAGCGCGAGAAGGGGCGGCTCGAGGTGGTGCGGGGTTCGTTCCTATCGCTGGACCCGGACGTTCGGCGCTACGTGACCTCGGCCTGCCTGGCTTCGGTGGCGGGGGTGGTGTGGGCGATGCGGATCGCCTGGCAGGACCCGACCAGCCTTGCGGTCATCTTGGTGACGTTCCTCTCGATCGGCGCGGCGATGACTTGCGCCACGGCGCGGAACGCGCGCGTGGCCTTTGTGTGCGGGGCCATCTTCCCAATGGTGGCCTTCTTCCTCACCGCGGTTGCGGAGGTGTTCATCTGGGCTGCGGGCGGATCCGTCCGCCCGCTTACGGTGGAGTGGATGTTGACCTTGGCCGTGCTTGCCGGCCTGGGTGGTTGGTTGCTGAACGCGATCACCTCGCGAAACCGCGCGGCGCTCGGCCTACGCGACCCGGCGCAGGAGCGGAAGGAGTTGCTCCAGCAGCTTGTGCAGCTTCAGGACAAGTTGCGCAGCGGGGAGCGGGCGGCGACGTTCCTGAGCGTGGACATCGTCGGTTCGACGCGGATGAAGGAGACGTGCGATCCGCTGTCCCTGGAGTTCACGTTCAACGAGTACCACCAGTACGTGAAGACGATCGCCGAGCGGAACGGAGGGCGGGTTCATTCGACCGCCGGGGACGGCGTGACGTGCGCGTTCGACAACCCTCGCCAGGCGTTCAATGCGGGCCGAGCCACCTTGGCGGGCCTTTTCGAGTTCAACGCATACCGGAACCGGACCGGGCAGCCGATCGAGCTGCGGGCAGGGCTCCATACCGGGAACGTGATGGCGCCCGGCGCGGACATCCGCGACGTGAACTTCGCGCACGTGATCGACGTGGCGGCGCATCTGCAGAAGGCCGCGCCGACCGGGGCGTTGGCGGTCAGTCAGGCCTCCGCGGCATATTTGGGCGGGATGTCGGCGGTCGGGCTCGAAGAGTTGCAGGCCGAGGACGTTCGCGCCGCGGTCTGGCGCCCGAAGACGCGCCTGGACATCCCCCGCCGCTAGAGGCCGGCGTCCTCCAGGACCAGATCGGGCTCGACGCCCGCCTCGTCGCTCTCGCCTCCGTCGTCGCGCAGGTCCCGTCCGACGCTGTACAGCTTGTAGTCGGACGATGAGGCGCGGTAGACGAAGTCGCGGCCGCTGAAGGGGTCCTTGCGCAGGTACTCGGGGAACGACGCGATGCTGGCGGGGGCGGCTCCCGATGTGGCGATCGCCGCGTGAATCCGGGAGGTCAACACCAACAGGCGGGTTCGGGCAAGGAACTGGTCGCGCAGGTCCATGAGCGGTCGTCCGCCGGAGAAGTAGTGGGTGCTCAGACGGCGCCACGGACGGTATTCGCCCTTGCGGGTCGGGGGTTCGGGGCGGGTCGCACGGGGCTTGGCGCCGAAAGCTATTAGGGTGCGAACCTCGTCGTCGGCTTCGGCGGCAAAGCCGGCGAAGTAGCGCGGGCGTTCCGACTCGGGCATCTTGCTCAGGTAGTCGACGGCGTCGCGCGCCCCGCGCCCGAGCGTCTGGCGCAGGGCGTCCAGTTTCCTGTCGCGATAGCAGTCCTGCACGTACTGGACGGCGGCGAGCATGTTCTCATGCTCGTTGTCGAGCGTCTGCCGGAGCGACGGCGCGCCGCGCAGGGCGGCCGCGATGCCGGAGGAGAGCCGCCCGAGAGGCGCGGGCGGGATCTCGCCCAGTCGAGGGGCGATCGCGCGACGGGCCTCGTCGGCGATGGCGTAGCCGAGCGAGGCGTCCGCGGAACAGCCGCCGCTCAGGTCGATGCCGAACTTGGTCGACGCCAGCACCCAGGTGATCGCGGTGTCCCAGTCCGAGACCTTCAGGGCGTCTTCGACGCGCCAGACCATCGCCCTGCCGATGAGCCGCCACGCGGTGCGGTACGGCCTCGGCTGGGAGGGACCGACCGGTTGGTATTCGAAGCGGCAGGTCTTCCGGGTTGCGGCCCGAACGGTGGACAGCGCGGGGCCGAGCCTGTTCTGGACCGACGCCCTCATGCCGGGGGTGAACTCGACGCGGTTGACCTCCCTTGGGGCGACCGTCTGAGCTTGCGTTGCTGCCAACAGGTAACCATCGTATGCATTGTTTGAGCCCGTGGCGGGCCGGTAAGATGGAAGCGGCGGGCGCCAAGTGGCGTAAGGAATCGGCTCTGCGCGCCGACAACCCGGCGCCGAGGCTAGGATTCCTAGCAGCACAAGAAGGGGCGTGCGCGACCGCCGGATTAGGCTCATGACCTCACTCATCGTACCGCAGACGTGCATCGTAACTCGGGGGAGCGCCAGGGTGCGCGGGGGGCGTTCCCTGTGAAGGGCGTCATCCTGGCCGCTGGAAAGGGCACCCGGCTCTACCCGGTGACCAAGGTCATCCCAAAGCCCATTCTGCCGGTGGCGAACCGCATGGGGTTGGAGTACGCGTTCGACCAACTCAAGGGCTGCGGCATCCACGACATCTGCATCGTGGTCGGCGACAGCGAGGCGGAGATCCGACAGGCGTTGGGGGACGGCGCGGCGTTTGGCGTGAGCTTGAGCTACGTCCGGCAGGAGAACCCGAAGGGGCTGGCCCACGCCGTCGGCTGCGCGAAGGAGTTCGTCGGGAACGACTCGTTCATGCTCTACCTGGGCGACGCCATCTATGAACTGGGCTTCGACCACCTGGTGGAGAAGTTCAATGCCACGGGGTGCGCCAACCTGAACCTGGTCAAGCCGGTTGAGGACCCGCGCCGGTTCGGCGTGGCGTCCGTCACGGGCGAGCGGATTGTGAAGCTGGTCGAGAAGCCGGCCAAACCGGAGTCGAACCTCGCCATGGCGGGCATGTACATCTTCGGGCCGCAGATCTGGTCGGTGCTTCCGGACCTGAAGCCGAGCAAGCGGGGCGAGTATGAGATCACCGACGCGATCCAACTCCTGATCGACCGCGGAGAACTGGTTCTGGCCGGCGTGTACCACGGGGCGTGGTTCGACACCGGAACGCTCGACTCTTTCTTGGCCGCAAGCGCCTTTCTGACCAAGGGCGCGCGCCTGATCGGCGACGGAACGACCGTGGACGCGGAGCTCGGCACGCATGTGGTCGTGGGCGACGGCGCGCGGTTTGTGTGCGCCAAGGCCGAGAACGTGGTGGTGTTGCCCGGCGCGGATGTGCGGGTCAACGGCGACGTACGCGACTGCATCCTCGGAGGGGCGATCGAGTGGGATGGCGACCTTTCGGGCGCCATCCGCTTCGGCGACGAGGAGTAGCTAGCGGCGAACCATCTCGAAGGCCGACATCGAATGCGCGGGCAGACGGCACAGGAACGTGCCGTCTGCCCGCTTTTTGACGGCGACGCCCGACTCGGTTTCGCGCACAAGCTCCTCGGCCAGGTTCACCGATTCGAGGGCGGGGCCGGTTACGGTCCAGCGGCGGGCGGCCCTTGCGGCGAAGCCGTTGAGCTTGAGCGTCAGGTCGATCGGCTCGGCGTGATGCTTGTTGAACGCCACGACGAAGAGCTTCTTGCCGTCGGCGGAGAGGCTGGCGGTCGCGGTGACGGTCTTGTAAGCGGGCACGCGCTGCCTGCGCACGGCGCGGACGACCAGGTTCCGCACCTCGAACGTGCCCGACACGGTCTCGCTTCCGGGGAGCAGCCGGCAGGTAAGGGTGGCGCCGGGGCAGTCCTCGCGGGTGTGGAAGCGTCCCTGGAACCGTTGCCACTCGTGGGCGGATTTGGCCCCTTCGACGGCGGCGCCGGAGAGGGTTTCGAACCAACCTCGCGCGTCGATCAGCCCGATGCCGAAGGTCGCGCGGCCCAGAGAACCGGTGGTCCTGGCTTCGAACGAAGCGTCGAAGCTGGTCCCCACCGACGCGACGATGTCGGCCAGCGGGATGTGCCGGTCGCCCGATAGGTTCTCGAACGTCGCGCGGAAGGCATGGCCCGGGAGTACCTCGAGCTTGTAGCCGTCGCCTTGGGCGGGGGCAAGCGGCAGGCGGTCGAGCAGGTTGGAGGGGCCGACCAGGGCCTCTTCCTGGGAGAGAGTGCCAAAGGCGTCCTGGGCGATCCCGGCGTTCCCCCTGGCGGCAAAACCCAGGCGCGGGCAGTCGACGCGCGTGGCGAGCAGCTTCGTGCCGAAGTGCTGCGCCCACAGGCGCGTCAGCCAGTAGGCGGGCATCTTCTTGTACGGGCCCGAGCCCTGGATCGCGCCCCAGTACCCGTTCGAAAGGTGCCAGTAGTTGGCCATAAAGACGTTCGATTCGGGCTGCAGGTAGGCGCGCACGAGGTCGGCCGAGAAGAGCGCGGCGCCCAACGTGTAGCGATAGGGGATCGGCTCTTCCTGCACGAACGAGGCGTTGTACTCGGTGACCGCAACCGGGATGTCGCGGCCGGCCACCTTACGGATCAGGGCGCGGTACCGCGCCAGGGCGGTTTCGAACTGCTCGCCGGAGGCCATGCAGGCGCGCATGAGCAGGTCGGTCGGATGGCGTTTCGAGTCGATCTTCCCACCCAGGCCGACGCCATAGGTGTGGACGACGATGTAGTCGACGTCCGACTTCACGCCGGCGAGCACCTTGGCGTTCCAGGCGTCCTCGACGTTGGGGAATGTGGTGCCCAGCAGCGCGCCGATCTGGATGCTCGGGTCGACGGCGCGCATCAGCTTGGCGCAGGTGCGGACCCAGGCTACGTACTCCTCGGGCGTGAAACGTCGCGCGGGCTTGAGGTTGTGGTTGCCGTGGTCCGACTCGTTACCCATCTCGAACCAGCGGACGCCGTAGGGCTTGGGATGGCCCCAAGCGGCGCGTTTCCTGGCCCAGGGGTGGGCGTCGTCGGCGGGGGCGTTCAGGTACTCGATTAGGTCCGCGGCATCCTGCGGCGTGCCGGTGTAGTCACTGACGGTGATCAGCGGTTCCGAGCCGAGCAGCCGGCAGACGGACAGGTACTCGTCAAGCCCGAAGGCGAAGTGCGGGCGGGAGTCCACCGGGCCGACCGCCTTTTTCCAATCGAAGCCGTGGGCCAGGCATCCGCCGGGATACCGGAACGACGTGACGCCCATATGGCGCGCGAGGGCGATCATCGCGGGGACCGGCTTGTGCGTCTGGGGGTTCCAGAGCCCTTCGCCGTCCAGAGCGGAGCCGAAGGCGGGCTCGTCGCTGAAGATGCCCTGGCCGTCCGCCGCCTCCACGTTGCTGCCGAAGACGAGTCGCTTGACCGGACCGAGGGGCTTGGCAGCGTCGACAACCACGGTGGCGGCGCCGCTGGCCCAAGCGCAGGCGGAAGGCGCCAAGAGGAGGAAAGCGGCAGCACGGCCGATGAGGCCCCAGCCACGGGTGGCAGTCGACGAGCAAGACATGGCGCCTAGTATGCCCTCGCGGATGCGGCGCCGTTACATTGGCGGTGCGTTTCCGGTAGAGGCCTTCCGAGAATCCACAATGGGTATGGAGCGACGTGCCTTCACCTTGGTCGAGTTGCTTACCGTCATGGCGATCCTGTCCATCTTGGCGGGCATGTTCATGCCGGTCATCAAGTCGGTCCAAGGGACGGTGGTTTCGAGCGTGGCGCAGCGCAGCCTGGGCCAGATTCAGATGGCGGCGGGCCTTTACGCGATGGATTGCGACGACCAGTTCCCGCCGGCGATGTCCCAGTTGCCGGACGGCCGGTGGCAGACCTGGTTCGGCCAGCAGTTGGCCGAGGGTGGGTTCGACCGCAAGGCCGGTACGCTCACCTCCTACCTCAAAGCGGTTTTGCCCCCCGACCCGACGCACAACCCGAGGCCATACCTGGGCGACCTGACCGGCTACGGCTACAACTACGGCTTCATCGGCAGCGATCTGCGGTTGCGCGGCGATTACAGCCGGTTTCCCAACTGCGAGAACCCGGCGCGGGGAAGCGAGTTGCAGCGCCCCTCCGGGACGATCACGTTCGCGACATCGGCCTTTTACAGCGCCCCGTGGCTGCCGAACGGGGACGGCTTCAAGTACGATTTCGGCTTCTTCGACTCGCCGGACCTTTGGAACGACAACCCGAACGTGGATTTCCGGCACAACCTGTCGCCCGTGCCGGTCGAGGTTCACGGGGTGCAGATCCGCCGGGGACAGGCGTTGTTCGCCTTTGCCGACGGCCGAACCCGAAGCATGGGCATCGAGCGGGTGCGCCAGGCGATGTTCACGCGCGAGGGCGACGACGGCGCCACAGAGCCGGAACCGAGCAGCGGCGGCTCAACCGGCGAGATCGGCGGGAGCTAGGCGCTCTCGCGCGAACTTCGGTTGAACAGGCTCTGGGCCAACACCGAGAGCACGAGCATCGCCCCCACGACGATCAGGTTCAGCTCGTCGCGTTCCCACTTCCAACTGACGAACTCGCGCGTCTCGTGGATGAGCGCCAAGCCGAGAAGCGTGCCGAAGATCGTGCCCTTGCCGCCGTTGGTGCTGGCGCCGCCCAGGACCACGGCGGTGATCACGTCCATCTCCAGTCCGTTGCCCAGGTCGGCCTTGGCGGTGTTGCGGCGGGAGACCATGATGGCGGCGGCAAGGCCCGCCGCGGCTCCGGACAGGGTGTAGAGCAGCAGCTTGATGCGCGCGACGTTGATGCCGGAGAACCGGGTGGCAAGTTCGTTGTGGCCGATGGCGTACAGGCTTCGGCCGAACGCGGTGCGGGTCAGCGCGACCCACGCGGCCAGGGCCAGCACGGCAAAGGCGCATCCCGCGACCGGAAGCGGGCCGATGCTTCCCCGCCCAAGCCAGGCGAACCCCTCGGGGAAGTTGGAGACGGGCCGCGCCAGGCTGACGCCCTCGGCGACGCCCCGGAAGGCCGCGAGGGTGGCCAGGGTGACGATGAGCGGGTTGACGCGCAGGCGCGAGACGAACCAACCGTTGAGCGAGCCGAGACCGGCCCCGAGCGCCACGGCGATGCCGACGCCCACGTAGGGCGAGACGCCGCGCTCGTAGGCCATGCCGAGCGCCACGGCGCACAGCGCCAGCGCGGAGCCGACGGAAAGGTCGATGCCGGCCGTGACGATGATGAGCGTCATCGGCAGGGCGAGGATCGCCATCTCCCAGATGTGGGAGGCGAGCTCCACCTGGGTGTCGACCGAGACGAACACCGGGTCGATGCGCCCGGCGGCGAACAGCAGCGCGGCCAGAATGACGGCCAAAAGCGCCTCATGCCAGCCCTTGAAGCGGCGAATCACGCCAGCCCCTCCTCTGCCGAACGTCGGCGCGCCACGTGATCGGCCAGCACCGCCACCAGGATGAACGCGCCCTGCACCGCCCGTTCCCAGTAGGTGGACATGTCGCCCAGTCGCAGAAAGATGAGCACCGAGGCGACGATGCCAAGAAGCAGCACCCCCAGCGCCGAGCCGAGCAGCCCTCCCTTCCCACCGCTGGTGGAGGTTCCCCCGACCACCACGCAGGTGATGACGAGGAGCTCGAAACCGAGCCCGATGCCGGATTCGATCGTGGAGAGCTGCGGGACGCTCACCAGCGTGGCGAGCGCGGTCAGAAGGCCGGTGAAGGCGAACACGAATAGCCGCACCCTAGTCGGCGACACGCCGGCGTAGGCCGCGGAGCGCGGGCTGCTGCCGACCGCCACGATGCGCCGTCCCAACGGGGTGCGCGCCAGGAGCCAGGCCGTGAAGAGCATGCAGGCAAGCGCGGTCCAGACGCAGATCGGAACCCCCAACCAAGCTCCGGTACCGAAAACGCGTAGGCCGGGGGGCAACTCGGTGATCCAGTTGCCGCCCATCGCGACCTCGGTGACGCCCCGCAGGAGGGTGAGCATGCCCAGCGTGACGATGATCGAGGGGACCTTGCCGTAGGCCACCAACACGCCGCTGAAGAGGCCCACCGCGGCCCCGAGGCCGAGGGCGAGCGTTACGCCAAGCCAGACCGGGGCGCCCATGCGCCCGGGCGAGGCGACGATGCCGAGCACCGCCGCGCTCAAACCCATGAGCGAGCCGATAGAGATGTCGATCTCGCGCGTGAGCAGCACCAGGGTCATGCCGCAGGCCGCGATGGCGGCGGGCGCGACGCGCACCAGCATGTCCCGGACGTTGCCGGGGCTCAGGAACACCGGGTTGACGAGCGAGACGACGAGGATGGTGAGGGCCAGCAAGAAGCCGACGCCGTACTCGCGCTTGCGGGCGAGCTGGAGCAGCAACGACTCCTTGCGTTCGGCCCGCTTGGGCTTGCCGCCCTGCGGGAGGGCGAGGTCGAGAAGTTTCTCCTGAGTGGCCTCGGCGCGGGAGAGCTCGCCGGCCACCTCGCCCTCGCGCATCACGAGCGTGCGGTCGGCCAAGGCGAGCACCTCGGGCATCTCCGACGAGATGAGCAGGATGGCCACGCCCTTTGCGGCGAGGTCGCGAACCAAACGGTGGACTTCCGCCTTTGCCGCGACGTCAATGCCGCGGGTCGGCTCGTCGAGGATGAGCACCTTGGGCGAAGTAGCGAGCCACTTGCCCAGCAGGACCTTCTGTTGGTTGCCGCCGGAGAGCGACTCGACGGGGTCGGCGGGCGATTCGGCCTTCACCGCAAGCGCGCGCATCGTGCGCAGCGTGAGGTCCGCCTCGCGTCGGCGCGAGAGCAGGCCGGCGCGCGTCATCTGCGGGAGCACCGCCAGCGTGACGTTCTCCTGCACCGACATCGGGAGGGCCAGTCCCTCGTGCTGGCGGTCCTCCGGCGCCATCGCCAGGCCGTGTTCGAGCGATTCGCGCACGGAGCCCAGCCGTAGCGGCTTTGCGCCGATCCGCACCCGCGTCAACCCTTTCTAAACAAATAGTTTACGAAG
>CAZIIS010000060.1:0-16820 GCA_964539295.1 uncultured Fimbriimonadaceae bacterium | reverse complement strand
CCACCGAACCCATGAGAAAGGGCACGGTCAGTTCCTTCAGCACATAGCGGTCAAGCCGCTTCATGCTTTCTCCGCCTTGCTGAGCGCCGCGACGCACGCCCGCACGATGAACGCCACGCCAAAGACCATCAAAGCCAAGATCGACAGCAGCTTCGCCCAAGGAGGCAGGGACGAACTCGCCACCGTCGGGATGCCCACCAGAGCCGCTACGCCCACCACCCAGGCGCCGATCACCCACTTCGCCGTGTTCGGGCCCAACCACGCGCCCTTGGCGTAGTCCAGCAGGTAGCGCTCGCCGCAGCGCGAACAGAACACCTCGCCCGGCGGGTTCATCTGCCCGCAGCGCAGGCACTGAAGCGGCTGGTAGGCGTCCGGGTCGTGCACGGCGCTCCGCCACGACTCGACCATCTTGTGCTCGCCCGCAAAGAGCGACGCCGGCATCGACGCCAGCGCCGCCTCGGCGATCTGGATCGCATGCCCGGCCAGCCCGCGCCCGTAAAGCGTCTCCGCCAGCCGCAGCTTGGCCGAGGCGTTGTCGGGCCGCAGCCCGATGGCGTTGTAGGCGCCCTCGATCCGCGAGATGTCCAGCGCCGCCCGCGCCCGCCGGTCCTCGGCGTACCGAACCAACGGAAAGGCGATCACGGTGCCCAGAACGGCAAGGAACAGGTACGGCTTCACCGCCGGGTCCGGCGCAAGCGACGTGTAGACGCCAAGGAACAGGCCAAGGACGCTCCCGATGAAGCCGATGCCGGCCTCGATCTCACCCTGGATGCTCCAGGAAACCAGGCTCATCACCCAGATCAGGATGGGTACCCAGATGAAGCAACCGATGAAAAACTCAGTCGGGTTCGCCAGCGCCCGTTCCAAACCTAGGGACCTCCTTCGACCTTGTCCTTTCCGCCAAAGGCGAACTTCGGCTCCGTGCCCTCGCGCAGCCGCCTGATGTTCGCCCGATGCCGCCATACGATATACGCGGCAAGCAGGCCATACGCTCCGACGACGATCGTCGGCTGGCGGAACGCCAACCCGAACACCACGAGGCTCGCGGCGGCGGCAATGCTGGATACGCTCACGATTCGGCAAATAATCATGGACAAAACGAACACGGCAACGACGCCTGCGGCAACCAACGGCGCACTGCCCAGCAGCATGCCGAAGCCGGTCGCGACCCCCTTCCCTCCCCGGAACTTGAGGAACGGGCTCGCAGTGTGCCCCATCATCGCCGCGGCGCCGCACAACAGCGCGACCTCCGGGCTTCGAAACCAGTACGAGGCCAGCGCCGCGGGCACGGCCCCCTTCAGCACGTCCAGCATGCACGCCAGCGCGCCCGGCCCCTTGCCCAACGTCCGCGCCACGTTGGTGGCGCCGATGTTCCCGCTGCCGACCTTCATGATGTCCACGCCGCACGCGCGTGCGATCAAAAGGCCGAACGGAATCGCCCCCACTACGTAGGCCGCCAAGGCAAGTGCTGCTATCTCCATCTATCCTCTGAGTCGCCCGACCGTCGCCTCATACGCCGCGCGAACGGCTGCACGGCGAACTTCGAACTCCGCCAGGTACTCCTGCGGGGAGCCGAACCCGAACGTCGCCGCCAGATGAGCCAGTTTATCCGCACCGTCCGGTATAACGTCGTCTTCCAGCCCCAATAGCGGCAACCTGAGTCGCGTCTCGAGCAGGAAACGCCGCGCCTCGGCCAGCTCGCCCACCGTATCGGCGCCGAGCAGGCCCGCCCTCTCCAACGCCTTCAGTCGGTCCGCCGCCCGGACGCTCTCGCAACCCAACGCCACCTCGGGATGGCGCAGCAGCAGCAACTGAATCGTCCAGTCCACGTCGTCGAGCCCGCCGTGGCCCAGCTTCACGTTCCGCGTCCGCTCGGATGGCCTCACGCGCTCCGTCTCGATCCGCTCCTTCAGCCGAAGCAGCGACTCCAAATCCTCCGTGCTGAGCGGCCTCCCGTACGAAGCTTGGCGCGCCAACTCCAGCGCCTCCCCCTGCCCGTACACCTGCCGGGCTCGCCCCAGGGCGAACCGTTCCCAGGGCTCCATCGGCCCCCGTTCGTACCGCCGCACGCCCTCGTACGTCCGAACCAAGAGGCCGCGCCGCCCCTCCGGGCGCAGCCGCAGGTCCACCATCAGCGGCGAGTCGTACTGCCGAAGGCTCTGGACCGTCGCGAGAAAGCGCCGCGCCGTCTGCTCCGCCTGCTGGATGTCGCCGCCGTCGGGCAGCAGGAACACCAGGTCGGCATCCGAGTAGAGCCCCACGTCGCCCGAGGCGCAACTCCCCAAGACCAGCGCTTCGAACCTCGCCCCCAACCCCGTCAGGATCGCGCGGAACGCCAACTCGAGCAGCTCCGACATGCGCAACCCGAACTCGATGTCCCCGACCAGCACCCATCGCGCCGCCAGGCGCAGCCACGAGCGGTTCAACGCCTTGGCCAGCCCCTCCCACTCGCCCCTCTCCGCAAGGTCGCCCAACCGGTCGCCAAGGTCGAACTCCTCCGCGACCTCGCCGGTGATCACCTGCTCGGTGGTGGCCAGGTCGTCGCGCAACGACGGGACCAGGGCGGGCGCCGCGTCGACCAGCAGGGCCACCCGCTTCAGGCTCCCCTCGTTCTCGACCAGGCTTGCGTAGAACGCCTCGGCGTCCGGTAGGCCGTCGATCCAGGCCAACGCCTGCAGCCCGACCCTACGCGCCACCTCATCCCGCGCGCTCGGTTCGGCCTCATCGCCCCGTCGAAGCATGAACTGGTACCAGTGGCGGATGCGCGTCCGATGCAGGCCGAGCGCCGCGTCGAAGGCGTGCACCGAGCCGAACCCCATCTCGCGGGCCAGCGTCTCCCGCTCCAAAGCCTGCGTCGGCAACGCGTGCGTCTGCAGCCCGCCCACGATCTGGCGGCGGTGCTCCACCTGCCGCAGGAAGGTGTACCCTTCGAGCAGGTCCGGCCCCACCTCGCCGGGCAGCAGCCCCACCTCGGTCAGCGTCCGCAACGTCCCGCACGTACCCGGCTCGCGAAGCTGAGGGTACGTGAAGCCATAGATCATCTGCAGGATCTGCGCGAGGAACTCCACGTCGCGTATGCCGCCCGCCCCGCGCTTCAGGTCCTCCACGCCGCCCTTCTCCTCGATCCGGTCGCGCATGCCCAGAAGTTGCTCGATCGCCCATTCGGTGCGCGCCGGCTGGAACGCGGTGCGCACGCGCATCGCCTCCCACCGCTCGGCCACCTCCGGCGTGCCCGAAACCACTCGCGAGCGGATCAACGCCTGATGCTCCCATGCCTCGGCGTACCGTTCGTAGTACGACTCCACGGCCCGCATCCGCGACACGATCGGCCCGGTCGAGCCAAACGGCCGAAGCCGCAGGTCCACCCGGTAGAGCGAACCGCGCCCCATCTTGTCGGCCAGCGCCCGTCCGTACCGCTCGCAGAAGCGGATGGCGTGGCGCTCCGTCTTTTCGTCGGCGTCGTCGTCGAGCACGTACACCAGGTCCACGTCCGAGCTGTAGTTGAGTTCGTCGCCCCCCAGCTTGCCCATGCCGACCACCGACACCGGGCACGGACCCTCGACCCCGCGCTCTCGCGCGTACGCCTGCCACACCACGTCGCGCGCCAGGTCCAGCAACGCCTCGGCCACCACCGAGATCGCCAACCACACCTCCTCCTCGCCCCAAAGCCGTCCGAGGTCCGCCGCGGCGATCCGAACCATCGATACCTGCTTGAGGAACCGCAGGCGGTCCAGGCTATGCGAGTAGGAGGTGCTGGCCGCCAAAAGCCGCCGCCCGTTCTCGCGCACCTTGTCCAGCGTGATGCGCGCGGCGAGCAACTCCGGGTCCAGCATCAGGTTTGCCAACTCGGGGTTCTGCGCCAAGAGGTCGGCCATCTGATGGCTGGCCCCCAGCAGGGTGACCAGCAACCTCCCCAGCCCCGGGGTTCCCACCAACGCGTCGAAGACCGTGCCCGGGTTGCTGAGCGCCTTGAACCACCGTTCCAGCCGCACCAGCGCCTGGTCCGGGTCGGGGCAACCCTCAAAAGCCGAGTCGATCAGCCTCTCGAACGGGCGCATCGTCAGCTTGCCCAGGCGCTCGATCGCCCGTTCGGCCGCGTCGGGGTCGCGGAAGCGGCTCATGCTTGCCCCCGTAGGAACGCGCACATGCCCGACACGG
Organism: uncultured Fimbriimonadaceae bacterium; assembly: GCA_964539295.1. GTDB lineage: Bacteria > Armatimonadota > Fimbriimonadia > Fimbriimonadales > Fimbriimonadaceae > CAZIIS01. Next base: position 12,662 of record CAZIIS010000060.1, on the reverse strand, counting down.
CGCACTCGCCGCATCGCGGCTTCGGCGCCTTGCAGGTCAACCGCCCATGGCGGATCAGGTCCACATGGAAACGGTACGCCAGTTCCGGCGGGCATAGCTCCAACAGACGGTCGTGCGCCTTGTCGGCGCTCATCCTGTCGGGGATCAGACCCAGCCGCCGCGTCACCCGATGCACGTGCGTGTCCACCGGGATCGCCGGCATCCCCAAGCTGAAGCAGAGCACGATCGACGCCGTCTTCGGCCCCACGCCGGGGAGCGATTCCAGCATCCGCCGCCCCTCGCGCATCGGAAGCTCGCGCAGGTGGTCCAGCGAGTACTCCCCGACCATCTCCCGGATCCGAACCAGGCAGGCGAGGATGCTGCGCGCTTTCTGTTTGGCAAGCCCGGCCGCCCGGATCGTCTCCTCCACGCCCTCCGGCCCCGCCTCGACCACCTGCTGCCAGCAGGGGTAGGTCTCTTTCAGTCGCCGAAAGGCCGGGATGCTGGTTGCGTCCGAAGTGTGTTGGCTCAGGATGCAGCTTACCAACTCGTCCAGCGGATCGCTCATCCGCACGGGCTCGGGCGGGCCGTAGACCCGTTCGAGCCGCTCGACCAGCTCGGGAACGTCAAGGGGCACGTCGCTCACGGCCCAGAGCATACTCGCCCGCCGGGCTCAGGGCCGCCCGAGCAGTTCGCCCACGGCCTCGGCGAAGGTGAGCGTCTCTTCGAGCAGCACCGCGCGCACCCCGAACCGTTCCGCCGCTTCGGCGTCGGACGGCCGGTCGCCGACCAGAAACGACCGCTTGAGGTCGATCGGCAGGTCGCGCGTCGCGCGCTCCAGCATGCCGGTCGAGGGTTTGCGGGCCGGGCATTGCTCGTCCGGATGGTGCGGGCAGTAGTAGACGGCGTCGATGCGGGCGCCGGCGCGGTCCGTCTCGCCCAGCATCCACTCCGTGAGGGCCAGGAACTCCTCCTCCGTGTAGAGCCCGCGCCCGATGCCGCTCTGGTTGGTGACCACAACCACCCAGTAACCGGCCTCCTTCAGCGCGCGCAGGGCCTGCAAGGCGCCAGGGGTCCACTCGAAGTTCTCGCGAAGGTGCACATAGCCGTACTCGACGTTCAGCACGCCGTCGCGGTCGAGGAACGCGGCCGGCCGGCGGGGCGCGTCGCGCGGGGCGAGCGGCGGCCCATCCTGTCCGGGGCATCCGCGTCGTATCCGGGGGTCGAGTCCGTCGGGCACTGAGGGGAGCATACCGGCGCCAACCTAACGGACGTTGAAGTACCTGGCCTCCGGGTGGTGCACGATCACCGCCGAGGTCGATTGCTCCGGGGTCAGCATCAGCGACTCGGTGAGTTCCACGCCGATCTCCTGCGCCTGGAGCAGGTCCAGGACCTGCGCCTGCGCCTCCAGGTTCGGGCATGCCGGGTAGCCGAACGAGTACCGCGCCCCCCGGTACTTGCCGCCCAGCAGCCCTTTCACGTCGGGCGCGTCCTCGCCGTCGATCCCCATCTCGGCGCGCATCCGCTTGTGCCAGAACTCGGCCAGAGCCTCAGCCGTCTCCACGCCCATGCCGTGCGTGAAGAGGTACTCCCGGAACTCGCCCTTCTCGAAGAGCGCCTGCTCGCGGCGCGAAACCTCCGGTCCCATCGTAACCACGGAGAGCCCGACCACGTCCATCACGCCCGAATCCGCGCTCCGGAAGTAATCGGCCAGGCAAAGCCGCTTGCCCCCTGGTTGGCGCGGGAACCGGAACCGGCAGCGCTCGGTGCGCGCGTCCTCCCCGTAGATCACCAGGTCGTTCCCGTCCGACTGGCACGGGAAGTAGCCCCACTTCACCGCCGGGGCCAGCACCGACGCCAGTTCGCGCATCATCCGGTCGAAAACCGGATGCACCTTCTCCTCCAGCCAGGCGTGGTACTCGCCGAAGCTCATCTTCGGGTCGCGTCGGAACTGCCACTGCCCGCGCCAGAGCGCCGCCGTGTTGATGAACTCGTAGATCCGCTCGATCTCGAACTGCGTGCAGGCCCGCGGGCCGTAGAACGGCAGCTTCGGAGGTTCGACGTCCGCGCGCACCGCGCTGCGCACGCCTTCGAAAACGTAGCGTTCGGGCATGGCGTCCGGTTGGCGGCTCTTGCCGTGGTGCACGCCCTCCTCGCCGGCTTTCGCGAAGCGCCCGGGAGCGATCGCGTCTGGCTCCGGCAGCGCGTCCTCCTCGTGCTTGACCACCCCGCCGCAGAGCTCGCCCATCAGCCGCAACCCCTCGAACGCGTCTTGGGCGTAGTAGACGGCGCCGTTGTACACGGCGCGCAGGTCTTGCTCCACGTAAGCTCGCGTGAGGGCCGCGCCACCCAGGATCACCGGGAAACCGCTCAGCCCGCGCTCATTCATCTCGACGAGCGCGTCCCGCATCACCAACGTGCTCTTCACCAGGAGTCCGCTGAGCCCGATCACGTCGCACCGGTGCTCCTGCGCCTTGTCCAGGATCGCGTTGATCGGCTGCTTGATGCCGATGTTCACAACCCGGTAGCCGTTGTTGCTCAGGATGATGTCCACGAGGTTCTTGCCGATGTCGTGCACGTCGCCGGCGACGGTCGCGAGCAGGATGGCGCCCTTGTCGGCCGCGTTCACCCGGTCCATCATGGGTTCCAGGTAGGCGACCGCGGTCTTCATCACCTCGGCGCTCTGCAGCACGAACGGAAGCTGCATCTGGCCGGCGCCGAAAAGCTCGCCGACCGTCTTCATCCCGCCGAGCAGCAGATCGTTGATGATCGCCAGCGGCTCGTAGGCCTGGAGCGCATCGTCCAGGTCGCGTTCCAGGTTCTTCTTGATCCCGTCGACGATGTGCTTCTTGAGGCGCGCCTCCACGGGAAGCCCCTCAAACGGGTCGACCGATTCCTCGGTCGCCTTCACCTTCTCGAACCGCGCCATCAGTTCGACCAGGGGGTCGTACACACAGCGCCGGTCTTCTTGGCCGTCGGTCGATGCCATGCAAGATCCTCACTACTGCAGCAAACCAAAACAACGCGCCGAGGGCGAGGGCCCTCGGCGCTGCTTGGCGTGCGGGCCATCGGGCCCGCCAACACGCCGTACCGAACTACTTCAGCCGATCGGCTTCGGCCACGCGCTCCCACGGGAACGCGAGGTTGCCGAAGTGGCCGTTCTTGGCCGTGGCGAGGTAGTGGACGTCGAGCAGACCGAGGTGGTCGATGATGCCGCGTGGCGACAGGTCGAACGCATCCATCACGCGCTTCTCAATGATCTCCTCGTCCTGCGTGGCCGTGCCGAACGTCTGCACGTTGAGCGCCACCGGCTGGGCCACGCCGATCGCGTAGGCCATCGCGACCTGCGCCTTGTCGGCCAGGCCCGCCGCCACGATGCACTTCGAGATGTGCCGCGCCATGTAGGCCGCCGAGCGGTCGACCTTCGTGGGGTCCTTGCCGCTGAAGGCGCCGCCGCCGTGCGGGCACATGCCGCCGTAGGTGTCGACGATGATCTTGCGTCCGGTCACGCCCGTGTCGCCCTGCGGGCCGCCCACGGTGAAGATGCCGGTCGGGTTGATGTGGTACTTGATGTCGCCGTCGACGTAGTCGCTGTACTCCTGGAGCACCGGCTTGATGATGTACTCATGCACGATGTCCGAGAGCCGGTCGTGCGTAAGGCTCGGCGCGTGCTGCTGACTCAACACGATCGTGTCGATGCGCTTGGCGAAGTTGCCTTCGTACTCAACCGAAACCTGGCTCTTTGCGTCCGGCCGAAGCCCCAACGACGGGTGCTTGCGCCGTACCTCGGCCGCCTTGCGCGTAAGCGCGTGGGCGATCGCGATCGTCAGCGGCATCATCTCCGGCGTCTCGCGGGTCGCCATGCCGAACATCATCCCCTGGTCGCCGGCGCCGCCCGTGTCCACGCCGCAGGCGATGTCGGGCGACTGCTCCTGGATCGCAACGGTCACGCCGCACGTATCGCCGTCAAAGCCGAGCGCGGTGTCCGTGTATCCAACGTCGTTGATCGTCTGCCGTACGATGTGGGCAACCGGCACGTAGCCGTTGACCGTCACCTCTCCGGCAACGACCGCCAAGCCACGCGTGAGCAAAGTCTCGATCGCAACCCTGGCGTGCTTGTCCTGCCGCAGGCAATCGTCAAGGAGGGCGTCGGCGATCTGGTCGGCCAGTTTGTCCGGATGACCCTCGCTGACGCTCTCCGAGGTGAAGATCTGTCGTCGTTTCATCAGCGGATGCAAGGTTACCAGTTAAGCGCGCCCTCCACCTAGGGGGCGGCAAAGGTCCGGCATCATTTGCGGGCCTATAGCTCCCACCCGGGCGGCAAATGCCGCCTGGGGTACAACACTCCCGGTTTTGTCGAGCGCCACGCAATCGACGTGACCTCCTTGCTTTCCGATGAAGATAACCGACGGTCTGTGCAAAGGAGCGGTGCGCTTCTCGTTCGAGTTCTTCCCGCCCAAAACCGAAGGCGGGGTGAACAACCTGTATGAGACCATCGGGCAGTTGCGCCCCGTGGACCCGCTCTACGTCTCGGTCACCTATGGCGCCGGCGGGGGTACCAAAGCCTTTACCGCCGACCTCTCGGCCCACGTCAAGAACCAGATCGGGGTGGAGTCCATGAGCCACCTCACCTGCGCCTCGCACACCCGCACCGACGTGGAGGAGATCCTCGGCAGGCTGCAGGACGCCGGCATCGAGAACGTGCTCGCCCTGCGCGGCGACCCGCCCAACGGCGGCGTCCAGAACGCGCCACACGACTTCGCCCACGCCAGCGACCTCATCGCCTTCATCAAGAAGCGCTACTCGTTCTGTGTGGCGGCGGCCTGCTACCCCGAAGGCCACCCCGAGAGCCCAAACCTTGAGAAAGACGTGGAGTACCTCAAGGCCAAGGTCGACGCCGGCGCCGACTTCCTCATTACCCAACTCTTCTTCGACGCCGAGGTCTACTTCCGGTTTATGGACCGCGTGCGCGCGGCGGGCATCACCGTCCCGGTCATCCCCGGTTTGATGCCCGTGACCAGCGTCAGCCAGATCGAACGCTTCACCTCGCTCTGCGGCGCAACGATCCCGAAGACCTTATTGGAGCGCCTTCACCGCTACGCCAACAACCCGGCGGCGGTCACCGAGGTCGGCATCCTGTGGTCCACCGCTCAGAGCCTGTGGCTCATCAACGGCGGCGCGCCCGGCATCCACTTCTATACGCTCAACCGCTCGCACTCCACCCGGATCATCTGTGAGCGCCTGAGCTTCGTCTTGAACCTGTCCCGATACCTTTAGTAGCCGCATAGGAAAATCAAACAACGATGTCCAAGTACGACGTGTTCGGGATGTGCAACCCGCTGTTCGACGTTCATGCCGAAGTGGCCGATGAAACCCTTGCCGCGCTCGGCTACCCGAAAGGCAGCATGTCGCTCATCGAACAGGACGCCCAGCGACAACTCATCTCGCGCGTCCAGGACTCTATCGTCCACCGCCAGGCGGGCGGCTCCGGCGCCAACAGCATGATCGGCATCGCCCTACTGGGCGGCAAGGCCGCCTTCACCGGCCACGTCGGCGACGACGAACGAGCCACGAGCTACGGTCAGTCGCTGGCCGAGCAGGGCGTCGAGCCCCACCTCGGCGCCGGCAAGGGCGACACCGGCGTATGCGTCGTGATGGTCACCCCCGACTCCGAGCGCACCATGTGCACCTACCTCGGCATGAGCCGCGAACTCCGCTCGGACGACGTCGACCTCCAGGCGCTCCGCGCCAGCCGCTACCTCTACGTCACCGGTTACCTTTGGGACACCGAGAGCCAGAAGGAGGCGGTGCTGCACGCCATGTCCGAGGCCAACCGCGCGGGCGTGAAGGTCGCGCTCAGCCTGAGCGATCCGTTCTGCGTGAACCGCCACCGAGACGACTTCCGACGCATCGTGGCCGACCACGTGGACCTGGTCATCGGCAACGACTCCGAAGCCCAGGCGCTCACCGACGCCGATACGCCCGCCGACGCCGCCCGCGCACTGGCCGAGATGGCCGAAATGGCTGCCGTGACCCTCGGCGCCAGCGGCTCGCTCGTGCGTGTGGCCGATTCCGCCGTGCAGGTGCCCGCCTGCACCGTGAAGGCCGTGGACACCACCGGCGCCGGGGACATGTACGCCGGCGCCCTGCTCTTTGGCATCACCCACGACCTGCCGCTCGACAAGACCGGCCGCGTCGCAGCCTTCATGTCCGCCCAGGTCGTAGCCAAGATCGGCCCGCGCCTGGACGGCCTTGACCGCGAACGGCTCTCGGCGTTCGTCGCCGGCGAGGAATGATGGACTCGCCCCTGCTCCTGGCGCTCGCCCAACGCGTTCTCGTGTTTGACGGCGCCATGGGCACCCAGGTGCAGGCCGCCGGCCTTACGCTCGCCGACTACTCGCTCTCGTCGGTCGCCTGCCCCTCCGACGCGGTCCGCGCCGCAATCGAGCGCCACGGCGACGCCCCGCTTGAGGGCTGCACCGAGGTGCTGAACCTCACCCGCCCCGACGTCATCGAGGCGATCCACGGTCGCTACCTGGCCGCCGGCGCCGACCTGATCGAGACCAACAGCTTCGGCTCCACCGCCATCGTTCTGGCCGACTACGGCGTCCCAGAGCTCGTCGAGGTGATCAGCCGCGCCGCGGCCGCAATCGCCCGCCGAGCGGCGGACAAGGCATCTACGCCCGAAAGGCCGCGCTTCGTGGTCGGCGCGCTCGGACCCGGCACCAAGCTGGTCAGCCTTGAGCAGACGACCTGGCAGGCGCTGGAGGAGACCTACGCAACCTCCGCTCGGGCGCTCATCGAGGGCGGCGCGGACGCCATCCTGCTCGAGACCCTGCAAGACCTGCTCATGGTCAAGGCCGGCGTCGTCGCGGTGGAGCGCGCGATGGCCGAGGCCGGTCGCCAGGTACCCATCTTCGTCCAGGTGACGATGGAGCAGACCGGCACGATGCTCGTCGGCTCCGAACTCGCGGCGGCCGTGAACATGCTTGAGGCGTTCCCGAGCGTCTGCGCCATCGGCATCAACTGCGCTACGGGCCCGCGCGAGATGGCGCCCCACGTGCGGTTCCTCTCCGAGAACTCCACGCGCCCCATCTCGGTGCAGCCGAACGCGGGACTGCCGGTGATGGAGGGCGGCAAGGCCGTCTACAAGCTCACCCCCGCCGAACTCGCCCGTCACCACGCGCACTTCGTGAACGACCTCGGCGCGGCGATGGTGGGCGGCTGCTGCGGCTCCACGCCCGAACACATTCGCGCCGTGGCCGAGGCGGTCGGCGGCCAACCCCACCGCTCGCACGCCCACTGGATGCGCTGCCGGAGCGCGTTCCCCGGCTTCGACTTCCGCGTCGCCGGCCCCGAGCAGGCCGAGGCGTTCGCCCTCGTCGGGTGCAGCAGCCTTTACCAGTTCGTCCCCTACCTGCAGGAGAACAGCTTCTTCATCATCGGCGAGAAGACCAACGCCAACGGCAGCAAGGCGTTCCGCAACCTGCTCGCCGAGGAGAACTGGGACGCCCTCACCGAGCTCGCCCGGGAACTCGAAGCTGAGGGCTCGAACGCGCTCGACGTCTGCACCGCCTTCGTCGGCCGCGACGAGGTCCGCGACCTTCGCACCCTCCTCTCGCTCTACAACCGGCACGTCACCGCCCCGGTCATGATCGACTCCACCGAAGCGCCCGCCATCGAGGCCGCTTTGCAGACCGTCGCCGGCAAGCCGATCGTGAACTCCATCAACCTGGAGGACGGCGGCGCGCGCGCCGACCGCGTGCTCGCCCTCTGCCGCCGTTACGGTGCGGCCGTCGTCGCGCTCGTCATCGACGAAACCGGCATGGCCAAGACCGCGGCCCGCAAGGTGGAGGTGGCCGACCGCCTGATGGCAAGGACGCGCGCCGCCGGCCTGCCCGACCACGACGTGTTCGTCGACTGCCTCACCTTCACGCTCGGCTCGGGCGACGAGGAGTACCGCAAGGCGGCGGTTGAAACCCTGGACGCCATCCGCGAGGTGCGCCGCCGCTACCCCCACGTCAACGCCGTGCTCGGCGTCAGCAACGTGAGCTTCGGCCTGCGCCCCCCGGCGCGCATGGCGCTCAACTCCGCATTCCTTCACCACGCGCTCGAGGCCGGTCTGACCGCCGCCATCGTGCACTACTCGAAGATTCGTCCGCAAAACCGCATCGACCCCGATATCTGGGGCATCGCTTCGGACCTGGTCTTCGACCGCCGTCGGTATAATGCCTGACCGGCAAAGGCGATGCAAAGATCCGCCCCGTGTTCCACGGCCCGTTTCATGCAGGACCCTATCCCTCATAGGCGAAGAAGGCCAACATCACCATGAACCGCGTAAACCACCAAGACATTCAGATCGGCACGATGTGCCAGATGAACGGCGCTGCCAACTACATCAAGCAGATCATCGACCACGGCTTCGAGTCGTTCGAACCCAACTGCGGCAAGGTCGAGGGGATCGACCTGGCGGAGACCGCCAAGCAGATCCTGGGCGTCATCGAGGGCAAGGCCGTCATCAACGCCATCGCCATCTACGCGAACCCCCTTCAGGACGAGCAGGCCGCCAAAGACTGGGCGACGATGATCCGCAGCGCCAAGCTCTTCGGCGCCACGGTCGTCGCCGGCTTCGCCGGGGCCCAGGAGGACCGCGCCGTCGACCAGAACATGGCGAAGTACAAAGAGGTGTTCGGCCCACTCGCCAAGCTCGCCGAGGACGAGGGCGTGAAGATCGCTTTCGAGAACTGCGACATGGGCGGAACCTGGAACGCGCCCAAGTGGAACATCGCCCATTCCCCGCGCGCCTGGGAGATGATGTTCAACGAGGTCCCGAGCCCGGCCATCGGCCTGGAGTGGGAGCCTTGCCACCAGATGTACAGCCTCATCGACCCGATCGCCCAACTCCGCAAGTGGGCGCCCAAGGTGTTCCACATCCACGGCAAGGACGCCACGGTCTGCTGGGACGTCATCGAGCGCGAGGGCATCCGCTCCGGCGTGCAGTACGTCTATCACCGCACGCCCGGCTTCGGCGACACCAACTGGACCGACATCATCACCATCCTGCGCCAGAACAACTTCGTCGGCTCGATCGACGTCGAAGGCTGGCACGACCCGGTCTACCGCGAGGAGCTGGAGATGACCGGCCAGGTCTACGCGCTCGACTACCTCAAAGCCTGCCGCGGCGGCGACTACGTCCCGAACCCGAAGTAGTCGTCGTCCTGGACGGAACGAAGCGGGCCTGCCTCTGAACTGGAAGAGGCGGGCTCGCTTCTTGGTCTGAACAGGGCGGGCTTGGTCTGGGCGAAGCGGGCTGGTTTCTGGGCTGAACATGGGCGGGTTTGCTTTACGGCTGAAGGAAGCGGGTTTGCTTCTGGGCTGGACGAAGCGTCCTCCCCCTCCGTAGCCGAAGGCGTACGGAGGGGGTGCAGGGGGAGGCGCAAGCCGAGGAGTCTGGCGCGGATGGTCTGAACGACGAGACCACGTCGCGCAAACATGCGCTTTGCGCGGCGGTTCGCGCAAGGCGCAGACTGTACCGCGTGGCCGTTGTAGGGGCGATTCACGAATCGCCCCAGCGCGACCGACGGCCGCCGTCTAGTTGCGCGACGACGCGTAACGGCGTCACCATCCTCCCGCTTCCCGCAGGCGTTGTCCTTCGGACCGGGGTGCAAAGGACATCACCCCGGCCACCCGGTCGCGGTTGGCGTCCCCCCTTTCCCTTGCGGCCTGGTTTCTGGGTTTGGCCGAGAAGCCCCGCGCCGCAGGGGAAAGGGGGCCAGGGGGATAGAGGTCAAAACGCGCGGCGGATCTGCGACCCCTCGCGGGGTCGCGGACCGGACGACGGTTCTCGCGTCTCCACGGCCTCCTCCCCCGCCGTAGCCGCAGGCGTGCGGGGTGCAGGGGAAGGCGGAAGCCGAGGGATCTGGCGCGAGGTCCCGCGTGGCCGGTGTAGGGGCGATTCACGAATCGCCCCAGCGCGACCGACGGCCGCCGTCTAGTTGCGCGACGACGCGTAACGGCGTCACCATCCTCCCGCTTCCCGCAGGCGTTGTCCTTCGGACCGGGGTGCAAAAGACATCACCCCGGCCACCCACCCCCCAAGCGTGTCATCCCGAACCGAAGGTGAGGGATCTCGGTCGGACGGGCCTTGAGGGTTGGGAGAAGGCCGAGATCCCTCGCTGCGCTCGGGTTGACACCCGCGGCTTCGTCCTTCCGCTCCGCGACCCTGGCAAGGGTCGCAGGTAATAGCCCGGGGTCGAAGACCCCGGGATCGGCCCCCAGAAATCCCACGACCCTGGCAAGGGTCGCAGATCCGAAGATCGCACTGCGGAAGGCCAAACGATTCGCCCGAACCATGCGAGAGGCGATTCGTGAATCGCCCCTACACCGGCCACGCGACACCGGGAAGCGACGGCCTCGCGGCTTCGTCCTTCGGACCGGGGCGCCCAAGACATCACCCCGGCCACCCGGTTAGCGTGGTCGCCTACCCCGTATAGGAGTCGCCAAGCACCAAACGCGTCAACACCGCGGTTAACACAAACACGCAGGCGCCGACGACAAGGACCACCGCATATTCGCGCAGAGTCAAGGCCTTCGCAACGCCGACATCGTCGAATCCCCGCCCCTGCCGGTGAAGCGAGACCATGCCGACGCATATCGCGGTGCGAAAACCCATGGCGATGAAAACCACCAATATGCCGACGCCAAGGGCCATAGCCGCCGGATCCTCTTGGTCCTGGTTGCAGCCCATCGCTATCCCGGTCGCGAACGCCCAAACGGTGGCCAGCAACCGCCCGGCCAGCATTGCGGTTCCCCGCGCCAACGCCGCCTCGTAACACCGATCTTGACGCAGCCGCTTCGCCGTTATGGCCGTTTGAAGCACCATCGCAGCGAACAGCAATCCACCCGGTAAGTAGAAGAGCCAAAGGGTGAGATCGCTGGGCTGGCACCACGTGAAGGGCGGCGCCAAGAACCTGGGGCTGCATCCCGCGAGCATCAAACTCCAAGGGGCGTACAACATGAACCGGGTACTCCGCTATTCCAAGCATAGCTCGAACGCCTAGCGTCCATTCAAGGTCGCGGCGAATTTGGGCTCGGCCAGCGAGACGACGATGGCGGCCCATGCACCGCGCCGGGGTCAAGGGCCGCCGCCGCTATGCCAACATGGAGCCCAACAATGCTTTCGATGCTCCTCCCCCTCGCTCTCGTCATGCTGCAGCCGGAGCTGCGCGTGCCCGCCTTCACCGCCTACGTCGAGCCCAACCCCGAGGGCGCCTGCGTCGACCGCAACGGCGTCTCCGGCTGGACCGATTCCACGCAGCGTCTCGCCTGGTACGGCAGCTTCGCCAACCAAGGCGCGCTGCGCGCCCAGCTCGTCGTCCGACTGCCGAAAGGCGAAACGGCCAAGTATCGCCTGACGCTTGGCAAGCGCTCGGCCGAAGCCACGGCGACCGGCGGCGACGACCCCGTCACCCTCGATTTCGGCACGCTCTCGGTCGGCAAGGCCCCCTCCAGCCAGTCCCTCCAGCTGCGCGGCCTGGCCAAATCCGGCGCCGAGTTCGGGCGGATTGAGGCGCTGCTCCTGAGCGGCCCCGCCGCCAAGGGCGCGCACTTCAACCTCACCGAACGCCGCAACGCCGCCTCGGTCCACCTCGGCTACCCCACCCCCAAGGGCGAGCCGATCACCGCCTTCTACAACGAAGTCCGCGCCGAAACGGGCCCGATCTTCAGCTTCTACATGGCCTGCGGCTTCCACCGCGGCTACTTCGGGATGCAGGTGAACGAACCGGGCAGGCGCAGCATCATCTTCTCCGTTTGGGACAGCGGAAACGAGGGGATCGACCGCTCCAAGGTCGCCGCGGACGACCGCGTGCAGTTGCTGGCCAAGGGCCCCGGCGTCTTCGCGGGCGGGTTTGGGAACGAGGGCACTGGCGGCCACTCGCACCTCGACTACCCCTGGAAAACGGGCGAGACCTACCGCTTCCTGCTGAAGGCCAAGCCCGAGGGAAACAAGACCGTCTACTCCGGCTACCTCTACTTCCCCGAGAAGCGCGCCTGGGGGCTCATCGCCTCGTTCTGCGCGCCCAAGGACGGCGGCGGCCTGCGCGGCCTGCACTCGTTCAACGAAAACTACGTTGGGATCAACGGCCAGCTGCAGCGCCGCGCCCTCTTCGGCCCCGCCTGGTACCAGACCGCCGACGGCGCCTGGCACGAACTGCTTCAGGCGCGGTTCACCCACGACGAACACGGCAAGGAGAACCGCGTCGACTACGCCGCCGGCCCCTCCGGCGCGGCCTTCTACCTGTCGAACGGCGGTTTCGTCGGCGAGCCCATCCGGTACGGCGATACGTTCACCCGCCGCCCCTCGGGCAAGGCGCCCAAGGTCGTCCTGCCCTAACCCGCGCGTTTCCCCCCTTCGGAAGGCGAAGGCGTTCGGAGGGGATGTTTTTGGGGGGAGGGGCGTCCCGCGTGGACTGCGCTGGGGCGATTCACGAATCGCCCCAGCGCAGTCCACGATCTGTCCTTCGGACCGGGGTGCAAAGGACATCACCCCGGCCACCCAACCTCCAGGCGTGTCATCCCGAACCGAAGGTGAGGGATCTCGGTCGGATGGGCTTGAGGGTTGGGAAACGGCCGAGATCCCTCGCTGCGCTCGGGATGACACCCGTGGGTTGGGAGGAGCGCCG
>CAZIIS010000059.1:0-17120 GCA_964539295.1 uncultured Fimbriimonadaceae bacterium | reverse complement strand
CGATCCGGTGACGTGAGGGCGCCGGGCGGGGTACGGTGCGCACATGCTTACGCTACTGGCAATGACGCTTCTCGCGGGGCCCAAGCTCCACGACCCGCTCGTCGGGCGCAGCATCCAGATCGACCCCGGCTTCGGCTACTACCAGAACCGCTCCAAGGAGTCGATCGCGCGCGAGATCGAGGTGAACGGCTACGGCATCGTGCGGTACGTCGCCGGCGACCTGCGCGGCGTGGACGACGGGTTGATCGACGCCCTCCACAAGCGTGGCATCGCCGTCTGGTGCCAGACGTTCGGCAACGGCTTCTACGGTAACGGCGAGTTCATGCCAAAGGGCTGGAAGGCCTGGAAACAGGTGATGCTCGGGAAGACGGGCGACGGGGGGTTCAACTTCCTCTCGCTCAACCACCCCGATTTCGTCGCTTGGAAGAAGGTCGAGTTGGCCAAGGTGATGCGCGAGCACAAGTTCGACGGCATCGAGGTCGCCGAGCCGTTCCAGATGGGCTGGCTTGGCCCGGACCAGCCTTGCTACGGCGACTTCAGCGAGGTGGCGCTGAAGGCCTTTCGCGAAGAGACTGGTTGCCCCGAGCCACCGGACTTCAAGGACCCGGCCAGCCCCCGGTACTACAAGACCGACCGAGAACTCTACGGCAAGTGGGTCGACCACCGCGTCCACGTCGTTTCGAACTACCTTAAGGAACTGGTGGACGCCGCGCGCAAAGCGGCCCCGGGCAAGCCGTTCGCATGCTGGGCTCTGGCCAACACCGCCCCCAGCCCGAACCTGGACCCCGTGCAGATCGCGCGCGAATGGCAGGGCGTGGACGCCGCCGAGATCGCCCTCGTCAGCAAGCCCGACCTGATCTGCTTCCAGACCAACTGGCCCGATTGGTCGACGCCGAGCCTGCCGGGCGACTACCCGCTCCTCTACAAGCCGTTCGTGGACCAACTTCGGAAGGACGGCTCGAAGACGCCGTTCATCGTGCAGGCCGACTTCGGTTCGCTCGAGCCGATGCGACGCTCGCGCGAGTGGATCGCGCAGTTCGAGAAGGCGTGCAAGGAGATCGGCGCGGTCGGCAGCACGGCTTACATGTACGACCTTTCGCTATGGATGTACACGGAGGCGCCGGAGCTGCGGAGCGTGGAGGCCCGCGGCGATTCGGTGCTGCTGGTCTTCCAGAAGCGGCTCGACCCCAAGTCGGTCAAGAAGCAGGCGTTCGCCTTCTCGCCGACGCTCGCGATCAAGAGCGTCAAGTGCGACGGCAACCTGGTTCGGATCGTGGTCAAGGGAGCCAAACCAGGCGCCCAGTACAAGGTGACCGCGACCGGCGTGCTGGACGACCCGTCCACCTGGCTGTTCAAGGGCAAGCCCGCCAACACGGGCGGAGGCACGAAGACCTTCCGCGTGGAGAAGCGGTAGGGGGCTTGCACTTCGGGATCGTTTGGCTGTAACGTTCTGACCATGACGACCCTATCGCTTCTGGCCGGCATGTTGGCGCTTGCCGGCCCGGCCATCTGGAACGTCGCCGACTTCGGTGCGAAGGGCGACGGCAAGCAGGACGACACGGCGGCGGTTCAGAGCGCCCTGGACGCCGCCGGCCGCGCTGGGGGCGGCACGGTCTCGCTCGGGCAGGGGACTTTTCTCCTCCGAGGACGCCTGAACGTTCCGCAGGGCGTGACCTTGGCGGGCGTCTGGCAGTCCGTGCCCGCCCACAACGGCATCCGAAACGCCGGTCTCCCCAAGCCGGGAGAGGATGGGACGACGCTGCTCGCCACCGAGGGGCGCGGCAAGGAAGAGGGCCCCGCCTTCATCACGCTGAACACGAACTGCACCCTCAAAGGGGTGTTGGTTTACTACCCGGACCAGAATCCGGCCGAGGAGCCCGCGCCCTACCCCTATGCCGTCGCCATGCGGGGCAAGAACCCGGCGGTGCTCGACGTCGAGCTGCTGAACCCGTACAACGGCATCGACGCGACGCAGAACGAACGCCACCTGATCCGCAACGTGCAGGGGCAACCGCTTCGACGCGGGGTTTACGTGGACTCGATCTACGACATCGGCCGCATCGAGAACGTGCACTTCAACCCGTGGTGGAGCATGCAGCCGAAGCTGTTCGATTGGCAGATGGCCAACGGCGAGGCGTTCGTTTTTGGCCGCACCGATTGGCAGTACGTCACGAACACCTTCTGCTTCGGCTACAAGGTCGGCTACCGGTTCGTCGAAACCGCGAACGGCGTCTGCAACGGCAACTTCCTGGGGATCGGCGCCGACGACTGCTGGGTCGCGCTTCAGGTGGACCAGTGCGCCCCGATGGGGTTGCTGATCACCAACGGCGAGTTCGTGTCGTTCCACGGTCCCGACCCGACGATGATCGAGGTGAGCGAGACGAACACCGGGACGGTGCGGTTCAGCAACTGCGCGTTCTGGGGCCCATGCAACCAGATCGCCCGCGTGGCGGGGAAGGGCACGGTGGGCTTCGGCGACTGCACCTTCGTCCAGTGGGACCGCACCAAGAAGGGACGGCACGCCATCCAGGCGACGGGCGGAACCCTGCTTGTGCGCGGCTGCGAGTTCCAGGAGAGCAAGCCGCAAGTCTCGCTCGGCTCCGGCGTGAAGAAGGCGGTGGTCACCGGGAACGTGGTCCGCGGCGCGGTCCGCGTCCGCAACCAGGCGGGCCAACGCGCGATCGTCAAGGACAACGCGGGCGACCAATAGGCAAAACAAACGCCCCTCTGGCGCTGGGCGCTAGAGGGGCGCTGGACGGTCCGAAGCCCGGCTTAGCGGGCGTAGAACTCGACGACCTTCTGCTCTTCGAAGAACTTGGGGAAGTCCTCGCGCTCCGGCATCGTCGTGACCTTCGCGCCAAAGCCCGGGATGTCCGGCTCGACGTAGACCGGAACGGCCACGCCCTCGTAGTGGTTGCCGCGGGCCATGTTGCGGCTGACCTCGCGGTCGCGAACGGAGATGACGTCGCCGACCTTCAGCAGGTAGCTGGGGATGTCCACGACCTTGCCGTTGACCGCGATGTGCTGGTGCGAAACCATCTGGCGGGCCTGGAAGATGGTCTTCGCGTAGCCCAACCGCCACACCATGGTCTGGAGCCGCATGTCGAGCAGCCGGAGGAAGTTGAGACCGGTGTTGCCGCGCATCTGCTGAGCCCGGTCAAAGGTCTTGCGGAACTGCTTCTCCATCATGCCGTAGTAGCGGCGGATGACCTGCTTGGCCAGAAGCTGCTCGCCGTATTCCGACATGCGCCGATCGCGCGTGTTCGGGCCGTGCTGGCCGGTCGGATAAGGACGTCGAGAACTGGGGCACTTCGTCTGTCCCCAGATGTTAAAGCCGACTTTGCGGCAGATGTCTGTCTTTCTTCCTCGGTATGTCGCCATGCTATGTGTTAGCCTTGCTCTTATGGTTTCGCGGGCGCACGAAGTCCCGCGGGCGCAATTCGAAATTATAGCACAGGCTCTCCGCAAGCCTGGCTCAAGGGGTCCCAGCGACGGCTAACCGAGCACGTAGGCGATGACATCCGCTGCGGTGTAGGTGTCCTCTCCGGGTTTGAGGAACCGCGCCACGTGCACCACGTCGTCACCCGCCGTGACGAGCGGGATCGCCTCAGCGTCCGCAGGCGCCTGCGAAAGCCCGATGGTTGAGAGAAGGCCGTTGCAGACGCACAGCCTGCCGACGGTCTCCTCGACCGTGCCGCCCTTGGAGACGAAGGCCTTGACCGGTTCCGCGGGGCATCGGTAGCCCAGGGTACCGTCCTCGCGGACGTACGGATGCCGCAGGAATCCCTTGTCGCACAGCCGTTTTAGGCGGCCGATCACCTTCGGGTCGGACATCGTGCCCTCAAGCTGCACGACCTTGAACGGGAAACCGGTGGGCGAGGCAAGTGGGTCGGTCTTGACCGTCAGCTTGCCCGCGCGGCTCAGGTCGAGCACGCGGCGTTTGAGCGCGGGGTCCATCCCCGACTCCTCGCAGAATGCGAACGCGGTGCCTATCTGAACGCCGGCCGCGCCGCGCGAAAGGGCCTCCTGCAGACGCTCCGGCTCGGCGTACCCGCCGGCGAGCCAGAACGGCAGGCCGATCGCGGCTATCTTGTCCAGATCGGGAACGTCGCGCACCCCGTAGATCGGTTCGCCGCGCTCGTTGAGCTGGACGACCCCTCGCGGCGGAGCGTTGTGGCCGCCCGCGGTCGGGCCCTCCACGACAAACCCCTGCACGGTGCTGCCCGACTTGCGGTGCATCGTGATCGCCAGGCTCGCGCACGAGATGATCGGCACGAAGTTCGGGCGGTTCAGCTTCGGCGCAGCGCCGCCGAAGAAGGCGGCGGGGTCGAAATGGGCGAAAAACTCCTGCCCGGTCGCGGCGTTCTCCGCCGAAAGGCGCAGTTCGACGGCCTTGCCCTCTGCCAGGTGGTCCAGGATGAGCGGGATCGCCCGGGGGATACCGGCCCCCATGAAGATGAAATCGATGCCGGCCAACATGGCGCCGAAGACCGCCGGCAACGTCGGAACCTGGATCTTCTCAAGGAAATTGATGCCGACCGGGTTCCTGTGCCCCTCTTTGGCCAGATACACCTCAACGAAGTTGCCGAGAACGGTGAGCTCGGTGGCGTCGGCCGTCGATTCGATCGACGGTTTGGGCGTGGCCCTGAACGGCTTGCCCGCAGGCTTGCCGCCCGGGATGAAGTGGCGTGCCATCACGCGCTCGACGACGCCGGGAATCGGAAAGCGTTCCATCGCGCGGCGACAGTGCCCTTCCGGGTCGCCGAGCTGAAGACGACGGGCAAGCACGATGTCCAACGCGGTGCCAGACACAACGCCTAGCTGACCGAGCTTGGATACGGCGCGGGCCAAGGGCCAGCCGGATACGCCGACACCCATGCCCCCCTGGACGATTTGGGGGAAGCTCATCAGTGAAGGAGGATACACCCCGGCACAAAGCCCCAAGTCCTTTTGGCCGATTTGCCGGCGATCCTAGCCGGCGGACTCAGCCGATTCGGTGTGGACGCTCAACACTTCGTCCTCGGAGTCGTAACCAAACAAGCCGGCGTAGCGCCCCCAGTCGACGGCGGTCTGGAACTGCCTTTCCGCCTCGCCCTCGGTGAACTGGTCGTCCAGCATATCGAGGAAGAAGTCCGCCTTCACCATCCCGTTGCGTTTGCTGCCGAGCGTACGGCTCATCAGGGCGACCAAGGGAGCACGTTCGAGCACCTGACGACGAAACACGTCCTGCGCCGCCTGCACGTCCGCCTCGACGAACTCCTTGCCGATGGGCGTGACGGTGACGTCGCCCTCCTCGACCTGAGCCAGGCCGAGGATCACCGCTGCGTCGAGGATCGGCAGCAGGTCGTCCACCTCCAGTCGCAGTCGGTCGCCGACCACGGCCACCTCCTCCTTGCCGCCGTACTCCTCGACCAGTTCGAGCAGGCCGCTGATGGCGCCGGCGCGGGCGTGAGGCATCATCGGGAACTCGGGGCCGAGCCGCGGTTGCGACACCTTCACCTCGGGGTTGGTCATGACGGTGTAGATGTAGTCGCACATGGAGCGGAACTCGCGCGACTTGCGGTCCCTGGGGCGGGAGAGCGTGAGCGTGACCTCGCCGCGGACCCGGCCCGGGTTGGAGCCGAGCACGATCACCCGATCGGCCAAGAGCACCGCCTCCTCGATGTTGTGCGTCACCATGAGCACGCTGTCGGCAGGAAAGGTGTGCGCCTCCCAAAGGTCGGCGATCTCGCCGCGAAGGTTCTCGGCGGTGAGCACGTCCAGCGCGCTGAACGGCTCGTCGAGCATAAGCACCGAGGGCCGCATCACGAAGGCGCGCGAGAAGCCCACGCGCTGCTGCATGCCGCCGGACAGCTCCTTGGGATAGGCGTTTTCGAAGCCGTCAAGGCCGACCATCTGGATCGCCTGAAGGGCTCGCTTGCGCATCTCCGCAGGCGTGATCCGGAGCGCGTCCTGACCGATCTCGACGTTCTCGAGCACGGTCAGCCACGGCAGAAGCGCGAAGCTCTGGAACACCATCGCGACGTGCCGGTTGGGCCCGAAGATACGCTCGCCCTCGGAGCGGATCTCGCCTCTGGTGGGAGGGAGCAGCCCGGCGATGGCGCGAAGAAGCGTGCTCTTGCCGCTGCCGCTGCGTCCCAAGAGGGCCACGATCTCGCCCCGGTGGATGGACAGAGAGATCTCCTGAAGCACCGTCACGCTCCCCTTGCCTTCGGGCAACGGGTACGTCTTCGTTAGGTTCTTGACTTCGAGCAGCGTGGCGCCGGGCATAGGGGTGATCCGTGGGTTCAAATGAGGCGAAAGCGTTCTTCGGCTAGAGTGTACAACGGTCGCCAGAGCAGGCGGTTGGCGCCGACGACGAACAAGGACATGAGGGCGACGCCCAAGACGATACGCGGCCAGTCGCCTTGGCCCGTCGCGCGGGCGATGTAGGCGCCCAGGCCTTGCGCCGTAAGCGTGTGGTCGCCCCAGCGGACCACTTCGGAGACGATGCTGGCGTTCCAAGCGCCGCCCGACGCGGTGATCGCCCCGGTTACCCAAGCTGGGAAGATGGCGGGGAAGATCACCTTGCGCCATAGCGACGCCTTCGTGAGCCTCATGTTGGCCGCCATCTCGCGCATGTCGGTGGGCACGGCCATGGCGCCGGCGATCACGTTGAACAGGATGTACCACTGGGCGCCGAGGGCCATCAACAACATGCTCCCCCAGTTCAAGCTCAGCCCAGTGCGGATGAAGACGATGGCCGCGAGCGGGAACAGGAAGTTGGCCGGAAACGAGGAGAGGAACTGCACGACCGGCTGGCCCACCCGGGCGAGCTTCGGGTTGAAGCCAATGGCCACCCCCACCGGAGTCCAGACCAGCGAACTGACCAGGACCAGGGCCGTCACCCGCATCAGCGTCAACACGCCGTAGCCCGCGCAAAGGCCGATCTCCCGGATGCTGACCTCGGCGATCACGAACCGAACGGCGGCCACGGCCGAAAGGACGACCAATGCGCCGACGCCGATTGCGAACGCCGCGTCGCGGAACCGCTCCCTCCTTGGGTCCGCCGGCACGGGTTCGCCCAGGGCCGACGGCCGCGTCGGCAGCAACGCCCGCGCCCGGGAACCGAGGGCGCCGGCCAACCGATGGGCCAGCGCGGGCAGTCGCGCGCTCCGGATCAGGTCGTACACCCACGACGTGGGCGGCTCGCCGGAGGAGCTTCGTTCCAGCTTGAACTTGTCCGACCATGCGACCAAGGGCCGCCAGAAGAACTGGTCGACGAGCAGGACCACGACGGCCATCGTCAGGACCGACCAACCCAGGGCCGGCACGTTCTGGGTCTGCACCGCCTTCGCCACGAACGAGCCGAGTCCGGGGAGGGTGTAGGAACGGTTGAGGACGCTGATCGCCTCCGACGCCGCCAGGAAGAACCACCCGCCGCCGAAGCTCATCATGCCGTTCCACACCAGCCCGATCATCGAGGCCGGGAGTTCGAGCTTGACAAACCGTTGCGCGGGGCTCAACCGAAAGAGCTTGGCCGCCTCGTCCAGGTCCCGCGGCAGCGTGATCAGCGAGTTGTAGAAGCTGAACGCCATGTTCCAGGCCTGGCCCGTGAAGATGGCGAAGATGCTGGCGCACTCCAGCCCAAGCAGGCTGCCGGGGAAAAGGGCGATGAAGCCGGTGACCGTGATGGAGAGAAAGCCCAGGACCGGCACGGACTGAAGCACGTCGAGAAGCGGGATCAAGACCCGTTCCGCGCGCCTGCTCTTGGCGGCCATCGAACCGTAGGCCAACGTGAAGCCCAGGGACAGCGCCAACGCGGCGAACATCCTCAGCGTCGAACGGGCCGCGTAGTAGGGCAGGTTCGCGGGCGACAGCACGACCTGCGGCTCCACCTTGGGCGGGATGAACACGGCGAACATGCCGCTGCCCACACGGGCCAAGCCGTAGAGCAGGCCAAAAGCGAGCAGGAGCAGGACGAAATCCGGCAGGGCGGCCTTGACGCTCTTGCCCGTACCGGCGAAGATCGGGATCAGGCGCTTCACGGCGCGGTCTTCCCCTCCTTCACTTCTGGCGCTCGCACGGGTCATAGTGTATAGCTTGGGGAGCGTTCGCCGCTGCCTCGAACCCCTTTGCGGGCCCAAGGCGTCACAAGGGTCGTAGGAGCCCCAAAAAGTTTGGAGCGGTTGTTCCGGGTGTGTCTATGAAAACAACAGATGTCGCCGCGCTGGCCAACGAAATGGTTTCTGAGATCGGGAGGGCCATCGTCGGCAAACGCGGCGCCATCGAGAGCGCCGTGTTGACGCTGCTGTGCAACGGTCACCTGCTCATCGAGGACATCCCTGGCGTGGGGAAGACCACGCTCGCGAAGGCTCTGGCGCGCACGATGGGAGGGGAGTTCAAGCGGGTGCAGTTCACCCCTGACCTGCTGCCGGCCGATATCACCGGGGTTTCCATCTACAACCAGCAGTCCATGACGTTCGAGTTCCGCACGGGTCCGCTGTTCGCCAACGTCGTGCTGGTCGACGAGGTGAACCGCGCCACGCCAAAAACGCAGTCCGCGCTGCTCGAAGCGATGGAGGAGCGCCAGGTCACGAGCGACGGGGTAACGCGGGCGCTTCCGATTCCGTTCTTCGTAATAGCGACGCAAAACAACATCGAGATGACCGGCACCTACCCGCTTCCCGAAGCCCAGGTCGATCGCTTCTTCGCGCGAGTCGCCCTCGGGTACCCCGATCGCGAAGCCGAAGCGGAGATCCTGCTTACCCAGCAGAAGGCGCAGCCGATCGAGGGCGTGCAGAAGGTGGTGGACCTGGACGCGATGCGCCAGGCCCAGCAGGCGGTCAGCGCGGTGTTCGTACACGATACGATTCGCGAGTACGTGGTGGACGTGGTTCGAGCCACGCGGGAAAGCAGCCTGTTGGCGCTCGGCGCGTCTCCTCGCGGCTCGCTCTACCTGATGCGGGCGGCCCAGGCGAAGGCGGCCATGTCGGGCAGCGAGTTCGTGCGGCCCGACGACGTGAAGGCGGTTGGTCCGCTGGTGCTGGGGCACCGGGTGATCGTCCGGGGCGAGGTGCGGGCACGCGGAACGTTGGGCGACGAGGTCGTCCGCAGGCTGCTTGACACCGTGCCGACGCCCGCCCCCGTAGGCTGAACATGAACCGGCTTGCGCTCCTCGCGCTGACGATAGCGGCCATCTTCTTGATGTTGATGGCGGTCCTCGTGGACTCGCCGCCGCTCTTCTACATGGCGACGGCCGTCGCCGCCACCCTGGGCGCCTCGCGCCTTCAGGCCTGGTTGGCCGTGCGGGGGTTGCGGCTCGAGCGCCACGCTCCTCCTGCCGTGAGGGTGGGCGAGGTGGTCACGATCGACATCACCGTCTGGGGCGAGCGGCGGCTCAAGCGGCCCTTGGTCACGGTGGCCGACGGCTTTCCCGAGGATCTGGTCACGCTTGATCTCACGCCCAGCCTTCCGGTCGCGCCGTCCTTCGACCAGCCGATCCGGAGTCGCTACTCGTTTCGCCCGATGCGGCGGGGCCGCTACCGCTGGGGGAACCTGGTCGTCAGCGGCACCGACGCCCTGGGCTTGGTCACCCTGGATCGGGCGTACGAAGTGGCGCCGATGGAGGTCACGGTCTACCCGGCGCCGATCCCGGTGTCGGTGCGGCTCTCCGCGGCGGCCGGCTGGGGGACCAGCGACCTCGAACGAGGCCGCATCCGGGGCGCCGGGCTGGATACCCGCGGCCTGCGGCAGTACGTTCCCGGCGACCCGATGAAGCACGTGCACTGGCCGACCTCGGCCCGCACGGGCAACCTGGTCGTGAAGGAGTTCGACGCGGGCGCCGGCGCCAGCGTGATGTTCCTCATCCAGCGCACCCTCGGCTCCGAGGTCGGTACCAACGATGCCACCACGCTCGAGGCGATGTGCGGCCACGCCCTATACCTGGCCGGCCAGTACCTGCGGCAAGGGGCGCTCGTGCTCTTTCCGCAACTAGAGTCGGAGGAGGCCGCGCTGATGCACCCGGAGGCCCGGGAGCGGGCGATCCGCGAGGTGTTGACCGACGTCAAGGCGGACCGACCGGATAGCCTCGCCGCGGAGATCGGCGGCTTCGGTCGCCTGCTGCATGCCGGCGGCACGCTTGCGCTCATGCTGGCGGTGCAGGACCCCGACCTGCCCGGCATCCTTGCGGGGTTGGCCGGGATGCAATGCTCGTGCCTGGTCTACGACACGCGGGACTACGCGGACGAGCATCGCGCCAAGCGTTCGCCGGCGAGCGCGGCCGACCCGGCCTACATTGCCCAACTCGAAGCTGCCGGGGCGGCAGTCATTCTGATGCCCAAGGTGACGAGCCTGCTATGAACCGATGGCGTCCGGAACGCAGTTGGCCCGACCACATGCTGGTTTGCGTGGGTTGCGTGCTCGCGACCTTCGCGGCGGGGATGAGCATCGGGAAGACCGAAACCGCCGTCTTCTTGGCCGTCGCGACGATCGCCACGGCGCTGATCGGCTACGCGCTCGCCAATCTGCTGGCGGACACGGTCGTGGTCGGCGTGGACGGTTGGCTTTGGGCGGCCTTCGGGCTCTTCTGCTTCGTCGAGGCGCCGAACCTGAATCGGGCGCTGCCCGGGGGCGGTTTTCCGTTCGAACTGATGGTGGCGGGAGGGCTGTCGTGGATGATCATCCTCGGCATGCTCGTCTCGTGGCGGGATAGCACGCTGCTGTTCCTCACCTTGCCGTGCATGGCGATCTTCGGCCTTGTCGGAACCTTCGACACGTACCCGCCGGCCACGCTGATGTTTTTCGTGTTCATGACCTGCTCGGCGGTGCTCTATGCGCGCATCCACCAGCGGAACATGATTGAGCGCGCGAGAGAGGCCGGGGTGAAGGAGCCGGCGCGCTTGCGAAGGGATTCGTGGCGCTGGGTGGCCGGCCCGGAGTGGGCCTTGGCCTCGGCAGGCGTCGTGATCCTCATCAGCCTGATGGGCGCTCCGCTCGTCCGGTTGACCGTGGCGCCGGTGAGCAAGAACGTGTTGGTTCGTCTGCCATCCCCGGGCGCCGCTACCCAAAGGGTCCAGCCGGGCGCGCGGGTGGACGTGAGGGTCGGCAACGGCCCGATGTGGCGAATCTCGGACACGCCGGTCTTCAAGGTGAAACTGGAAAGGGGCGGGTTGCTTCGCGAGTCTTTCTACTATCGCTTTGCAAACAACGGCTGGATTTCGCCGCCGATGTGGGAACAGAACCTGAGCATGGTTGTCCCGGCGCATGGTCCCCGCCGCGCATCGGGTCCGCACGGCGGGATCGCCACGCAGTTCGTAGGCTTCGCCCAGGACGAGCCGTTGCAGGGCGGCGAGTCGAGTCGAGTCGAACTGCAGCCGCTACTGCAGCCGCAGGCTCTGGTCCTGGCGCCGGGGCAGGTGACCGAGGTGTTGGGCGGCGGGCACACCGTCTCTTCGCTCGCCGACGGCCGGGTGTTCGTCGATCCGCGCGTCCCGCTGGGCGGCCGGTTCGTCGCGTACGCGCTTCTGCCGAAGCGGCCCCAAAGCACGACGCGATCGTCGCTGCCGCCATCCTGCAGCGTGCATGTTCGCACGGAATCGATGGAGCTTCAAGGGACGCCCCACAGGGTTATCGAGTTCGCAAGGGACGCGATCCGCGGCGTCGACGGAGACTTCGCCAGAGCCAGGGCGATCGAGGAGGCGATCTCGGCGCAGGCCAAGTACAACCTGAAGGCCCGGCCTGTGCCGTCCGACGCGAACGCGGTCGACTCGTTCCTCTTCGATATCAAAGAGGGCTACTGCGACCTGTTCGCCACGTCGATGGTGATGTGCTCGCGGGCCGTGGGTCTGCCGGCCCGGTACGTCCAGGGGTACCTGGTGTCCGACCTGGCGCCGGACGCCCAGGGCTTCCGCACCGTGCGGGAGCGGGACTACCACGCCTGGGCGGAGATCTACTTCGAGGGCTGTGGCTGGGTGGCGTTCGACCCCACGCAAGGTGCGGAGCGTGTCGACGCGGCTGCGGAAAACAGCGACGCTGGTAAGCCCTGGTACCAACAGGAGTGGTTCCGACACGCCGTCGACGCCGCCCTGGGCGTCTGCGCGGGCCTGGTGGTGCTGCTGCTCGTGGCGCCCAAGCTCGGAGGGACGCTCTGGAGCCGGCTGTTGGCGGAGCTGGACGTGCGCAGCGGGCGGACGACGCGCGACGAGGTGGCGCGACTGCACGGTCGCTTCTTGCTGGCAGTTGAGCGCCGCGCCAAGTTCCCGCGCCGCTTCAGCCATACCACGCGCGAGTACATCGACCTTGCCGCCCGGTCGCTTGGCGCCGAGGCGGACGCGGCCAAGGGCCTGGTTGCGGAGTTCGACGCAGCGTTCTTCGCGCCCGCTGCGCCGTCGCCCGAGAAGGTGGCGACGCTGGCTACGCAGGTGGGGCGGTTCGCCACCGCTCTGCGCAAAGAGGCCCGCTCCCAGGCATAATCGTAGACGCCGTGAAGTTCGACGCAGCCAAAGCTCTCGCCCATAAGGTCGTGCTGATTGGGGGTGCGGAGGAGGCGCTGCGTCGCGCCGCCTTGAGGGCGCTGCTGGCCGCGGTGTCGCCGGACGAGGAGGACTTCGACCGGGAGTCGATCTTCGCCGACGCGAAGGCGCCGATGGAATGGGTGGCCTCCGCCGGCACGGCGCCGTTCCTCAGCCCGCGCCGCACCACGCTCATCCGCAACCTCCTCCGGGTCGACCCCAGGGACTGGGCGGGCGGAGGCGCGGTCAAGGACAAAGACCACCCGCTCGCCAAGGCGTTCCTGGGCCTGCCGGACACCGCGTTGCTGGTGTTGGTGGCGGACGACGAGTCCGGCGACGAGGCGAAGCAGCGCACCTTGGCCGGGTTGGGGAAGCGGTGGGCGAGCTTGGTAACCGCCGGGGGCGGCTTCGTCGCCAGTTTCGATGTGGACCCCAAGAAGGTGGCCGAGGCGGTTCGTCAAGAGGTGCAGGGGCGGGGACTCAAGATGAGCCCTGCCGCGGCGAGCCTGTTGGCGGAGATGTCGGGCGGGCGACTCAGCGTGGCGCTCGCCGAGATCGAGAAGCTGGCCGTCTACATCGGCGCCTCCGACACGATTCGCGAGAGCGACGTGCGCGAAGCGGCGACGCCCGAGAAGGAGTACAACGTCTACGGCCTGGTGGACGCGGTCGTGGCGGGTGAGCAGGGCCGGGCGCTCACGCAGCTTCGCATCCTCTTTGACCGAGCGGATCGCGTGGAGAACGAGGCGTTCCCCCGGGTGTTCCCGACGCTGCTGCGGCAGTTCCGGCTGATCTGGCAAGCGCGCTTGTGCATCGAGGACGGCTGCTCGCCCAAGGCGCCCTCCTCCGCCGTGCGCGCCATGCTGCCGGAAAAGCCCAACCTCAGCACGGAGGGCGACTGGTCGCAGGAGCGCGCCATGAGGGCGGCGCGGCGGATCGGTTTGGCGGCGACGCGCGCCTGCTTCGACGAACTGGTCGACGCGGACGCGAAGATGAAAGGGCTGCGCCCCTCGTTCGATGCGATGGACACGCTCGAACAGATGGTTCTGCGCATGTGCGTCGCCTGCCGGAGCTAGGAGGCCTCCTCGACCGGCGCGTACGTTTCAAACGGGTTGGGCATCTCCACGTGGTGGTAACGGTCTAGCGTCGCGCCGTTCCAATCGAAAACGTAGAGCTTGCGCCCTTTCATGGCCAGCGCCTTTCGCACGAGCGCGGCTCGGCCCTTGGCCCGCGTGTCGGGCGGCGGCTCCGTCATCGCCTCCACGATGTCGAGTTCGTCTACGAAGCGCCGCGTGGTAAGCGCGTGGAAAAGCGACCGCTCGGGGTCGATGTTGTGGTACTCCAGATCGACCGAGTAGAGCGCGTCGGCGCCCCAGCCCAAGCCCATCTCGGTCATGTACCCCTCCACGACCGCCTTCTTGGCCACCCAGTCGATGCGGTCGGCCATGTCCATCGGGTTCCGTTCCAGACCGTCGAGCACGGATTCCCACTCGCGCAGCGTCCAGTCGATGTCCTCGGTGTCGCTGGCGTATTGCTGGGCAAGGCTCAGGTACTCCCGCTGGAGATCGATGGCCGAGATGGTCGTGCCATCGAGCAGGGTGACCAGCCAGCGGTAGCTGGGGTCGCGGCTCACCTCGCGAAGGGCGCGCAGCGGGTGCGCCAGGATCAGGCGCTCCGGCGCCAAACCCTCCTCCACCAACCGGAGCGCCAGCGACGTGGTTCCGACCTTCAGCGCGAAGGCGTACTCGTTCTGGTTCGCCTCGCCGAAGAGCAGGTGCAGGCGGTTCATCGCCCCGTGCGAGTAGAAGTGCTCCCACTTCGGGTTGATGAGGGCGCGGTTGAACCGGACGCGGCCGGCCACGGTCTTCAGGATGTGGTCCGCCCGTTGGCTGATCTGATAGTCGACAAGCGGGTCGGGGAAGACGTCGTACACCTGCGACACCCACACGTAGTCCACAGGGTTCTCGGCCATTTTGCGGAGGTCGGGGCGGCGAGCGGCGCGAAGCACGTGTCCGCCGACGCGCCCGGCTCCGGCGAATATCTGGCGGGTCACCAGGAACGGGATGAGGAGGAGCACGTCGGAGGTGAAGAAGGAGTCGCCCATGCGGGCGTAGTAGTTTTCGTGGCAGCCGAAGGTGTGGCCGCCGAAGTGGTCGACGGCGTTGTCGTAGACGCTCACCAGCCCGTCCAGCCCGAGTTCGTGGATGGCGCGCACGATCTGCCGCTGGCCGGCGCGGTCGTTGGCCACGAGGTCCTTGAGCGTGCGGCACTCGGCCGTGGCGTACTCCAGGTGGAAGCCGACCACGTCGATGTAGAGCCGCGAGCCGTTGATGAGGAAGCCGCCCGACTGAGCCGGCTCGAACACTTCGTCGCGGGAGTGCAGGTCGATCGCCCCGAGGCGCAGTTCGTGGAAAATGTAGTCCTTGAGCAGTTCGACTGCGGCCTCGGGCGGGCCGAGATCGTCGTCGACGAGGCACCCGAACTCCGTCTCGACCCCGAAGATGCGCTCACCTTGACGGCGGTGCATAAAGCCATTCTACGACGGCCAAAACCGGTACTGGGACGAGGCGGCACTTCCTGGGCCGGCTGGGCGTCTAAGACGTAGAATGGGAACCGGCGATGGCCGACCTTGACCCGCGGAAAGAGCAGATATTGCGCGCCGTCATCGTCGAGTACGTGACGGCGGCCGAACCTGTGCCGAGCGACCTGATTGCGAAGAAGTACGAACTGGGGGTGCGCTCCGCCACGGTTCGGAACGAGTTGGCCGAGATGGCCGACCTCGGTTACCTGGAGCAGCCCCACACCAGCGCCGGCCGGATCCCCAGCGACCAGGGCTACCGCTATTACGTCGACCGGCTCATCGTCCGCCGCCCGCTTGACCCGGCAGCCAAGGAGAAGGTGAAGCACGTCACCGAGGAGCAGGACACGCTGAGGGACCTGCTTCTTGAGACCACCAAGGCGCTGAGCCGGCTCACCCGGTTGGTGAGCGCCGCGGCCACCGTGCGCGACGCCTCCATCCCCGTGCGGAGCGTGGTCGTCACCGCGATGGGCCCCGAGCGCGCGCTCTTGGTGCTCGTTCTGGGGAACGGGCACGTGGAGACGCGGGTTTTGGACTGCCCGCCGGGCACCACGTTGGAGCACGTCGGCCAAGCGAACGAGGAGTTGGCGACCGCGATGGAAGGGAAGACGGTGCGCACGTTGTGCCGGCTCAAGGTCGCGTCCTCCGGGCATCCCGCGGTGGACAAGCTGGTCGGGCGGGCGGTCGAATCGGTGCACGGCGTGGCGCGCGAGTTGACCCGCGGCCAGCTCGTCAAGGAGGGCGAGGAGTACATGCTCACGCAGCCCGAGTACCAGCGCAGCGTCGAGGCGATGGAGCAGCTCATTCGCAACCTCGAAGACGACGAGACGCTGCACGCCGTTCTGGTGGCGCCCTCGGAATCGGCGCAGTCGGTCACCATCGGGCGCGAGAACACGGCGGAGGCGCTGCGGCAGGTGGCGCTGCTGCGGCACACGTTCACCATCGGGGGTGAGGAGGCGGGCACCCTGGCGATCATCGGCCCCACGCGCATGAACTACGACGAGGGGATCACCCTGCTGAGCTTCGCCGCCGGCGCGCTCAGCGAAACGCTCACGCGGCTGACGCGCTGACCGTGTTGGCGTCTCTTTGGCGTCTGTGCATTTGTGGGCAGGTTCTCCGGCTTTCCGATAGGCGCTACACCTGTCGGCGTCTTTCCATTGGCTGCAGCGACGCGCGGTATGGCGTATCGGGCGATCTACAAGAATGCAACGCCAGAGGCGAACGGGCGGTAATGTGTGTTACCGATGGCCAACATGTCTGTTTCGGAGCTTGAAGCCGCTGGGCAGGAGTCGTACGCAAAAGGGGATTACGCCACGGCGGCGGACGCGTTCCGCCAGATGACGCAGGCGCACCCCGCGCTGGCAAGGGGGTGGCGGATGTTGGGCTGCTCGCTGCAGGGGGCGGGGCAGATCGGCGAAGCGGTGAAGGCGTTCAAGACCGCCGCCAGGCAGCAGGCGCCAACAGGCAGGCCAGATGCGATGGTAGCCACGTGGCGTTGTCCTTCGGACCGGGGTGCACAAGACATCACCCCGGCCACCCAACCTCCAAAGCGTGTCATCCCGAACCGAAGGTGAGGGATCTCGGTCGGATGGGCCTTTGGGGTTGGGGAACGTCCGAGATCCCTCGCTTCGCTCGGGATGACACCCAAAGGTGGCCGTCTCCCCTTTCCCTTGCGGCCCTCGTGCTTTCGGACGAAAGAGCCAACCGCGCCGCAGGGGAAAGGGGGCAAGGGGGATAGAGGTGATGCCGAAGCGCCTCGGAAGGCGGGGTTCCTTTGCCGAAGGCTTCGGCGAGCGAATACCGGCTTCCCCCTGCACCCCCTCACGGAGGGGGAGGACGCCGCGGCCAAAGGCGGCTTCGCGGCGTTTTGTCCTTCGGACCGGGGTGCAAAAGACATCACCCCGGCCACCCAACCCCCAAAGCGTGTCATCCCGAACCGAAGGTGAGGGATCTCGGTTGGACGGGCCTTGACGGTTAGGTGGGCCTTGACGGTTGGGAGACGGCCGAGATCCCTCGCTTCGCTCGGGATGACACCGTTGGTTGGGATGACACCG
>CAZIIS010000058.1:2049-17183 GCA_964539295.1 uncultured Fimbriimonadaceae bacterium | reverse complement strand
AGCAGTCTTTGCTCGCGAGGTTGATCAGGTTGTCCAGCGTCGCGGCGTAGTGGACGTTGTCGCGCTCCTTCGTGCGCTTGCCGCCGCTCACACCCACCGAGACCGTGACCCCCTCCGGCACGCCCTCCACCTGGACCTTGCGGCACTCCTCCTCGACCCGCCGCGCCAGCTTCTCCGACGATGCGCGGTCGCGAAGCGTGCCGATGGCGAACTCGTCGCCCCCGTAGCGCACCACCACGTCGTCGGGTTCGTCGACCAGGTTCACCAACTCCCCAGAGATCGCCTTCAAGATGCGGTCGCCGATGATGTGCCCGTGGCGCTTGTTGTACGCGCCGAAGGCGTCCACGTCCAAGAAAAGGATCGTGATCTCGCGGCCGGACCTCAGGTTGCTGAAACCCCAACTGCGCAACGCGTCGCTCCAGGACAGCCCGGTGAGCGGGTCGAGCGAACGCCCGAACTCGCGCAGGAGGTTGGAGGCGGTGAGCACGCCGACGAACCCTTCGGGCCCCATGACCGGGGCGTAGGTCAGGCCGCGGTGGATGAAGATGTCCGCGGCCTGCCGCACCGACATGTCGATGTGCAAGATCCGCTCCGGTTGCCGAACGACCGCCTCGACCGTGGCATTCGCGGGCGCGGTGCGAGCGATGTCGAGCGACAACACGCCCACCAGCTCTCCTGCATCCAGGACAGCCAGGGCTTTCAGTCCATGCCCCTCCATCACGTGAACCGCCGTGGAGACCAGGTGGGATGGGTTCACCCAAACGGGGAGCAACTCGAGCTCGGCAAGTGTGCGCATTGCTGTGCCGTAACCAAGTCTAGCGCCCGTTCAGCGGGGCTCGCATGCCATTAATGCCGGAGTTCGGGCCTATTGAAGCGCGAACCCGCACCAATGCCGGCACGATCTGGGCGACCGTTTACTGGTCGAAAGCCCGGACGGCCTCTCGCCGGCAGGCGCCCACAACCTTCGCAAAGGACGGCACGCGAGCCATCTTGTCGCGAGTCGCCACCGCGCGCCCGTAGACCGCCGCCGGCGGCACGCCCATGAAGATCGCCACCTCGGCCTCGCTGAGTCCTGCCTCGAACAGCATGAGGTAGGCGCCGATATGCGCCGCCGACGTGGGGTCATGCAACCCAAACCCGCTCAGGGCCCGGTTGACGCCGTCCGAGATCTCGTCCCGCAGGTCCCAACCATCGCGCCCCAAAAGGTACGGCATCAACGCCCCGCACGCGGGAAGCACATCCTCGCGTCTGCACCAATCTTGCTTCACCAATCCGAGGCGCTGGAGGGCCCCCAGAATCGACCGACCGTTGCCGTTGAGGTGCCGGGCGATCAAGCGCACGATCGGCTTGCCAACGTACAGGTCCTCGTTTGCGGCGATCTGCCGCACCACCAACTCCCGCTCGGACACGGAGGGCTCGCCCATCGACTCGATCGCCCAATCCCGCGGAGAGGGCAAGAAGCTCCGCACGAGGAACGACGGCTTCTCGCCGGCGATGCCCAGCATCGTCGCGCGCCCGCTCCTCACGCGCCGCTCAAGCGCCTGCTTCAACCGGTGCCGGGTGCGCGGCGTCCGCGCCGCGTCCTGAACGTCGTCCAGCAGCAACGCCTGGGCGTCGAACCGCCCCGGGCTCGAGATCCAGTCCAGAGCCGAGGTGGCCGCAACCGAGACGTCCGGAAGCCGGCTGATCTGGCTCGTCACCGACTCCAGCAGGTGCGTTTTGCCCCAACCCGAGGGCCCGAACAACGCGACAAACCGCTGCGCGCCGCCGGCAAACTGCTTGGCCACCGTAACCGCCTTGATGTTCGACGGCAACGCGGCAAACGTCTCGAACCGACTCCCCTCCCGAGCGTCAAGCGAGCACAAGGACGCCGAGGCTTGGGATGCCCCCCCTGCGGTTAGCTCATGCAGAAGCAACGCAGAAATCGTCATAGTGCGGTACCCAAGTTCAAATCTCGCCTAGCCCTCAAGCTTCGCTCTCTCCTATGACCATCATTCTCCCACCTAGGCGACAACCCGTCAAGTGGCGAAATCCGGCGTTCTGGCGGGGTTCCAGGGCAATATCGGCCCAATAAGAGCCGCTAGCTGCGTTATCCACAGCCGGGGCCCAATCTTCGTCCGATTTTCTTCGACTTTTTTGTCCGCAGGATATCCCCAACTTATCCACCGAATGCGCTCAGTGAGACACCTTCGGCCAATACATATCGAAGTCGAACTTGGGGCTGTGATCCGGGTTGTGGCACTTGCCGCACGCCGCCTTGGCCTGCTCGCGCGCCTTGGCTGGACTCACGCCGGTCTTCTTGGAGTGCCCCGAGGGCCCGTGACAGCTCTCGCAGCCCACGTCCGCGAGCTTCGGGGTTTCCGCCCGCGACCGGAAGCCGCTCTCGCTTTCCAGCCCTGTCACGTGACAACCCACGCATTCCGGGTCCCGGTCCTGGCCCACCTTTTCGAGGCTCGATAGCGCGCGCGCATGGCCGGTCTTCTGCCACGCTTTCCCCGCATCGGCGTGGCAACGCATGCAGGCCTCGGCGCCCACGTAGGTCGCCGTGGCCACGCGGGGCAGCTGCTCGATCAGCTTCTCGTCGCCGACCCGCGCCACGTAACGCTTGAACACCCGGGCGACGACCGGATCGTCTTCGTACTCAGGTCCGAGCGCCACCAACCGGTACGCGCCGAACGCCTTGCCATCCCACTCCAGCCGCACCAGGTGTTTGCCACGGTCGCCCGGCGTGACCAGCAGCGTCTCGCCCACCCGAACCGGCTCGGTCGGCGGGTTGCCGTCGTTGCGGTAGACGATCAGCCGCAGCTTCGGGTTGCCCTCGGCCAACTTCCGCGCCGAGGCCTCGTCGCCCCGGGTCATCAGGACCGGAACCAGGCGGCCCCGCGCGGCCTCGTCCAGCAGGGCCCGCACCGCCAGCGACGTGGGCGTGGCGTTCTCCCTCAAGGCGGGCGCCATCGCCTCCGCGTCCGGCTCCACCGCGCCGATCAAGAACGGCCCGCTCTTGACCGTCTGCGGCAGTTCGTTGGTCTCGGACGGCGCCAGGCTGGAGCTGAGGAACCGCTTGCCGCTCAGGCGGTTGAGTGAACCTACCATCCCGGACCC
The DNA here is from genome assembly GCA_964539295.1 of uncultured Fimbriimonadaceae bacterium. Taxonomy (GTDB): domain Bacteria; phylum Armatimonadota; class Fimbriimonadia; order Fimbriimonadales; family Fimbriimonadaceae; genus CAZIIS01. The sequence goes on along the minus strand of CAZIIS010000058.1, from coordinate 14,081 downwards.
CAAGCGGGCCTCAGTCATCCCCAGGTTCACGGCGTTGACCTTGGTCAGCTTGATCGCCTCGGCCAACGCTTCGGCTTTCACCTGGTCCTGGCGCCCGACGCCCGTCACCAACCCGCCGTTGTCGACGATGGTGGTGCGCCCCGAGACCGAAAGCGCTTTGAGCGCGGTGGCGCGCCGACGAATGCCGCCGGTCATCGGACTCACGCAGCCGCAAGGCGAAAGGTAACCCGCGGTGTCGCCGGTAACCAGCAGCACCTGCTTCTTCGCCTCGCCCGCGCCGGTCGCCAGGCCGGCCGCCATCGCCGCGCAAGCGCCCAACCAGTACAGCGCCTTCATCGAACGGAGCCGCGCACCGGCACCTTGAGCACCGGCTGCCAAGGGTCGTCGGTTTCGATCACCACGTTGCCGTTCAACGCGCCAAGCGGCGCCTTCCCGTCATAGCGGACCGTCACCTTGTACTCCCACTCCTCCTTCCGCTTCTCGTAGGTCGCGGACAGGTTGTCCGTGTCGCAACTCACCTTGCGGATCTTGAACGGTTTGCCGGGCTGGGTGAGCAGGAACCACGCCTCGGCCTTCTCCTTGCCCAACTCGCCAAGGTAGACCGACAGGGGCTCTGCGACGATCCCCCGCTGGACCATGATGGTGTGGCGGATCACGTCGAACACCTTGTGGTTGGTCTTGAGCGCGACCGTGACCGGTACCCGTCCAGGGAGGATGCTCGGACTCACCAGGACGGTGATCTTGTAGCCCTTCCTGGGCGCCACGCCCTCGCCGACCTCCGGGTCGGCCATCTCGCCCGACCACGGTTCGATGGCCGCGACCGCGCTTCCGCCCGTGACGGTGAGGTCGCTCACCTGGATCGGGTCCTTTTGGTCCAGCGAAAGGTAGAGATCGATCTTGGCGCCGTCCTCGCCGACCACGACCGGCCGGCTGCCGCCGGGCACGAGGAACCGGTAGACCGGGCGGACCGTGCCGGTGATGGGGATGCGGCGCACCGGGAAGTCCGCGTCGTTCGAGTAGATGTAGAGCGCTTTCACGAACTTGCCCGGGAAGTGGGTCGTGTCGATCGCCAGCTTCACCAGCGACGCCACGCCCGGTTTGGCCAGGCCGTCGAACGAAACCTGCAAGCAGCCGCAGTCCGGCACGGCGTAGAAACTGAGCGGGGCGTTGCCCTGGTTCGAAACCTGAAGGGTCGGGTGAAGCACCGTGCCCTCGCTCACCTCGCCAAAGTCGATGGACGTCGGCGACACCACCGCTTCGGGGGTCGCGGGCGCAAGCTTCTTTCGCTTCGCGGCGGCCTCGCGCAGCGCCGAAGCCACCGCCACGGTCGCCCGCGCGGTGAGGACGTCGTCCCGCTGCACCAGGCCCGGCGCCTTGGTGTGGCGGTCGGTTCGCGCCATGACCGTCGTGCCGTAGACATGCCGCGCCAACCCCAGGTAGGCGCCGATGGCGTAACCGACCTCGTTCGTGATCTCGCTGGCGTAGGCAGGCTCCGCATCCGGACCCCGGCGCAGGGCGATCACCGCCTCGACGCGCGGCTCGGAGGGGTCGTCCGACGTGAAAAGCACCGCCCCCGCCGGGCCCTGCGACTCCTGGTTGGCCGGCAGCTTGTCCACGAACCCGATCTTGATGTCGCCGCCCTTGCCCCAACCGATCTTGAGGCCGCTGTAGGCCTTGGTCCACATCGCGGCGCCGGCATCGCGCGCCTTCAACAGCTCGGCGCGGCGCTCCTTCGGAGCCGCCGAGTCGTCCCAGGTGATGGTGATCGACTCCTTGGGCAGGCGCGCGGCCAGGGTGGCCGCCTGGGCGAACTCGCCCTGCGACAACTTGCCTTCGACGGCAAGCACGGTCTTCTGGAACGCTTCGCTCGTTCCCGCCGGCGGCAACGGCCCCACCTCGGGGGCCTGAAGCAGCGACGTCGCTAACGTAAGGACTTGTAACAGCATCTCGCTCAGTGCCTCGGTCTCGAGTATGGGACGGACCGTTGCGGGCGAGGTTACTCGATGAACTCGTCCGGAGACTCGGGCGGCCGCTTGAGGTACGCCTCGATGAAGCCGTCGATCCCGCCGTCCAAAACGCCGCTCACGTTGCCAGTCTCGCAGCCGGTGCGGTGGTCCTTGACCATCGTGTACGGCTGCATCACGTAGCTGCGGATCTGGCGCCCCCATTCCGCCGGGCCCATCTCGCCCCGGATCGCCCGCATCTTGTCCTGGTCCTGCGAGCGCTGGAGCTCGGACAGGCGAGCCGCGAGCACGTGCATGGCCGAGGCGCGGTTCTTATGCTGGCTGCGCTCGTTCTCGCAGGTCACCACGATACCGGTGGGGATGTGCGTGATACGCACCGACGACTCCGTTTTGTTCACGTGCTGGCCGCCGGCGCCGCCCGCCCGGAGCGTCTCGACCTTCAGATCCTCCGGCTTGATCGACACCTCGGTCTCGTCCATCTCGGGCAGTACCTCCACCCGCGCGAACGAGGTGTGCCGACGCGAGGCCGCGTCAAACGGCGAGATGCGCACCAGGCGGTGCACGCCGTGCTCGCTCCTCAGGTACCCGTAAGCGTTCTCGCCTGACACCTGGAACGCCACGCCGCGGTAGCCGGTCACGTCGCCGGGCGTCTCGCTCAGCAACTCGAACTTCAACCCCTTCTCCTGCGCCCAGCGCGAATACATGCGGAACAGGATCGACGCCCAGTCGCACGCCTCCGAACCGCCGGCGCCCGCGTCGATCTCCATCAGCGCGTTCCGGCCGTCGTATTCGCCGTTGAGCAGCGACTGCAATTCGTAGGTTTCGAGGTCGCGGATGAACTCGCACGCCATCTCCTCGGCCTCTGCCAGCAACTCCTCGTTCGGCTCCTCGCGCAGCATCTCCAGAAGCTCCACCACGTCCCGATACCGGGCGTCCAGCGTGCTGTAGGGTGTTACGACGTTGCGCAACCGGGAGAGCTTTTGAAGCTCACGGTTGGCCGCAGAGGGATCGTTCCAGAAGTCCGGCTCCGCGGACTTCTCCTCGAGTTGCGCTATCTCTTTCTCAAGTCGAGGGAGGTCAAAGATGACCTCGGATAGCGTCCAGTCGCCCGCGCGACCTGGACAGCGCTTCATGCTGTTCCATGCTCAGCATGACCAAAATGTACCTTTCCAGGCGTCTCGTCCGCCGCCATGCCCTACCCCGCCCCAACGCCGAGCGGGCCCATTGGCGCCGGCCCGCGCGGTCGCCCTCCCAAAGGCGACAAAGGGCGTTTGTGATACCATTGGCCTGAAGTTTTTGTTAAGGTGAACGACGTTGGCGATTGATACCAGCGATTTTAAGAACGGAATGGGCATCTACGTCGATGGCGAGGTGTGCCAGATTGTTGAGTTTCAGCATGTGAAGCCCGGTAAGGGCGGCGCGTTCGTGCGCACGAAGCTGCGCCGGGTGAAAGCGGGGTCGACCATCGAGAAGACCTTCCGCGCCGGCGAGCGCGTGGACCCCGCCTACATCGAGAAGGTCGTCTACCAGTTCCTCTACCGGCAGGCCGAGGAACTCGTGCTCATGGACCTCGATTCCTACGAGCAGATCCACGTGCCGGCCGACACGATCGGCGATGGCGGCAAGTTCCTCAAGGAGGAGATGGAGGTCTCGGCGCTCGTCTGCGACGGCGACGTGCTCGGGTACGAAATCCCCAACTTCGTCGAACTGGAGATCACCCAGACGGACCCCGGCTACAAGGGCGACACCGTGAGCGGCGGCAGCACCAAGCCCGCCACCCTCGAGACCGGCGCCGTGGTCAACGTGCCGTTCCATGTCAAAGAGGGTGATGTTATTAAGGTTGATACACGAACCGGAACTTATCTGGAACGTGTCAGCAGGAAGTAGCGTCTAAAGCATGATATGGGTAAGGGTGACCGCGAGCGGTCTCAGTTGTCGACCGGCATGTCCGATGCCGTCGCGTCGTTTCTCGATTCGGTAGCGCGGTTCCTTTTCACCTTTGGGGCACTGGCCGCGCTGGCGGGCGCGGCCGTGCTCGTATATACGTTCATCGTCTTCCTTTCGGGCACCGGGGCGAACGTCGCCCAGGCGTTGATCAACGTCAACCTGTTTGGCAAGATCGCCATCGCAGGCTTCGCCGCCGCCTCAGTCGGCGCCGCCTACCTCTTCTGGGGTGAGGAGACGCTGGGCCCCGTCGAGGTGATCGTCGGCGCGCTCATCTTCTTCTCGCCCTACTACCTCCCGGTCTTCTTCGAGGCGAGCCGCATCTCCGACACCTCCGCCAAGGCGCTGACGGCGTTCCAGAACGCGGGACTGCCCGTGGGCGTCATCGGCCTCGTCGTCATCCTGGTCGACCTCGTCACGCGGGTCAAGGTCCGCGCCAGGGACGGCATGCGCGCCGAGACGCTCAAGTACGGCAAGGGCTTCAACAAGGAGAAGGAGTTCAAGAACGTGCTGCTCGGCAAGTGCTGGCAACTGCCGTACTGCCGCAAGTTCGTGCGCGAAAAGTGCCCCATCTACCACGCCCGCCGCACCTGCTGGCGCGAGCGCGTGGGCTGCATGTGCGAGGAGAAGGTCATCCAGAACGCCATGGCCGGCAAGGTCGTTTCGTCCGACCCGGCGCAGGCGGCCAAGATGATCCCGGTCAACACCAAGTTGCCCGAGGAGATGAAGGCCGAGCGGTGTCGCCAGTGCGCCATCTACAACGAGCACCAGAAGCACAAGTACAGGGTCGTGCTTCCCGCCTCGCTCGCGCTGGTGGGCGGCGTCTACTTCCTTTTCCACGGACCGCTCGTCGCCGCGGCCGGCGCCATCGTTGCGCAGACCGACGCGCTTATCAACAAGGCGACCTATCGCACCGGCTCGGAACTGATCGGCCACCAGTCGCCCATCCCGTTCACCGAGATCGTGCTGGGCTGCGTGATGCTCATCGTCCTGGCCTACGTGCTGCGGCTGGTCGAATACCTCATCTTCAAGCTCAAAGTCTGATTCGATGACCGATCCTGTCGCACCGATCGTCATCAACGGCTCACACGCGGAGGGTGGCGGCGTCCTCCTGAGGACCGCCCTCGCCACCTCCGCCCTCACCCAACAACCGCTCCGCCTGCACCACGTTCGGGGCGCGTTGCGCAAACCCGGCATCGTGTCGGAAGACCTTTGCCTGATCCGCGCCCTCGGCGCGATCTGCGCCGCGGAACTGGACGGCGACGAACTGGGCTCGGACCACCTGCTGTTCGCTCCGACCCGCCCACCGCGCGGCCTGAACCAACGCCTGGACATCCAGGCGTTCGAAAGCGGCACGACGCCCGGCAACGCGCTTATCGTGCTCGAGTCGCTGCTGCCGGTGCTGGCCCGATCCGGCGTCTACAGCCGTGTGATCGTCCAGGGCGAGACGCACAACCCGAACGCCCTTTCGTTCGACGCTTTCGACCGCGTGACGCTCGGCGCCCATCGCCGGCAGGGGCTCTACGCGTTCGCCAACCTCGCCATCGCCGGCTTCGGTTACGGCGCCAAGGGCGAGGTCGGGCTGGAGGTGGAGCCGAGCGCCATCGCCCCGCTCGAATGGACCAAGCGCGGCAACCTGCTGCGCTGCTCCGCCGTCGTCACCACCGCCGGCCTGCCGGACGAGGTCGGCCTGCGCGGCGCCCAAAGCGTCGAGATGCTGCTCAGGGCCAAGGGCCTGAAGGGCGAGGTCGAGGAGCAGAAGGTGCGCTCCCGCGGTCCGGGCGCCCACATCACGGTCTGGGCCGAGTTCGAGAACGGCTTCGGCGCCGGCTCCGCAGGCGGGCGCCCCGGAGTGCGAATCGAGCAGGTCGCCGAGTCCGCCTTTGCCAACTTCGCCGAGTGGTTCGACTCGGACGCCACCGTCGACCCCTACCTGGCCGACCAACTGCTCCTTCCCGCCGCGATGGCGGAGGGGCTCACAACCTACACCACCCCCTGCGTCACGCGCCGCCTCGTCACGATGGCCTGGGTGGTTAAGCAATTCCTCCCAATTCGCGTCACGGTACTCGGACAGGAGGGCTCTCCTGGTACGGTAGCCGTAGAGCGATGAGCACTTTGATCCGCAACTGGACCGTCGACTACGGGGAAGGCCCTCGGCCCGTAATCGTCCCACACGCCTGGAAGCAGGACGTGCCGGTGACTTGGGAGGGCCCCGCCGTCTACCGCACCCGCATCGAGCCGAAGGCGTCCAACTCCTGGCTCCTGTTCCACGGCGTCAGCTACCAGGCCAAGGTGCGCCTCAACGGCCAAGAGGTTGCCGAACACCGCGGCATCTGGGATGCCGGGGCCGGCCGGCTCGCCGGATACGAGGGTACGACCGTCGAGGTCGAGGTTGAGGTCGTCAAGAACGGCGGCAAGACCTTCCCCGTCCGCGACGTGCTCAGCGGCTTCCTGCCGTACGTGTTCAACCCGTTCGGCGGCATCCACGACGACGTCGAGATCGTCGAAGCGGATGAGGACCCCTCCATGTTCGTCGCCGGCGACTTCGACGGCAGCGTGCCCTCCCGCATCGCCATCGACGGCCCCCACCTGCTGCTCGACGGCAAACCGTTCCAGATGCGCGCCGCGCTCACCTGGGGCTGGTACCCCGAGCTCGGCCACACGCACGCACCGCTCGAAACGATCCGCGAGGAGGTGCGCCTGGCCAAATCCATGGGCTTCAACGCCTTCAAGTTCTGCCTGTGGGCGCCGCCTCATCGCTACCTCAAGGTAATGGAGGAGGAGGGCATGGTCGCCTGGCTCGAACTCCCGCTTTGGGACCCCAGCGACGACCCGGTCAAGCTCAAGGAGATGGCCGGCGAGATGCTGCGCATCGCCCGCCAGTACGCCGCCCACCGCAACATCGTCGCCTGGACGGTCGGCTGCGAATTGAGCACCGCGACCCCGGCGCCCTACCGCGAGCAGCTCGTCGCAGAGGTCAAGGCGATCTCGCTCTGCCCGCTGGTGAAGGACAACTCCGGCGGCGCGGAGATGTACGGCGGCGACCTGCGCGAATACGGGAGCTTCTACGACTACCACCCGTACTGCGACACGCAGTTCTACCCGGCCGTCCTTTCGACGCTCATGCCCGGGCCGCGCAAGCCGATGCCCGTGCTGTTGGGCGAGTTCAACGACTTCGACGTGCACCGCGACCTGAGCGCCGTCGCCGCGGCCAACCCCTACTGGTCCAGCGACAGCAGCGACCTGAACGACATCGGCGTCCGCTGGCAGATGGACATCCCGCGCCTGGTGAGCGAGACGCGCTTCTGCAAGCCCGGGACCACCGAACTGAACGAGGAGACGCGCCGCCGCTCGACGGCCAAGGGCTCCTTCGTCCGCCGCAAGGTCTTCGAGGCGGTCCGCTCCGAGTCCGGCATCGCCGGCTACGCCATCACCGGTTGGCGCCATACGCCCATCTCCACGTCCGGCATGGTGGACGACGACATGCGTCCGGTCTACTCCCAGGCCGATACCGACCGATGGAACGGACCCGAGATCCTCTTCACCATTCCGGTTCGCAGGCCGCCATGGGTGCCCGAGGGCAACCGCCCCGGCTACCGCGACGTGCAGTGCTACTTCGCGGGCCAAGCGTTCGTCAAGCTCGGAGGCGAGTCGGTAAAGGGCTACAGCGGCCCGCTGCGCTGGCGCCTATCCGACGCGGCCAACGGCGTCGAGAACGTCTCGCTTCGCCCCTGCGAACCGAGCGAGTTGGTGCAGGTCTCGGCCGAGCTGACGCCCGGCGAGTACGACCTCACCGCGGAGATGGGCGACTACCGCGCCACATGGCCGATCTGGGTGGTCGAAAAGCCCGACTGGAAGACGTTCGAGGGCTGGCGTCTACATGACCCGCTACGGCTGACCGAAAGCAAGCCGCAGGCCCTGAAGTTCCCCGGCGGCAAGAACGTGGTCGCCACCGCGTGGGACCCCGCCCTGCTCGACGACCTCAAGGCCGGCGGCAAGGTGGTGCTCCTGCTGAACGCCGAGGGCACAACCCTCGCCCCGTTCTGGCGCGAGTGCATCCAGGAGTTCCTCCCGACGGGCGACGCCGCGTGCGACCGCTTCGTCGAGCTCTTCGCCGACCGGTGGGAGCGCCTCTACCCCGTGGCCGCCGACTGCGTGATCGACATGGAGTGGCTCAAGGCGCGCGTCCCCGCGGAGTACCAAACCGTGGTCAATCGCGTCGACACTCGCACCTACCGTGAGAGCGCCTACATGGTTTGCGCCAACGTGGGCGAGGGCGAACTGCTCGTTACCACGCTCCGCCCGTACGGCGGGCTGGGCGTGCAACCCACCTCGCTGGGTCAGAACCCGGCCGGTTGCGCCCTGCTGGCGGCCCTTGTGGGCCGTTAGTCAAGATTGTCCGAGGCGGGCTTCCTCAAGCCCGCCTCACCGCCATAATCCCCTCTATGGCCATGACCTCTCACGAGCGGTTGCTCCGCGCCTACGAACATCGCGAAGCCGACCGCGTGCCGATCACCGACGGCCCCTGGTCCTCCACGCTCCAGCGTTGGCACGCCGAAGGGATGCCGGAGGGGGTCTCCATGGCCGAGTACTTCGGCGTCGACCGGGTGGAGGGCATCTTCGCCGACACCTCGCCCCGCTACCCGACCAAGGTGATCGAGGAGACGGACGAGTACATTGTCCAAACCACCTCGTGGGGCGCCACGCTCAAGAACTGGAAGCGCCACGGCGGCGTTCCCGAGTTCCTCGCCTTCACCGTTACCGGGCCCGACTCCTGGGCCAAGGCCAAGGCGCTCATGACGCCATCCCGCGACCGGGTGGACTGGGATCGCTTGCAGCGCGAATACCCCAAGTGGAAGAAGGACGACGCCTGGATCGAATCCCACTTCTGGTTTGGGTTCGACGTCACCCACTCCTGGTTCGTCGGAACCGACCGGCTGCTCTTCGCCCTCGTGGAGGACCCCGAGTGGGTGGTCGATATGTTCAACCACTTCCTCGACATGTCCATCGCGCAGTTTGAGATGGTCTGGGACGAGGGGTACCGGTTCGACGCCATCACGTGGCCCGACGACATGGGCTATCGCCAGAACCAGTTCTTCTCGCTCGCCATGTACCGGGAGCTGCTCAAACCGGTGCACGCGCGCGCGGCCGAGTGGGCGCACCAGAAGGGGCTCAAGGTGCACCTTCACTCCTGCGGCGACATCCGCCCGTTCGTCCCCGAGCTGATCGAGATCGGCATCGACATGCTGAACCCGATCGAGGTGAAGGCGGGCACGGACCCCGTGGCGCTCAAGCAGCAGTACGGCGACCGGCTGGCGTTCCACGGCGGCCTGAACGCGGTGCACTTCACCGAACCCGAGCGCCTGTGGGCGGAGATGGCCGAGGTCGTGCCCAAGATGAAGGCCGGGGGCGGCTACTGGCTCAGCTCCGACCACTCCGTGCCCGACTCCGTGAGCCTGGAGACGTTCCGGCAGTTCGTGGAGCTCGGCAAGAAGCTCGGCAGCTTCGAGTAGCCCGGCGGCCCCGGCCGCCTTGGGGTATGAACTGAGCTTATGCTTGGTGTCGTTACCGAGGAGCGCATCCGGATCCGCTACGGCGAGACCGACATGATGGGCCACGCCTACTACGCCAACTACCTGCTCTGGTTCGAGCAGGCGCGCGGCGGGTGGTGCCGCGACCGGGGCTACTCCTACCTCGACCTCGAGCACATGGGCTTCAAGCTGCCGGTGATGGAGGCGCACCTGCGCTACAAAGGCGAGGTGCGCTACGACGACCTGATCGTCGTGCGCATCAAGCTCACGCAACTCAAGCTCTCCGCCCTGCGCTTTGAGTACGAGGTGTTCAACGAGACCACCGGCAAGACCTGCACCACCGGCTACACCTGGCACATGCTGGTGAGCCCGAAGATGCGCCCCACCAAGATCCCGCCCGAGGTGATGGAGTTGCTGCTGCGCGACCCCTCGGCCTTCCCCACGCTCGGATAGGCACGGGCTTCAGTCCAGTTCCACCGCCCGGCACCAGGCCTTGAAGTACTGCACGTTGCAGAGCGGGAGCAGCACGTACGCCGTAAAGAGAGGCCAGTCCCAACTCAGGTTGACGCCCCGAGCCGCATAGACGAACACCGTGTGGTAAGCCACCAGCAGCCCAATGGCGACGAGGTTGGCCGCCACCAGCTTCTTCAGCTTCCAGCCCACGGCGTTGGCGATCACCAACGGCAGCGAAGCGACGAAGTTCTGGTTCCAGTGGGTGAAGGTGTTCCGCCAAACGCCAAAGACCGCAACCACGGCGATGGCGGTGTAGAACGACGCCAGGGCGCACAGGAACAGCCCCAGCCACAGACGGCCCGCGGGGGGCCACGCTAGCAGCGCTTCCCGGACTCCCTTGGTTCGCGCTTTCGATCGGGTCTCCATGGACCTTCTCCGCAATGCGACTTGCCCTTCGACGGCTAGCGCTCATCCGAGACGCTGAACGCGTATGGCCACATCGCCCATAGGTTCGGGCTGTGACGAACGCGCACGACTCCTCCGTCCACGCCCACCCGAAGTACCGGGCTTGGCATGAACTGCGAGCTCCAGCCTTCCATCGCGGCGCACTGGTGAAGCCATGCGGGTGCGTCGGCTTCGCCCAGCCCTCCGTCGAAGAACTTGCACGAGTGCTTCTCCTCGAAGAACGCGCTCGCCAACAAGGGGTAACCCGGATGCCGAAGGTACGCATCGGCCCATGAATGAAGGCCGCACTCGGCATAGGTCTCAGGGGCGCCCTCGATCACAGCCGGGGCGTAGCCGTAGGAACCCAGCAGCGGCCGCTCGTCGCGGTCCTTGCATGCCGGGCTCCAATCGTCCAGGGGGTCGCACTTGGGCAGCTTCGCCACCAGTCGCTGCGCGGTCTCGAAAGGCGGCATCCACTCCGGACCGCCGTGGTCGTCCGAATAAATGATCAGGGCCTGACTCAGTTGGTGAAGGTTCGAAACCCCCACCGTCTGCTGTGCTGCCCGCTTCGCCCGCGCCAGAACCGGCGTGAGGATCCCGACAAGCACAAGGATGATGGCTATCGCCACCAACAGCTCGACCAACGTGAACGCCTTCGCCTTTCGCATCGCAGGCTCCGCTCCTTGGCCACGGCACGACCTCTACCAGGCCAGACTATACAATACAGGCGATGGCGTCTGATTGCTTCGTTCGGAACAACTGCAAAAACAACTAAAACAGAACGTAACGTGCTGTGCCTTTCGACGTCGAAGTATGCTGGTACCGTAGTTTTGTCGGCGGCCATTCCGAGGTTCGATGGTGAGCGAAGGCTGATATGCGGATAGCTTCTCTTGTCGTTCTGACGCTTCTTGCCGCGTGGGGCGCGGCGACGGACCAAACGTACGACCTCACCAAGCCGGAGGGCTTGGCGCAAGCCAAGGTCGTTTTGCCCGACCTGGACGCTCGCATCGGCAGGTTCCAGACGCTCCTCGCGCGCATCAGGCCGTACGTGCCGGCAGGCGTGGGCAATGTCGTCAAGACGTTGGTGGCCCAGCCTCCGGACGGCCCGTCCCGATATGGCACGACATACCGCCTGCAGACCGAATCGTGGGAACTTATCTGGGACGCGTCCAGCGTTTATCTTCGCGGACCCTACGCCTATCTCAGCTCTAGTCCAGACAGAACCGCCACGCCGACGAAGGCGCCGGCGGAGCTTCAGGCGATCGCCGAACACGTCCGCAAAGACCTTGGCGACGGTTCGGACCTACAACTCGGCAAACCACAAGGGTCGCGGAAGGATTACGTGGGCTTTGCCTGGTACCGCTCAACCTGCGGAGTGCGGCATTATGACCCCAGTTTTAGCGTCTCCCTCGACCCCTGCACCGGCGACCTCCAAAGCGTGAGTTGGCACAACGCCAAGCCGGTCTGCCCGCCGTGGCGGCGAACCGCGACCCGGCGCGAAGCCCTGCTCAACTCGCTCGAACTGATGCACGCCTACTTCGGCTGGGAGGGCGCCGACGTCGAATGGAGCAACGTGAGCGTCGACGAACTCACCGACGCCCCCGGCAACGGACCGCAGGCCTTCACGCCCTCCCTCACCGCCCTAAAGCGCCGTGGCGAGCAGGTCCCCCAGTACGACTTCCACCTGCGCTCGCTT
>CAZIIS010000058.1:0-1949 GCA_964539295.1 uncultured Fimbriimonadaceae bacterium | reverse complement strand
CAACGGCAGGCCAGAGCCTTCCATCGGGCAGGGCCGTCTGGATTTTCCGCGACTCCCGCGCCTACCGGGCCGTCTTGGGGGCCAAGGGCGATTCCATCACGCTCGCGGCCGACCGACAAACCGTCGTCCTGAAGGTTCCGAAGTCGTTCGCCAAGGCGGCGGCTACCCCGAAGCTGCGCAAGCCCCCGACCTTCGTCTGGGAGCCCTTGCCCAAGGTGCTGAAGAGCAAAGGCGCGGCACGGGTTCGCCGCGAGGATAGGCCCGGTCATTCGCCCAATGCCTCGCAGTTGGGCGGCTTCAGTCCAGTTCCGCCGCCCGGCACCACGACCGGAAGAAGTACCAGTTCAGAAGCGGCCACAGCACGAGGCTGACCAGCAAAGGCCAGAGCGTCCAGCGAAGCTGCCAGTTCGTCATAAAACCGACGGACCATACGTGGTAGGCGACCAGAAGGGCTGCCAAGACCAGGTTGGCAACCCCGAGGCGCTTGGCCCTGTAGCCGACCGCATTGGTCAAGACGAGGGGAAGCGAGCAGCTGAACTGCATGCCCCATTGAAAGAAGGTGTTTCGCCAAGGGCCGAATACGGCCACGACCGCGTTGTTGGTGTACAGCGCGCCAAGAGCACAGACGAAGAGGCCAACCCAAAGCCGCACCCATGGGCGCCACGAGACGATCACGCCCCCAATGCTTTCACTGTTGCCGTTTTTCAGACTCGACATATCGCTGTTACCTATTGCCGTCTAGGACGAACCTTGTTCCCAGATGGCGAGGCTCACGTTCCAGGTCGCCGGCAAACGCGGGGTGTGCTGGTATCGCCGCACCGAGCCGTCGGCGTTCACGCGCAATACGGGGTTCGGGAGGTCAAGCCGTTCGGGGCGCCCCCCGGCAACGCAGGCCTGAACCCAGCCATGCCACCCGGCGTCCCAGACGTTTCCGTTGAAGAACTTGCAGGATGACTCGTTACCAGCGAATCCAGACGCCAAGAGGGGAAAGCCGGGCACGACCACGGCGGCCTTCGCCCACGAGTCGATCCCTCCGGGCAAGGGCCCAACCACCCCGCCATCCTCGATGATCGCCGGGGCGTAGCCATAGGAGCCCAGCAACGGCCGCTCGTCGCGGTCCTTGCATGCCGGGCTCCAGTCGTCAAGGGGGTCGCACTTGGGCAGCTTCGCCACCAGTCGCTGCGCGGTCTCGAAAGGCGGCATCCACTCCGGACCGCCGTGGTCGTCCGCGTAGATGATCAGGGCCTGACTCAGTTGGTGAAGGTTCGAAACCCCCACCGTCTGCAGCGCGGCGCGTTTGGCCCGCGCCAACACCGGGGTCAGCAGCCCGACGAGCACGAAGATGATGGCTATCGTCCCCAACAACTCGACCAGCGTGAAGCCGCTCCTCGCCGCCCCGAGGGGTTTGCCTTGACCGTACGCGCCGCCATACTCCTTCATCGCCATGCCCTCGCGACTGCCTACAACTCATCGTTCTAAAGCAATAGACGCGCGCCATTCGTTGTTTTGTACAGCGCAACGGCTGCACGGACGCCGGTTCTGCGACGCGGGAGCGACGGCGAGGTTGACCACGCCTTGCGGGCACGCAATCAAAGGCCCGGACAGCAACCCGCGGTCAAAGACCCCGGGAACGAGTGGCGCGCCTGGAGCGGCCTTTTTTACCTGCGGGCTGAAGCTCGGCATCCCGAAGTCGCCCTCGCCAGACACCTGCTTCTCGCCGGCGCCCGGGCTCACCCGAAGGCGACCTCGACGTTCACGTCTAGCCCGCCCAACAACGGAACAGGGGCCGCGGGCTTGCGCCTGCGGCCCCTGCCGTTGGTCGTCGTGGCTTACTTGCGGCGGCGTCGAGCGAAGAAAGCGACGCCCACGCCAAGAGCGGCCAGGGTCGCCGGCTCCGGCACCGGCTCGCCGGTGATCCGGAAGTTGTCGATGTAGACGGTGTCGCCCTT
>CAZIIS010000057.1:0-17574 GCA_964539295.1 uncultured Fimbriimonadaceae bacterium | reverse complement strand
GAGTACCGCTCATTCCTGGCGGCCAAGTACAAGACGCTTGGCGCACTCAACCACGCCCACGAAGCCAACTACCGAGCGTTTGACGAGGCGCCGTGCGCCGGCCGGATGGACCCGGATTCGGTGGCAAGCCGGGATTACGGAGACTTCATCGCCAAGAAGGCGCCGCTCTCTGCCATGGCGATTCGAACGCCAGAGACCGCCTTCCAAGCCCGTCTCATGGCCAAATGGGGAAGCATGGAGCGCATTCGGGCCGAATACGGCCTCTCGGCCAAGACGATCAACGAGGTGCGTCCCCCAAGGTACGCGGACGAGTCGATGGTGGTGAGGGAGAATGCCGGCGACCTGCGTCACCGCTACTTCACCAGGAACTACGCGATCGTGACGGATTACGTGATGCTGCACGGCGACGCCTTATGGGTGACCGTGCTCTTCTGTGGCGCCGCGATCATCACGAGCCTGACGGTGAACCCGCTTTGCGCCTACGCGATGTCTCGGTTCAACCTGTCGTACTCGTACAACCTGCTGCTCTTCGTGCTTGCGACGATGGCGTTTCCGGCCGAGGTGGTGATGATCCCCAACTTTCTTCTCCTAAAGGAGTTGGGACTTTTGAACACGTTCTGGGCTTTGGTTTTGCCCGGGATGGCCAACGGTTTCTCCATCTTCCTTCTGAAAGGCTTCTTTGATAGCTTGCCAAACGAGTTGTACGAATCGGGGACGATCGACGGCGCTTCGGAGATGCGCATGTTCTGGAGCGTCACGATCCCGATGTCGAAACCGATCTTCGCGGTGATCGCTCTCGGGGCGTTTACCGGGGCGTACGGCGCCTTCATGTACGCGTTGTTGGTATGCCAGAACCCGCGGATGTGGACCCTGATGGTATGGCTGTACAACATGCAGGCCAACTCATCGGTTTCTGTGATGATGGCGGCACTCACGCTGGCCGCTTTGCCGACGCTCTTGGTATTCACCTTTGCGCAGAAGGTGATCATCCGTGGGATCATCATCCCGATGGACAAGTGACCTCATGAGAACTTTGCTTCTTCGTTTGCTCGCTGTGCTTGCCGGCCTCATGGGGTCACTTGTGGCGTTTGCCGAGGAGCCGGTGGTCCTAAAGCTCTGGGCCGGGGGCGGTTTCAACGTTCCCCGGAAGGATGAGCCTGGGGTGGCCGCTCGCGCCGACCGGGCGATCATCGATGCGTTCCTGGCGCGGCATCCCAACATTAAGCTGGAACTCGTAAGCGGTATCACCCTTCAGGGGTCCGCATGGGAATCCGGCCTGTTGATGGCGATGGCCGGGGGTGTCGGCCCGGACGTCATCTACGTGTGCTTTCGCACGCTCTACAGCTATGTGGATCAAGGGTTCCTTCTTCCGCTAGACGACTTCATCGCGCGAGACCCGTCGGTGATGAAGAAGCTGCACCCCAATGTGGTCAGCGCGTTGCGACAGGAAGGTCACGTTTACACCGTCCCCTATGCGCAGTACGTGCAGGCGCTTTACTACAGAAAAGACCTGTTTCGGGACGCGGGGCTCGACCCGAATCGGCCGCCGCGCGATTGGAACGAGTTTTACGAATATGCCAAGAAGCTGACGAAGCCGGAGATCGGCCAATATGGGTTTACGTTTGGCCAGGGTTCTCAGGACCGCGGCTATTGGTGGGTGAACTTCCTATGGCAAGCCGGGGGCGAGGTCTTGGAGAAAACCCCCAGCGGCAGGTGGAAGGCGACGTTCAACACCCCAGCAGGCGTCGAAGCGCTCAGGTTCTTTCAAAAACTGGCCGGGCAGAAGTGGGTGGGGCCCGACGGGCGCGTGAACAAAGGGGTTGGCTCACCGACGGGCGAGTTGGCCAAGGGCATCTCCGAAGGCAAGCTGGGGATGTGGTTCAACTACCAGTCCACGGTCGTTGCCAACACCGCGGGCGACGCGGTGAACTCCTCGCTTATCGGCATCGCGCCGATGCCAAAGGGGCCGACCGGGTTAACCGGTAACGAGTTGAATGCCGCGATGTTCGGCATCAACGCCCAGCAAAAGGACCCGCGTGTTCGCGAGGCGGCATGGCAGTTTATCCGCTTTATGGGGAGCGACGAGGCCGATCGTATCCGGGTAAAGGCCTATGTAGAGAACGGGTTGGGCAACATGGTCAACCCGATCATGCTTAAGAAGTATGGTTACGACGAGTTGGTCACCCCAGTAGGAGAGCAATGGGCGAGCAGCATGAAATCGCTGTTTGACCATGGAAAGCACGAACCGATGGGCCGCGGCGTGCAGATGATCTACCTGGAACTGGACCAGCCCCTTATCGAGTATACGCTCTACCCTGAACGCGACCCAAAGGAGATCCTGGACCGGGCGGCCGTCAAGGTCGATGCAAAACTGCTGGGCTATACGCCGCCCGACATCATGCGCAAGCGCAGGGCGCTGGCGTACGGAATGGTGTCGGGGTTCGCGTTGGCGGCGCTGGGGGCGTTGGCGTATGGGATACGCAAGAAGCTGAAGGCTCCGCAGTTTGGGATGGCGCGGATGGCCGGCGGAAGAACGGTTCGTGGCCAAGTGTTACCTTGGCTGTTCCTTCTGCCGGCGCTGGGCTCCATCGCCTTGTGGGCTTACGTGCCACTTGCCCGGGGCCTGGCGATGGCGTTCCAAAACTACAAGATAACGCAGCCGCCCCAATGGGTTGGGGTGGACAACTTCATCGATGCGGCGTGCCAACCCACGTTCTGGATCGGCATGCGAAACTCGCTGGAATTCGTGGCCCTCACGTTGGGGCTAGGCTTCTTCTTGCCGATTATCCTGGCGCTGCTGCTTACGGAAATCCCTTGGGGGAAGACGCTCTTCCGTACGCTTTACTATCTTCCGGCTGTGACGTCGGGTCTGGTTATCATTTTCATGTGGAGGCAGTTCTACGCCTCGGGGCCAGACGGGCTGGTTAACCAACTATTGACGCAGTGTGCCGCGGGATGGAACGGCTTTGCCGGCATGTTGCATCTCCCGTGGTTAATGCCGAAGTCGGTTGAGGTGGACTGGTTGGGCAGCCCCTCTTGGGCAATGCTTGCGGCCGTGATACCGGGCATATGGGCCAGCGCCGGACCGGGCAGCATCATATACATTGCGGCCCTAAAGACGGTTCCGGAATCGCTGTATGAGGCCGCGGACCTCGACGGCGCCAGCGTGTGGCACAAGGTAAGGCGTATTGCGCTTCCCAGCATCAAGCCGCTCATCATCATCAACCTTGTGGGCGCCTTCGTCGGGGCCTTCAAGTCGATGGACAGCATCTTCGTGTTGACCAGCGGCGGACCGCTTCTGCGAACCCACGTTATCGGCTTGGAGATTTGGTACAACGCCTTCGTCTACCTGAAGTTCGGTTACGCCACTGCCGCCGCCTGGATGATGGGCGCGCTGCTGATCGGTTTCACACTGTATCAGCTGAGGATCCTCAAGAACGTGAGGTTCGGCACGGGCTCGTAAGCGACAAAACTAGGCGCCGAGGGAACGAAGGAACTCCTCGATCTTGTAGGCGGCGGGAGAGCCGGGAGGAGCGAAGCTGCGGGCCTGGTAAAGCAGGTCCCTTGCGGCCGCGTTGTCGTGGTTCTCGCTCATGGCGACCGCGGCGTTGTAGAGGGACGTGGCTGCTGCCTGCTTGATCGCGTCGCGGTCGCCGGGGTTCTTCGTGGCGGCCGCCTGCATGGCCCAGGCGTCGGATGCCTTCTTCCAGCAATCTGCGCGCTCCTCGGGGTTTCGTTTGAGCGGAGCGGCGCGCACGTAGAAGGCGGCCATCGCCCCCAGGTAATCGGGCCTCGAAGGGGCGAGCTGCACGGCCTGTCGGTAGGCCTTCTCGGCGCCGTCGAGGTCGCCGGCTTCGGCCAGGGTGCGCGCATCGCGGACGAGTCTCTCGGCGCGGATGGTGTCAGAACTTGTTGGCGAAGGTTCGCTCCCCTTGGTGGCCTGGCTGGAACCGGGTTGACCGGGCGGGGCGAGCGCGCGGGCCGGGGGCGCCGCTGTGTGGGGTGCGCTGGCCACGCCGGCCATGTAGTTGATCCCCGCGATGACCAAACCGAAGAGCAGTGAAACGAGCAGGAAAACCACGACCATCCTGCCCAGCAACAGCTTGGTTTCCGGTCTGAGGAGGGGAGCCTTGGGAGGAGGCGGGTAGTAGACCGGTATCGGTTGGTAAGGTTGCCCCTGGCCGTAGGGCTGGGACGGCAAGGGCATCTGCGGCGGGATCGGCGTGCCGTACGGGGTGAGGATCGGTTGGCCGGCCTGTTGCGCGGCATAGGGGATGGGGGCCGGCGCGCCGTAGGGCGTCGTCAGCGGACCTTGGCTCTGTGACGGATAGGGGGCGCCATAGGGCTGCGCGTACGGGGCGATGACCGGTGGCGGAACCGGTTGGTTGGAAGCCGTCGGGAACACCGGGTCGATCACCATCGCCCCGGGCTCGAACGTCGGCAGCACCTGTTTGAGTTGCGCGATGAACTCCGAAGCGTTCGTTTGTCTGAGCTGCGGGCTCTTCTCAAGCGCCTGCTCGATCACCTGCCACAGCACGGAGTTGCACGTCCGCGGTTGATCGGGGTGCTTGTTCATGATGGCGTAGGTGATGCTCACCACCGAATCGCCCGCGAAGGGCTTGACCCCGGCCACCATCTCGTAGAGCACGACGCCCAGGCTGAAGAGGTCGCTCCGGGCGTCGATCTCGCTTCCGCGCACCTGCTCCGGCGACATGTAGCTCGGCGTGCCGAACACCTGCCCATCCATCGTGATGTTCTCGCGCATGGTGAAACGCGCGATGCCGAAGTCGGTCAGCTTGACTCCGCCGCTCTCGGTGAGCTGGATGTTCTCCGGCTTGATGTCCCGGTGGATGACGTTCTTGGCGTGCGTGAACTCGAGCCCCTGCAACACCTGGAGGGCGATCTCGACCGCCTCCTTCGGCTCAAGCATCCCGACCGAGTCGAGCCGTTGGCGGAGCGTCTGGCCGTCCAGATACTCCATCGCGATGTAGTGCTTGCCTTCCGCCTCGCCGACGTCGTGCACGGCCACGATGTTGGGGTGCTCGATGCCGCCGGCGGCCATCGCCTCGCGCAGGAACCGCCTGACCCGCTCCTCCTGCTGCTGGGGCGTGGAGCCGCTTGGGATCACAAGCTCCTTCAGGGCCACCCGACGCTGGATGACGGGGTCCCAAGCCTCGTAGACTATGTCGTTCGAGCGCGCGATCTCCCGAAGGATCTCGTACTTCCCGAGCGTTCTGGGCGGGCTCTGGCTCATCGATTGCCTGATCGGATTGTCGGTGGGGCAGTCAGGGGGCCGTACGCAGGTCCGGCGGCGACACCCTCGACTGGCGACAACGAGCGCTCCCACCTGCTATCCATTCTACTTATCGGGCGCCTCCATCTAGTACAACGCATGCCCGAACCCCGGGGATTCAGAAGCCTGCCCCTGGGGCGCCTTCGTAGAACGGAACCGCCGGTTCGCGATAGCCGGAGGAGTCCAGCGCGTGGCGTCGCTTTCGCACCTGGTCGAGAAGGTCCGGCGTGGCGTGGGGCGGCTTGGCGGGGGAGCGAAAAGCCCGGCGCAACACGTTCCACTGCTCGGTGGTGGCGTGCGAGAGGTCGAACACCATCACCCCTTGCGCTCCGCACGCCGCCGCCTGCAACGCCCGGGCAAGCGCATCCGGGTTGCCGGCGTAGTCCGAGAGCATGATGCCGGAATAGGACCAGCACTCGTCTCGTACGGCCCGGGTTGCCGTGACCGCGGCGGCCTCCACGGTACGCCCGAGCGGCTTGGCCTGCTCCATCGCATCCACCACGGTCGCCACCGGGTAGTAGCAGCCGGAGATGAACAGGTCGAGGTCGGAGGCGAAGCCGGTCTGCCGATAGGTCCGAGTCAGGAAGGGGTACCCGGCCACGAGCCGCTCGGAACCGTAGTTGGAGCCGAACCGCGGGTAGTCGCCGTACCAGGAGCCGCCGTAGATGCCGAACAACGCGCTCGGGCGCGCCTTCCGCACCTCGGCCCGGACGCGTCGCACCCAGTTCCGCATCGCGAGCGCGCGCCAGGCCATCCAGGCGTCGTAGAGCGGGCCGGGACTCACGCCGCGCTCCATTCGCAGCGTGTAGGTGAAGCGGAACACGTCGTCGGGCCAACGAACCGGGCGTCCCACCCAACGCTGGAACGCCGCCCGCGACAGTTCGCTGAAGTCGGCGTCGAGTCCGCCAAATCGAAGGCGGTCGTCGTAGAGCATGCCGTCCACGGCGTACCGGCCCATCACCTCGCGCACGAACCCGAGCGCGCGGCTCTGGACCTCCGGGTGCAGCGGGTTCATCATGAGCGGTATCTGCCGCTGGCTCCGGCCGATGGGGACGAAGCTGGAGGTCGAACCGATCTCCACGCGGCCGCCGACGCCCAGCGCGCCGAGGGCCTGGCCAGCGGAGCTTCCTCGCCGGGCTGCGGCAAAGACGGTGGGCGCCGTCTTGGCGACCCTGCCAGAGGCGTCCAGCGGCGCCACGACGAACTCGGGGTCCCGAAGCGGCGCCCGGAAAAGGCCGATCTCCTCGCCCAGCCCTTTCGGGTTCGGTTCCAGCGTCGGCGATACCGGGAACGACTTGCCCCGGACCCGGAGCTCGGGCCTGGACTCAAGCTGGACGGTCTGCAGTTCGGGGTGGCGGTACCCCCAGCCGGGATCTCCGAACGGCGTGTCCGGCTTGCCCTCGTCGCGTTTGGCGTAGCTGTGGCCCTCGCTGAAGGCGTTCATCGAGATCAGCAGCGATAGCCCGTTACGTTTGGCCTCGCGGCAAAAAGCCGCCAGCGGGTCGTACCCCTCGGGCATGGTCGCCTCGCGCCAGCGGGTGAGTTGCGGCGTCAGGCTGCTCGGGTAGAGGGTGCGGCCGACGATCGGTTTGACGTCGAGCACCACGGTGTTGAAGCCGACCTCGGCGACCATCGCCAGAAGCGACGCCACCTTCTCGTCCGAGTTGATGCGGCCCAGATTGGCCGTGCCGTCCACCCAGAGCACTCGCCCTTGAAGCCCCTTCGCGCGGGCCAGCTTCTGGGCTACGCCGACGGAGGCGGCCCCGTCGTCCACCCGAACCCAAGGAAGGGCGGGGAAGGGGGCTACGGTCTCGAACCGGGGACTCGGCGGACGGATGGCGATCGGCGCTGGACCTTGCGCCAACGCGGCCGCGACCAACGCGCACAACATGGGCATCTTTTACCTTAGGCGAGGCCCTACCGGCCCTTGCGCTTTGCGGCGGCCAGTCCGGGCATCTTCCGTTTCTCCTGCCCGATGTGCCCGTCCATCAAGCCCATCAGCTTGCGCAGCTCGGCGATCTCGTCCCGGACCTGGGCGGCCTTCTCGAACTCCATCGCCTTGGCCAGGTCTCGCATGTCGCCCTCCAGCTTGCCGATCAGCAGCGGCAGGTCCTCCACCCGCACCGGTTGCCCGTCCCGCTCGATGTACTCCGCCACGTCCGCGCCATAGGGCGTGGTGGTCTCCTTGACGAACTCGTGCGCGCGAACCGTCTCGCGCACCTCCTTCTTCACCGTCACCGGCTCGATGTTGTGCCTCTCGTTGTAGGCCTGTTGCACGTCGCGCCGCCGGTTGGTCTCGTCGATGGCGCGCCTCATCGACCCGGTGATGTTGTCCGCGTACATCAGGACCTTGCCGCCGACGTTGCGGGCGGCGCGGCCGATGGTCTGAACCAGCGCGGTCTCCGACCGGAGGAAGCCCTCCTTGTCGGCGTCGAGGATGGCGACGAGCGTCACCTCGGGCAGGTCCAGGCCCTCGCGAAGCAGGTTGACTCCGACCACCACGTCGTAGACGCCCAGCCGCAGGTCGCGCAGGATCTCCGGGCGGTCCAGCGAGTGGACGTTGGAGTGGATGTAGTTGACCTTGACGTTGAGGTCCTTGAGGTATGAGGTCAGGTCCTCGGCCATCCGCTTGGTGAGCGTGGTGACCAGCGTGCGCTCGTCCTTGGCAACCCGCGTCTGGATCTCCGCGATCAGGTCGTCGATCTGGTGGTGGGTGGGCCGCACCTCGACCTCCGGGTCCACGACGTACGTGGGGCGGATGATCTGCTGGACGCGGTTGCTTTCGTTCTCCTCCTCGAACGGTCCCGGCGTGGCGCTGACGAACACCACCTGCGGCACGCGGTCCAAGAACTCGTTGAACTTGAGGGGCCGGTTGTCGAGCGCGGAGGGCAGGCGGAACCCGTAGTCGACCAGCACCGACTTCCGCTGGAAGTCGCCGTTGTACATCGCCCGGATTTGCGGCACCGTCTGGTGCGACTCGTCGATGAAGACCAGGGCGTCTTTCGGCAAGAAGTCGAGCAGCGTATACGGCGGCTCACCCGGCTCGCGACCGTCGAAGTAGCGCGAGTAGTTCTCGATGCCGTTGCAGTAGCCCACCTCGCGGATCATCTCGAGGTCGAAGTCCACCCGCTGGCGAATGCGCTGCGCCTCGATCAGCTTGCCCTGCGACTGGAACAGCTCCACCTGGGCGTCGCGCTCCGAGCCGATCTGCTCCAACACCGAGTCCAGGCGCTCCCACGGCGTCACGTAGTGCGTGGCGGGGAAAATGCTGCAGCGAGAGGGCTGGTCCAGCACGTGCTGCGTGAGCGGGTCCACCAAGCGGATGCGTTCGACCGTGTCGCCGAAGTACTCGATGCGCGTGACGAGCTCCTCGTCCTTGGGCTGAACCTCCAGCACGTCGCCGCGCACCCGGAACGTGCCGCGGTCCAGCACGAGGTCGTTCCGCGTGAACTGCATCTGGACCAGGCGCTGAAGCGCGTCGTCCAGGCGGAACTCCTTGCCCACCTCGAACGTGATGACGCTGTCGGCGTACTCGTCCGGCGAGCCAAGGCCGTAGATGCAGCTGACCGACGCCACGACCACCACGTCGCGTCGCTCCAGCAGGGATTGCGTGGCGGCGTGGCGCAGCCGCTCGATCTCCTCGTTCACGCTCGAGTCCTTCTCGATGTAGATGTCGGTCTGCGGCACGTACGCTTCGGGTTGGTAGTAGTCGTAATAGCTGATGAAGTACTGGACCGAGTTCTCCGGGAAGAACGCCCGGAACTCCTGGCAGAGCTGGGCTGCCAGGGTTTTGTTGTGGGCGAAGATCAGAGCCGGGCGCTGCGTGCGCTGGATGACGCTGGCCATCGTGTAGGTCTTGCCCGTGCCCGTGGCGCCCAGTAGCGTTTGAAAGCGGTAGCCGGCGTCGAGCCCCTCGACCAAGCCGTCGATCGCCTCGGCCTGGTCGCCGCGAGGTTGGAAGGTCTGGCTCAACTGGAAAGGGGAGTCGTATCGGACGATCATGGTCGTGCTTCTCGCCCAGTGTTCCATACGGGGCGGCTCCGGGTGGGGTTCTGTTGGCTTGGGGGGGCCACGGGTACCCTCCCGGCATGGCAATCCGCCCCATGGAGTGGAAAGGACAGGCGCTTCGGCTTCTCGACCAACGGGAGCTTCCGAACCGCGAGGTGTGGCTCGAACTGACCTCGTGGCAGGAGGTGCGCGACGCGATCGTCGACATGGCGGTGCGCGGGGCGCCGGCCATTGGAGTGGCGGCGGCCTACGGGATGGCGTTGGCCGCCCGTGCGGGGGAGGACATGAGCGAGGCGAAGCGGGGGCTGGCCGGCTCGCGTCCGACCGCCGTCAACCTGTTCTGGGCCCTGGATCGGATCGAGGCGCTCGGCCAGGCGGCGCCGGAGGCCGTGGAGGCCGAAGCGATGGCCATCGAGCGCGAGGACCTGGAGATGAACCTCGCCATCGGCCGTCATGGTGCGGAACTGATCAACCCTGGAGCCACAATCTTGACGATTTGCAATACCGGCGCCCTGGCGACTGCCGGCCACGGCACCGCGCTGGGCATCGTGCGCACGGCCACCGGGCAGGGGAAGGGCGTGTTCGTCTACTCCTGCGAGACGCGGCCCCGGCTTCAGGGGCTGAGGTTGACCGCTTGGGAACTGATGAAGGAGGGGATCCCGTTCGAGTCGATCCCGGATTCGGCGGCCGGCGCCTTGATGCGGTCGGGGGCGGTGGACGTGGTGATCGTCGGCGCGGATCGCATCGCCGCGAACGGCGACACGGCCAACAAGCTGGGAACCTATACGCTGGCCGTTCTGGCCAAGCACCACGGCATCCCGTTCCTGGTCGCGGCGCCCTCTTCGACGCTCGATCCCTCGCTTGCCGACGGCAGCGGCATCCCGATCGAGGAGCGCGATGCGGAAGAGATCACCACCATCGGCGGCGCGCGCGTGGCGCCCGAGCGATGCCCGGTTTGGAACCCGTCGTTCGACGTCACGCCCGGCGAGTTGATCGCGGCCATCGTGACGGAACGTGGTGTGGCGCGTCCGCCGTACGCTTTTGGCGTGTAACATGCGTCCTATGGACGCAACGGAGCTGATCGCAACCAAGCGGGACGCGGGACGGCTGCGCAGGGAGCAAGCGCACTTCCTTGCCGAAGGCGCGGCCTCCGGGGCGATACCCGACTACCAGCTATCGGCCTGGCTAATGGCCGCGTTCCTGAACGGTCTGGACGACGAGGAGACGGCGGATCTCACGCTGGCAATGGCCGACAGCGGAGAACGGCTTGACCTGACGGGGCTGCCGCACCCCTGGCTGGACAAGCACAGCACCGGGGGCGTCGGCGACAAGACGTCGCTGGTCGTGCTCCCGCTGCTCGCCGCCTGCGGTTTGACCGTCGTGAAGATGAGCGGTCGAGGCCTGGGCATCACCGGCGGCACGGTGGACAAGCTGGCGAGCGTTCCCGGCTTCCGAATGGACCTGACGCCCGAGGAGATGAAGGCGCAGGCGGCCGAAATCGGCGTCGCGCTCACCGGCCAGACACCTCGCCTGGCCCCGGCGGATCGGGCGCTCTATGCGCTGCGCGACGCGACCGGGACGGTGGCGTCGTTGCCGCTGATCGTCTCCAGCATCCTCAGCAAGAAGCTGGCCGGCGGGGCGGAGACCGTTGCGGTCGACGTGAAGTGCGGTTCCGGCGCGTTCCTGCCGGACGTGGAGTCGGCCCGCGCCCTGGCGTCGATGCTGGAGCGGGTGGGCCGGCGTTGCGGGCTTCGGGTGCTGACCGTCGTGACCGACATGAGCCAGCCGCTCGGCCGTGCGGCGGGGAACGCGCTCGAGGTGCGGGAGGCGGTCGAGACGCTGCACGGGCGGGGCCCGAAGCGGTTCCTGGAGCTTTGCGGGCATGTGGGCGGATTGGCGCTGCACGCCGCCGGCGTGGCGTCGTCGGCCGCACACGGGGCGGAGCGCGCGAAGAAGGCGCTCGCCTCCGGCGAAGCGTTGACGAAGGCCAGGCAATGGTTCCGGGCGCAGGGCGCCGACCCCGGTTTCTTGGATGACCCGTCGAGCCTTCCGAAAGCGCCGGTGGTGAGCGAGGTGCTTTACCACGGCGAGCCGGGATGGGTGGCCGAGTGGAGCGCGCGCGTGGTCGGAGAGACGGTGGTCGCCCTGGGCGGCGGGCGCCGGCAGAAAGACGATGCGGTGGACCCGGCGGTGGGCGTGGTATCGCTGGTCCAGGTCGGCGACCGGCTCGCCGACGGGACGGCGTTGGCCCAGGTTCACGCCAGGAGTGAGGCCGACGCCGACGCCGCGGAGGCGAGGCTCCGGACCGCGCTGAAGCGGACCGAGCGAGCGGTTCCCCCGACGCCATTAGTGATCCCTTGACCCGTATACTGGCTCAGTGATGATCGGCTTGATCGCCATTGCCGCGTTGGCCCCGCGCGAAAGCCCGTTGCTGGATCACTCGCTCGCGGCCTGGAAGGCCAAGCCGGAGATGCGCATCGAGGACGCCTACAAGTGGCTGTTCCACGCCGCGCTGGGCGGCGAACACGCCGTGCTGGACGAGGCCGCCCCTCGGGCGTGGATGGATGCGGAATGGCCCACCGTGGGGAGGCCGACGCCGGGCGAGCGCGAGGTGGTTCCGCTCACGCCGGATGGACGTCTCATCCGCGTCAACATGCGCCCCTACAAGGCCCGGGGTGGCGACCCGGAGATGCTGCTGGCGGTGTTCGTGCAGTCGGCACGATCCTTCCGGGGCGACCGCAAGGCGTTTGTCGCGGCATGGGAGGAGCTTGGCTCGCGGCTCAAGGCGCGCGGCATCGGCAAGCTCAGCTATCGGGGATGGAAGCGGCTCGACGACGAGGAGCGCCCCAAGGGGTTTGCGGCCATCCACCACTCGTCGGCGTACGAGCGTGCTTACCATCCGGCGTATCGGGTGGTGCTGGCCGATCTGTGGGTTGGGCCGCGTTAGGCGCGGAGCGCCTCGAGCGCTTCTCGAAGGCGTTCCATGGGCAGGCCGATGACGTTCGTCTTCGAGCCCTCGATTCGGGCGACGAAGTTGTGCGCCGCCCCCTGCAGGCCGTAGGCGCCCGCCTTGTCCATCGGTTCGCCGGTCGCCACGTACGCGTCGATCTCGCCGGGTTTGAGCGGCCGGAAGGTGACGCGGGTGGCTTCGGTGAACAGGCTCATCCCCTTCGGCCAACGGAGGCAGACGCCGGTGACCACCGTGTGCGTGCGCCCCTGCAGGAGGCCGAGCATGCGCTTGGCGTCCTCCTCGTCGGCCGGCTTCATCAGCTGAGTCCAACCCTCGACCTCCTCTAGCCCAACCACGGTGTCGGCGCCGATGACCAGGCGGTCGGGGCGCAGGTCGAAGACGGCCAGGGCTTTGAGCCGGGCCAGTCGCTGGGCGGTCAGCCACGGGTCCTCGTGGACGTGATCATCCTCGGCGATCTCCGCCGGAAGGACCTCGAAGTCCGGTACAAGCTCGGGAAGCAGTTCCAAGCGGCGAGGCGAGGAGCTAGCCAAAACAACGGACCAAGGCAGTTTCACCACTGCCGACATTCTGGCCGCTGAGACCCGCGTGCATATGTCCCTTGAGGCTAAACTATCTCCCGTAGTTCTGAGGACGGCCCACTTTGCAAGTACCTTTCCTAGATATCAAGGCCCAATACCAAGAGGTAAAGACCGAGACCGACCCGCCGCTGCCCGAGATCCTGTCGACCGGCGCGTACGTGCTGGGCAAGTACAACAAGCAGCTTGAGGAGGGCGTGGCTGGGCTCCACGGCGTCAAGCACGGCGTGGCCGTGAACAGCGGTACCGATGCGCTGCGCATCGCGTTGCAGGCCGCCGGGATCGGCGCCGGCGACGAGGTGATCACCACGGCGTTCACCTTCGTGGCGAGCATCGAGGTGGTGGCCCAACTCGGCGGCGTTCCGGTGTTCGTGGACATTGAGCCGGATACGTTCAACATCGACCCGGCGAAGGTTGAGGCCGCGATCACCCCGAAGACCAAGGCGATCCTCCCCATCCACCTCTTTGGGCAGTTGGTCGACGTCGAAGCGATCGGCGACATCGCCAAGCGCCACGGCTTGGTGGTCATCGAGGACGCGGCGCAGGCGATCGGCAGTCATCACAGCGGCGTCTGTGCGGGCAACTTCTCGGCGGCGGCCGGGGTCAGCTTCTACGTCACGAAGAACTTGGGCGCAGCCGGCGATGGTGGGATGGTGCTCACCAACGACGACGAGGTGGCCGATCGGTGCAGGTCGCTGCGCGTGCATGGCATGGGGCGCGAGCGCTACTACTACGACGAGATCGGCTACACCAGCCGCATGGCGGAGCTTCAGGCCGCAGTGCTCTGCGCCAAGCTGCCGAAGCTGCCGGAGTGGAACGCCAAGCGCGACGCCGTCGCTCAGACCTACCTGCGCGAGATGAAGGCGCCCGGCGTGACGTTGCCGGTGGTGGCCGCGGGCAACAACCACACGTGGCACCAGTTCACGGTTCGCTCCTCCAAGCGCGACCCGTTGATGGCGTACCTGAAGGAGCGCGGGATCGCCTCGGCGGTCTACTACCCGGTGCCGCTCCACCTCCACAAGCCCTACGCGGGATTCGGCGGCGGGCAGGGAAGCCTTCCCGAGACCGAGCGCGCCGCGCTCGAAGTGTTGAGCCTGCCCGTTCATCAGTACCTGACGGCCGAGCAGATCCAGCACGTCATCGCCAGCGTGAACGCCTTCGCCGGCTAACGACGGCGGCTACGGAACAGGAACGGCCTCTCGCGTATGGCGCGAGGGGCCGCTGCTTTTCACTCGACGGTGACCGTGCGCCGGACGACGCCCGCGCGTTCGTGCCTTGCGGTCAGCTCGTACGTTCCTTTGCCGCGAACCACCCACTCGAACACCGCCACGTCGCTTGTGTCGTCGGTGTGCCAGCCGTAGGGGGCGCTTGGCTTGCGGTCCCATCCGGCCAGTTGGCCGGCCTCGTGGCGCAGCAGGCCGCTCACCAACCAGTCCGGTCCGGGCCGCCCGGCCCCGCCCGGCGCGTCGCCCTGACGGGCGATCTCGCCCACCACGCCCCGGCAGAGCTTGTGCGCGGTACCCGTCTTGGCGACGTTGGTGGGCAGCCAGCCGGTGTTCTGGACGGCGAACCGGATTCGCGTCGCGTCGCCCTGCCGCTCGACGCGGAGTTCGCGCTCGGCCAGGCATGGCGTTGCGGCGGCCAGCCACACCACCCAATCGGCGAGCGGCTTGAGTTCGGCCTCCAGGTACTCCGAGGGCGGGTTGGTGAAGGCATGGAGGTCGTCCCAACCGCCGATCTCGCACTTGCCGAGTTGCGGGTGCTCGAACGGCTTCCAGTCCACGTACCCCCTGCCGCCCAGCTTCTCGTCGCTCCATTTCAGCATCTTGAGGTCGTCGTCGACGGGGTGCACGCGCCACCAATCGATGTACTTGTAGTCCGTGATGCCGGCTTGGCGCTGGGCCGACCAGATCTCGACCGTCCAGGCATAGACGCCCCGGTGCTGGTACATCCAGTCGTCGAAGTCGCCGCTCAGAACCTCTTTCGGGTGGTAGCGGAAGTCTTCATAGAGGCCGATGGCGGGGTAACCGCTCAGGTCGGTCCCCTTCTGGCTCAGCTCCTTGTAGTTCCAGAGGTCCTCCGGCTCCATCTCGGCGTCCGGGCAACGCCCCGGTTGGCGGAGGATCAGCCCGCCGCTGGTGTGGAACGAGATCGCGCCGCAGATGTTGGGGCGCTTGCAGATGGCGTCGACCTCGGCGTGGATCTCGGGCTCGCCGGCCGGCGAAAGGCCCGCGCCGTGCTGCTCGTGTTCGAGCCGCCAAGCGGACGGGTAGTTGCGGTTGAGGTCGAGCCCCTCCTTCTGCCGTCGGTCGCGAAGCTGCATGCCGTCCCAGTTGTGCAGCAGGCCTTCCGGAAGCAGCCGGTAGTACGTGGCGCCGGTTTCGCCCGGCCCGCGCTTCACCATCAGGCGGGGTTCCTGCTCGCACACCTTCCACGGACCATTCGGGTCCTCGACGCGGACGTTCAGGATGCGGCCGTCGCCGTCCAGGTCCTTGCGCTCCAGGCCGTAGCAGTCCTCCTCGTCGTATGGGTAGGGGCGGGTGGAACTCCGGATGACGCGGGGCACGTCCTCCATCGCCCACTCGGCGCCGTCCGGGTTCAGGCGCGGCACGAGGTAGAGGGCGCGCGTGTCGAGCAGGGCGGGGCGCTCGGCGACCAGCTTCTGAAGCACGGCCAACACGGCGGCGGAGCCGCTGAGCTCGACGGCGTGGATGTTGCCGTCGCAGAAGAACGCGGGTTTCTCGCTTGCCGGGCCGGTGGCGAGGTTGGTCACCGTGACCAGCCAGATGCCGCGCCCCTCGTAGCTCTTGCCGATCGACTCGACCTGCACCAGGTCCGGATGCTCGGCGGCGAACGCCGCGAGCAGAGCCGACAGCTCTTCGTACTTGTAGAACCGGTTCAACTCAACGGTTGGCATGGGGCGCAGGTTACCAGCCGGGCTAGCTCCGCGTCGTCTGCATCCCCGTCTCCGATAGCGACCAGGCTACGAACCGCGCGCGGGGGTTGGGGGGCGCGCCCTCCAGTTCGGCGCGGATTCGGCGCGCGGCCTCGCGGTCCTTGGCCAGTATCAGCAAGTACCCGCCGCCCCCGGCGCCGAGCAGTTTCAGGCCCCCCACCCAGTCGTGGATGCGGTCAAGGATCGCCTGCACTTCGGGCGTGTTCGTGCCGGCGTCGAGCCGTTGGTTGAGCTCCCAGCTTCGGCGGATGGCCGCCTGAAGGCCGGCCAGGTCGCCGCGCTCGATGGCGTCGCGGGTGGGCGGCACGTTGGCGCCGATCTCCTCGATGACGCGGAGGTGCGGGCCGGAGTTCAGGAACATCCCGCGCACGATCTCCTGCAGCAGGTTCTTGGCCAGCCGCGTTACGCCGGTGTAGTAGAGCAGCACCGTGTCGCGCGAGTCGGGCTGCGTGAACAGGTGGTCGGGCAGCCACCGGTAGGTCAGGTCTTGGCGGATGCCGGGTTGGGACTCCACGACCTTCGCCCCTCGGAAGATGCCGCCGGCCTGGTCCTGCCAGCCGCCCCCCGTGGTGAGCAACTGCTCCAGCGCCAGCGTGCGCGTCACCAGGTCCGAGCGGGACCAACCCAGGCCGCAAAGCTCGCTGAGCGCGCCGAGGGTGGTGGCGGCCAAGATGCTGCTGGTGCCAAGGCCGGAGCCCTTCGGCACCGCCGCCAGAAGCGAGAGCTCGATGCCCGAGCCGAACGCCTCCAGTTGCGCCGCGAGGTTCGAGTGGCCGCCGTCGGCGTGGAACTGGGGCTCGAATCCCGCGAGCGCCAGGGCGGCTTTGGCCAACGCGAAGGCGCTGCCTGGTTCCGCGTAGTCGGTCAACTCGTCGTAGGTGCGCACCCGGCTCTCGACGCCGAGGTCGATGGAGCGGAGCACGAGTTCGGGCCGCTCGGAGCGCTTGGCGAAGACCTGAATCGGGGGCTGGCCGTTCAGGTCGAAGGCGACGTTCAGCACCCGCCCGCCGTGCAACATGCAGTAGGGCGGCGTGTCGGTCCAGCCGCCGGCGAGGTCCAGGCGGATCGGGCTTCGCGACCAGACGATCTGGTCCTCCTGCACGTCGCACCGTGGGCGGGCGATGCGCAGTTCTGGGTCGTCCAGTACCAGGCCGCGCAGGCAAGCGAAAGCGTTTGCCTCGTGGCCCTCCCAAGCCGGTTTGCCGGCGCGACGCAACATCGCCGCCTCCAGCATCTCCGCGTGGATCCGCTTGACCGGATCGCCGTCCTCTTCGGGGGCCGGAAGCGGGGCCGCCCGGTCGCCCAGCACCTCGGCGACCGCGGCCAGGTCCAGCTTGTAGAACATACTTTGGCGGTGGTTGCGGGCCATCGCCTGCAGGCCATGCACCATCAGTTCCCGTCGCTGTTCCGCCAACCGTTGCAGGTCTGCGGACTCGGCCAGTTCTTCGGCCGAAAGGCGTCGGGCCTTCAACCAACGTTGACGCAGCGCGGGGGCTTCGGCTGGGTCGACCGCGACCATCCACTGAAGCAGCTCGCCGTCCTCGGGCCCGCCGGTCAGGCAAGGGAAGAGCGGCGCGAACTGAAGGTCGGTGGCCGGGTCGATGCCGGCTTCGGCCAGGTCGACGCCGCGCCTGGCGAACCATTCGCCGGCCGGCCGGCCCAGCCAGAGCGTGTTCGGGTTGCCGAGCGCGCCGCGGAACGGGTCGTCGATGCCGTAGGAGCGTGTCGAAAAACGAGGTGTCAAGGAGCGGAGGGTGGATGGGTTTCGTCT